>CADEER010000040.1:14674-32546 GCA_902826395.1 uncultured bacterium
CCTGACGGTTCAAGCGGTTCGCAGCGCCCTAGCGCGGCAATACCGCGGCCAGCATTTTGGCCAGGCCGGGTACGAATTGCGGCCGCAGCAGGCGCGGGTCGTAGGGTGCGAGGCGGGCGGCGTTCTCGCGCAGGCAGGTCTCCACGACGTGGCGGGGCGAGAAGTCCAGATCGAGCGATTCCTGGACGCCGAGCATGAAGTCGTCTTCGCCGCCGTTGTCGCCGCCGCGCGCCGCCGCGATGGCGGTGCGGATGCGAGTCCAAACTTGCAGCGCCATCGCCGCCGCGCACTGCGCGGCGTGCCATGGCCGCAGATGCCAGGGCCGCTGGGCGCGGCAGTAGGCGACCCAGTTGACGAAGAAGAGGATGTGACGCGCCTCCTCGCGGACGATCGGCTCCATCACTTCGAGCAGCGGCGGGGGAAACAGGCGCGCTTCGCCGGCCAGGCGAAACAGGCCGAAGGCGAAGAACGAATCGAAGCACTCGCCGTAGCCGACGCGTAGAAAGTTCCACTCCGGGTCCGGGTGCTGCTTCTCGGCGGTGACGGTTGGTTCCGGCACCTGGTAGTGGCGCAGCATCTCGCGCAACAGGTTGGCGTGGCGCGCTTCCTCGAAGCCCTGCAACGCGATGGCTTCGCGTAGCAGCGGGTCGGTTTGCTGCGCGACCAGCGCCTGAACTTTCACGGCGACATCGGATTCGGTGGAGATCGCCTCGTCCCAGAACGGCATGGTGCGCAGCCGCTGCACCGATGCCTCGTCGAGCTCCGGCCAGGCCATGCGCGTCGGATCGTAGGGATCGTGGGTGTCGATGAACTCTCGACAGAAGAGCTCCTTGTGCGCTTCGGAGCCGACGGTGATCGCCTTCATGGTCGCGTTTTCGAGTCCTCGGAGAAGCGGGTTGTATGCCAGACCGATTGCGCGGATTCCAGGTATGTGCGAGCCGTGCCGGCGTGAGTCGATTTCTCGAGGTGGCGCAGGCCGTCGCGGAAGAGGCCGGCGAGCAGATTCGCGCCGCCGCCGGCGCCGGAATCGCCTTCGAGCACAAGGGAACGATCGATCTCGTCACGGCGGTCGATCACGCCGTCGAGGCCTTCGCCACCGAGCGGCTGCGCGCCGAGTTCCCCGCGCACCTGATCGTCGGCGAGGAGGCGAGCAGCGCGGCGATCGCGCGACCCGCCGCGGACCAACTCGCCTGGTATCTGGACCCGCTCGACGGGACGACCAACTTCGCGCACACGTACCCGCAATACTCCTTCTCGCTCGGCCTGGCGCGCGGCACCGAGCTGATCGCCGGCGTCGTGCACGACCCGACGCGGCGCGAGACGTTCACGGCGGAGAAGGGCGGCGGCGCTTTCCTGAACGGCACCAGGATATCGGTGTCGCAGACCGGCGCGCTGTCGGCCGCACTGATCGGCACAGGGTTTCCCTACGACCGTCGCCAGCACGTCGACTTCTATCTGTCGTACGTGCGCGAGTTCATCCTCACGACGCACGGCATCCGACGCGGCGGCTCAGCCGCGATCGATCTGTGCGCGGTCGCCTGCGGCCGTCTCGACGGCTTCTGGGAGTGGAAGCTGAAGCCGTGGGACACGGTCGCCGGCGTCGTCATCGTTCGCGAAGCGGGCGGCACCGCGAGCGATTTCGACGGACGAGAGTTCGATCCCTACGGTTTGCAGACGTTGGTCTCCAATGGGCGCATCCACGATGAGATGGTGGGATTGCTGAAGAAAATTGGGGCGGGGGGCGAGGGGCGGGGGGCGAGTATCTCCCCTCGGCCCCGACTCAATCGCGACGAAAGGTCCTGATCATGGAAGCACTGACGTTGGTCCTCTTCTTCGCGTTCGCGGCGCTGGATTGGATCGCGGTGGCGAACGATTGGAAGGCCGGTGAGTGGGTTGCGAAGCCGGCGACGCTGGCTCTCCTGGTGCTCTACGCGGCGCTGCAGCCGGAAGTGACGTGGGTGCTGCTGGCGGCGCTGATCTTCTCGCTCTTGGGCGACATCTATTTGATGTTGCCCAACGACATGTTCATCGCCGGTCTGAGCGCCTTCCTGATCGGGCACATCTTCTATGTGCTTTCGTTCACGGTCGATCCGACGACGCGCGCGGTCTGGCTGATTCTCATTCTCGCCATCTCGGCGCCGCTGGCCTTCAGGATTCTCATCGCTGCAAAGCCCGAGACGATGCGACCTCCGATTGCCATCTACATGCTGGCGATCGTCGCGATGGTTGCGTCGGCGTTCGCCTCGGGGAGCTTCGCCGCGATCGTTGGCGCGCTGCTGTTCTACGCATCCGACGCGATGATCGCCTGGAGTCGCTTCGTGGATCCCTTCCCCGGCGCCCGCGTTGCAATCATCGTGACGTATCATTTGGGGCAGTTGGGATTGGTTTGGGGGCTCACCTAGAGACCGACCGGCGGTGCCAAGGGACATAAAGGACTGCAAGGACACAAAGGACTCGATCCTTTATCCTTGCAGTCGTTTATGTCCTTTGTCCCTTACCTCCAGGCCCCGGCTCTCACTGAATGGGGAAAGCCGCGCACCCGGGCCGGCAGCAGTGGCAGCATCTTGCGCGACAGGGCTGCCGCGCGATCCAGGTTGCGCTGTCGGCCGTCGTTCCATTGGTAGCCGAGCTTGGTGCGCAGCGCCGCCGGCAACATTCCCTCGGTGAAGATGCGGCCGCTACCGGCGATCTGACGCAGGCCGGGTGGCAGGGGCGGATCCATGATCGAGTCGGCGACGCGGCGGCCGTCGCGTCCGAAGCCGAGGGTGTCGCCCTCGACCATCTCACGCATGTAGGCGGCGAAGTCACCGTACGTGGTCGGGATCGCCGGCTCAGGGACGCCGAACAGCCGCGCGGTGATCTTTGACTCTTCGTAGAACTCTTCCTTGTCGGCATCGGTCAGCGGCGCGACGAAGCGGTCGAATGTCGCCATCGCGCTGTCGATCAGCGTCGCGTGCACCCAGAACTGCAGCTCGGGGTCGTTGGCGTCGAACTCGGTCCCGGCCGCGAACCGCCCCACCGCCTCGTCGAGCCGCCCGTGCACCGGCCGGTGGCGGCGCTCGATTTGCTGCACCGCGGTCAGGGCGCCGGCGGCGTCGGCAAAGACGATCGTCAGGGTGAGATCCAGCGTCCGCCAGAGGCGCGCGAGGGGCTCCTTCTCGAAGGCACTGTGACGCGCCACGCCGGTTCCGACCAGGGGATGCGCGATCTGCATCAACAGCGCCCGCCCACCGCCAGCGAGCAGCACCGCCTCGCGGTTGATCCGCCACACCTGCCCGCGCGGCGAAAACAGACTGCGATCGGGATCGACCGGTCCGCCGCGCGCGATTTCGAGGCGATGGAGATCGCCTTCGCCGAGCGCGGCGGCCCTTCGGGTGTCGACTGTCATGGCGACTCGATCTTTCCCCCGGCGGTGGGAAGGAAGCAATTGGCAGTCGCGGGACCGTCGAGCTGCCCGGCGCTTCCCGGCGTCGCTGTTTTGACACTAAACTGGCCCTCGACTAGTAATCCGCGTTGGCGTTTCGCCACACGACTCAGTGAAGGAGGATTCGATGCGTTCAGGACAAAAGAGGGGGCCGCTGCGCGGCTTGGCGGCGCGAGCCGTCGCGGCGCTGGCGGTGAGCACGGTCATTGGCGCGGCGAGCGTGTCGGCGCAGCCGAACTGCGTCGGTGATTGCAACGACAACGGCGCCGTCAACATCGCCGAGCTGATCCGCGCGGTGGGCATCAGCCTCGGTAACATCAACGTTTCGGAGTGCACGGCGGCCGATGCCAACGGCAACGGCACGGTGGCAATCAACGAGCTCATCCAGGCGGTCAACAATTCGCTGTTTGGCTGCAACGTCGCCCCGCCGACGCCGACGCCGCTTCCGGAAGTGTTCGACTCCGTATGTACGCTCGCCGACACCAGCGAGCTGAATCTGCTTCTGCCGCTTCCCGCGACGATCAATCTGTTCCCGCTGGGCGAAATTGGCGTCAGTTGCACCGACGACGGCACGGATCTCTCCTGCACTTGCGAAGTGCAGACCTTCGATCCGGTCAACATCATCGGTTTGGGCGATGTCTGCATCGAACCTTTCACGCCCTGTCCGGCTCGCGTAGCGGACTGTGACGGCAACGACGGAATCGACGTGAACGTGGTGGCGAATCGCAACGTCGGCCAGTGCACGAGCCCGGCCAACTGCGCGTCGGTCTGCGACGCTCATTGCGACGGACTGGGCGCCGGATACTTCCGTCAATCGTCGACGTGCGAAGACTTCTGCCTGGGCGGGAGCAACGACGGGAATAGTTGCTCGGTCGACGCCAACTGCCCCGGCGGTTCGTGCGGCGGGCCCGAAGGTGGAGTCGACGGGACCATCTGCGAATGTGTTTGCGCGGAGCCCGGCGTCGGTACGGGCACGACGGGAGGTCTTTCGTGTAGCCTCGGCGTCGCCATCACGGTCGAGCTCGACGAGGATGGCGTCTGCGGCAACGTGCCGCCGACGATCACACTGGCGCCTCTGTGCGGCGAGCTGACGTCCGGAGTGTCGATCGGACGGATGGATAATGCCGCCAATATGTCGGGGTTGGTCCTCGGTCCGACGACTCTGACCGGAGCTCCTTCGAGCTGCGAGGATGTGCGCGCGGAGACGGTGAGCGGCGCCGCGATGGTCGGTCACCTCGGCTTCTTCGGTTCGTCGGTCGGCGATATTCTCTCCGAGATCAAGTTCGTCTGTGAGTAACGCCTGAAGGGGCGTGGGCGGCCCGCAGCGGGCCGCCCACGCTCTGCTTCACGACTCCCGGCGTCGCGTTCCCGACTGCCGGCTGAGCGCCCGCAAGTCGGCCGCCGCCACCGATAGCATCGGCAGATCGATGCGCGGTGTGCTGCGCAGATCGGCGATCACTGCTTCGATGCGATCGAGAGCGTGACCGCGTCGGCGCAACCACTCCTCGATGCGTTCCGGCCGCGCCGCCTCCCCGCCTTCCTCGGCGATCATCGCCGCGGTGAGATCGGCCTGCATCGTCTGCAGATCGTCGATCAGTCCGATCGCAGCCGTCTTGCGCCAGCGATCGCCTTCGACCACCAGCCCCGCGCTTGCCTGGCACAGCCAGTCGAGCCCGAGTCGCGCGCCGAGCTGGTAGTAGGCCCGCGCGGCGTCTCGCGCGTCGACCTCGTGAGCGGACGCGATGCGGCCGATGTCGCAGCTGGCGGCCAACACGTCGAGATTGGCGACGCGGCGCGCCAGGTCGGGCGGTGCGCCCTTGTTCGTGTAGTACGCGACGCGTTGGTCGCGGCTCTGCTTGCGGGATTCTGGGACGACCTTGTCGAGGCTCTTGCCGACGACCCCAACCGCCGGCGCATAGGCGGCGACGAGGTCACCGATCGCGGCGCCGGGCCGGCCGTGGCGCAGGAACCAAACGGTGGCGCGCTTCATAAGGGCCAGGACTTCGAGCCGCATCTCGGTCTGCAGATCAGCCGCGTAACCGTCGTCGAGTCCGTCGATGTCGAGCCAGAGCTCGGCGGCGCGGTACACCTCGCGACCGGCGAGATAGGCGCGCGCGACGTCGGGGACCGGCGCGCCGGTGTGTTCCTGCAGCGACGAGACGAAGGCGGGGCCCATGCGATTGACGATCGTGTTGGCGACGTACGTGGCGGTGATCTCGCGGCGCAGCCGGTGTTCATGCAGCAAGTCGGCGAAGCGCCTCTGCATCGCCTTGGGAAAGTAGGCGCCGATGCCGCCGGCGAGATGAGGATCGTCGGGCAATTCGGATTCGAGCACCTGCTCCTGCAGGACGATCTTTGCGTAGGCAAGGAGCACGGCGAGCTCGGGCCGCGTCAAGCCGATGCCGTCGGCGCGGCGTTCGTCGATTTCCTCGGCAGTCGGCAAGAACTCCACCGCTCGGTCGAGCCGTCCTTCCTTTTCGAGCGCGGCGAGGAAGAGCGCGTGATCGTCGAGCAGCACGGCGCTCTGGCGTTCCGTCTCGCTGAGCGCGCTGCTCTGCCGGTAGTTGTCGCGCAAGACCAGGGCGGAGACCTCCTCGGTCATCGCGGCGAGCAGGTCGTCGCGCTTCTTGCGCGAGAGGCGGCCGGCGGCCATTGCCCGAGCGAGGGGGATCTTGATGTTCACCTCGTGATCCGAGCAGTCGACGCCGGCCGAGTTGTCGATGAAGTCGGTGTTGATGCGGCCGCCGGCGAGCGCGTACTCGATGCGGCCGCGCTGTGTCACCGCGAGGTTGGCTCCCTCGCCGACGATCTTCGCCTTGACCTCGCGGCCGCGAATGCGCACCGCGTCGTTGCCGCGATCGCCGACCTCGGTGTTGCCCTCCGCGCCGCTGCGCACGAAGGTGCCGATGCCGCCGAAGAACAGCAGATCCACCCTGGCGCCGAGGATGGCGCGAATCAGCTCGCTTGGCGTGACGGTCGCCTTCTTGCCGAGATCAAACAGCTCCTGCATCGCCGCCGAGACGCGAATCTCCTTCGCGGCGCGTTCGAAGACGCCGCCGCCGAGCGAGATCAGCTTGCTGTCGTAGTCGGCCCACGAGGAGCGCGGCAGCGCGAACAGTCGCTGGCGCTCGCGAAACGAGGCGGCCGCGTCCGGTGTGGGGTCGACGAAGATGTGCAGATGGTTGAATGCAGCGACCAGGCGCATGTGTGGCGTGTAGAGTGCACCGTTGCCGAACACGTCGCCGGACATGTCGCCGACGCCGACGCAGGTGAAGTCGGTGGTCATCGCGTCGACGCCGATCTCGCGAAAGTGGCGCTTGATCGATTCCCAGGCACCGCGCGCCGTGATTCCCATCTGCTTGTGGTCGTAGCCGGCCGAGCCGCCCGAGGCGAAGGCGTCGCCGAGCCAGAATTCGCGCTCTGTCGCGATGCCGTTGGCGATGTCCGAGAAGGTCGCGGTGCCCTTGTCGGCCGCCACCACCAGGTACGGATCGTCGCCGTCGCGCCGCACCACGTCGCGCGGCGGCACGACCTCGTGCTCGACCAGATTGTCGGTAACGTCGAGCAGGGCGTGCATCATCGTCTGGTAGCACTCGACTCCCTCGCGCTGCAGTGCCTCGCGATCGCCGATCGGTGGTTGCTTGAGTACGAAGCCGCCCTTGGCGCCGACCGGGACGATGACCGCGTTCTTGGTCATCTGCGCCTTCATCAAGCCGAGCACTTCGGTGCGGAAGTCCTCGCGCCGGTCCGACCAGCGGATGCCGCCGCGCGCGATCTTGCCGCCGCGCAGATGAACAGCCTCGAAGCGCGGTGAGTAGACGAAGATCTCGACCAACGGCCGCGGCGCAGGCAGGTCGGCGAGGACGCGGCTGTCGAGCTTGAACGAGACGTACGACTTGTCGGCTCCGCTTGAATCTTTCTGGAAATAATTGGTGCGCAGCGTGGCGCGCACGGCGTCGGCAAAGCGGCGCAGAATGCGGTCGTCGTCGAGCGACTTGACATCGTCGAGGGCGCGGTCCACCTCGGCCTGCAGGCGTGTCGCGACGGCGTCGCGTTCGGCAGCGTCGCCGAGCGCCGGATCGAAGAGATTCTCGAACATCTCGACGATGGCGCGGGCGATCGCCGCGTGGTTGACCAGAGTTGCTTCCATGTACGACTGGCTGAACGGAATCCCGGTCTGCAGCAGGAACTTGCAGTAGCCGCGCAAGACGACCACGCGGCGCGGCGAGAGACCGGCGGCGAGGACCAGCGAATTGAAGCCGTCATTTTCGATGGTGCCGCGACAGACGCCGCGCAGGGCCTCCTCGAAGATCCCTTTCACCGCCGGCATGTCCAGGTCCGCGGCGGTGCGGGTCCGGAGGCCGAAGTCGTGAACCCACACGACGTGATCCGTGTCGGTCGGAGCGATGCGGTGCGGGATCTCGTCGATCACCCGCAGTCCCATGTTCTCCAGCACCGGCAGTACGTCGCTCAATGGCTGCGGCTGATCGCGCCGATAGAGCCTGAGCCGCAGCTCGCCCGGAGCGGCATTCGGCTGGCGCAGCAGGTTGAAGACGATGGCGCCGGCCGCCAATGCGGACGCCAGGTGCTCGATGTCGGAGACCGCTTCGGCGGCGCGGTAGCGATCGCGATAGGTGAGAGGAAAGGCGTCGCCGTAGGTCTGAAAGAGCGCCCGCCCGACTGCGCTGCCGTGCTGAGCGACGAGCCCGTCGCGGAGGTCCTCGCGCCAGTCGCGCGCGGCGGCGGCCAGGCGCTGCTCGATGTCATCGACCGGGTGCGGCGGCTTCGCGCCGGGCACGGTGCGGATCGTGTAGAGAACCCGCGCCATGGGTTCGTCGGAGAGCGATGTCTCGAACGCATCCACGGTGCCGCCGAAGCCGTCGCTGAGGATTGCCGCCATGCGCTGTCTCAACCGCGTGTCGAAGCGATCGCGCGGGACGTAGGCGAGGCAGGAGACCCACCGTCCGAGTGGATCGGGGTGCACGAACAGAGCGACGCGCTGTCGCTCGCGCAGGTGCAGGATGCCGCGACTGGTCTGGAGCAGCGTCGCCTCGTCGAATTGAAAGAGCTGGTCGCGCGGCAGAGTCTCGAGGACGTGCAGCAGGCCGCGGCCGTCGTGGCTTTCCGGCTCGAAGCCCGATGCCTCTATGACCGCCGCGACCTTGCCGCGCAGCACGGGAATCTGGCGCGGCGAGCTGGTGAACACCGTCGACGTGAAGAGCCCGGCGAACAGGCGTCCACCGACGACCCGCCCATCGGCGTCGAATCGGCGCAGCGCGATGATGTCCATGTGGGTATTGCGCTGCACGGTGGAGCGGCGATTCGCCTTGCCGACGAACAGCAGCTCGGGCTGCTGCAAGAACGACGCGACCGCCGGCGGCAGCTCCGGCACGTCGAGCAAACCTTCGAAGGCCATCACCGAGGACTTGCGGAGGACCCCGAGCCCGCTGGCTGCGTCGATCTCGATGTGCGCCCGCTCTCCCGCGTCGCGGACGAAGCGATACTCCCGATAACCGAGAAAGGTGAAGTGGTCGCTCTCCAGCCAGCGCAAGAACGCGACCGTCTCTTCGACCTCGCCGGCCTGCGCCGGCACCACGGCTGACTCGATTTCGGTGATCGCGCTGGCCACGGTCCTGCGCATCGCCGGCCAGTCGGCGACCGCGTCGCGTACGTCGATCAGCACACCCCGCAAGCGATGCTCGATGGCGGTGCATGCATCGGCGCCAGCGTGATGGTCGACGTGGAGCTGCATCATGGATTCGGCGGCGGCGTCGGGCGGCGACGCCCCGGGCGCGAAGAGCTCTGTAATCGCTCCTTTGCCGTCGCGCCGCACGTGCAACACCGGATGAACCGATCGGTGCACGGTGATTCCGGTGCGGTTCAACTCGGCGGTCACCGAGGCGACGAGGAACGGCATGTCGTCGGTGACGATCTCGACGATGGTGTAGCCGAGATCGAAGCCGGTTTCGTCGTTGGTGGGGTTGAAGACCCGTACGCTGATGTCGCCGGCGCGGCGACGGGCCTGCAACTGCGACCACGCCGAGAGTGCGGCGCCATAGAGTGCGTTCTCGCTGATGGTGAGGACATCCTCTGGTGACGCGTGCCGGTAGATCTCGCTGGCGAACTGGCCGGCCATGCCGCCGCCTCGGCCCTGCTTCATCTGGACGGCGAGGCGGGTGACGACTCTATCTTTCGCAGCTTCGGTGTAGCGCGGCATGGCGGCTCCTTCGGAGGAGAAGAGAACACCGCCACCGTATCAAATGCCGCCGCCGCCAGCAGTCCGCCGAGCCATGCCGGCGGCGACGTTCCAGTCGCGCGGTTGAACGGTAGGCGTTGCTACCTGCGCAACGCTCCCGATGTCATTAGATCATCGGGGTGGACGGGAGTCCGGCGCGCGATGCGCGCCGGACTCCGTGGTCCGATGTCGTCAGGCTGCGCGGCGGCGCAGGTAGAAGGCGCCGAAGCCGCTGAGCAGCGCGACCAGAGTCAGCAGGCCAAGCGTCGAAGCGGCTGGGGCCATGACGAATGGATCGCCACAGGCTTCGGCCACGCTGGGATCATTGCACGTGACGTTCTCGAACGTTTCAAAGCCGCAATTCTGGCTGTCGCAGATATCCGGGCACTCACCGGCGCTCGCCGCGGGAGCGCACTGTGCCGAATCCAGCGGGTCGAGTCCCGACAGCGTCGCGTTCTCGAGGCAGGGCGCACAGATGCAGCAACCGAACCGTTCGGCCCCCGAGGCCTCGACTTCGGTACTGATGAGTGAGCCCGCCGAGGCAAGTAGTGTGAGGACAACGAGTAGCGTCGCGAATCTCGATCTCATGTGAACCTCCTCCACGGCCCAGCTATATGACAAAAAGACGCTCCCGAGTCGAGGCCCAACGGCCAGAGCTCGGTCGAGGCAGCCCGCGATCCTCGCCGGGTGCCTCGACCTGTTTGGGTCGGCCTTGGCTCACGCCGCGACCGGCGCCGCCCGTTCGATGACCACCGGAACCGGCCGGCAAACCGTATTGCAAACCGGTGAATGGCCCCTGGTGTAGGCCAGGAGGTCGTCGAGCTCGCTGTCGGAGCAGTCGGCGTCGACGTCGAAGATGATGCGGATTCGCTCGTAGCCCGGGGACACGGTCTCGTCGAGGCCAAGCAGGCCGCGCAGGTCGAGGTCCCCCTCCATGCGGGTGGAGATGGAGTTGATGCGGATTCCGCGTGCTGCGGCGTGCAGTACGAACGTCGTCGTCACGCAGCCGGCGAGGGCGTGTAGCAGGAACTCGACCGGATTGGCGCCTTCGTTGTTGCCGAGCAGCACCGGCGGTTCGCCGTTGACGAACTCGAACGGGCTCTCACGCGAGCTGTCCTCGGTGCCATTGCCGTAGAAATCCTTGATTGTCGAGCGGTTCTCGCCGCCGTCCACCCAGCGGTTGCGGTTGCGGAACTGGAACCTGGCCAGCTCCGGCTTCGCCTTGATGGCTTCGACCGTGGCGCGCATCTGCGCCGTGTCCAAGCCGTTGAGCTTTACACTCTTGGTGCTCATCTCTTCCTCCTGGTGTTCGAGATCCGCGCCCCACGCGCGGTCGCCTGCTCGAGTGGGAAACCAGAAAGCGTGCCAGGAGGCGGAGGTTGTCGCGGCGCGTCACCGGGGTAATCGCGGACTTTCGAAATCTCGCAAGTTGTGAGATCTCGGGAGGTGCCTATCGCGAGATATCGTAACGATGTCGGGATCAGGGGATCGAGAACCGAGATCAGGCGCCGCGGAGCGGCACCTCGACGAGCAGGCGGTTCTGCGCGCCGTCGTCGAAGGGACGTCGACCGACACGGGGGAGGAGTTCTTCCGCGCCCTGGTGCGCAACCTGGCCACGGCCCTCGAGGTACACGGCGCCTGGGTGACCGAGTATCTGGCGGAGCAGAATCGACTGCGGTCGCGCGCCTTCTGGCTCGACGGGCACTTCGTCACGCATTTCGAGTACGACGTCGCCAACACGCCCTGCGAGCCGGTCGTGCGCGAATCGCGGCTGCTGCACATCCCCGAGCGCGTCATCGAGCTGTATCCCAAAGATCCCGACCTGCCCGAGCTGCAGGCGGTCAGCTACCTCGGAGTGCCGTTGAGCGATGCCGGCGGCGCCGTCATGGGTCATCTCGCGGTGCTCGACAACCGGCCGATGCCGCCGCAGCCGCTTCTGCTCGACACGCTGCAGGTGTTCGCCAGTCGCGCCGTTGCCGAGTTGCGGCGCCTGCGCGCCGAGGACGATGTGCGCGAGAGCAACGAAAAGCTCGAGCGCCTGTTCGACAGCGCGATGGATGCGATCGTCGAGCTCGACGAGGAAGGGCGGATCACCCGGTTCAATCGCGCCGCCGAGATCCTGTTCGGCGGCGAGCGAGAGTCACTGCGGCAAACAGCCTTTGCGACTCTGCTCACCGCACCTGGGCGTGAAACCCTGGCGGCTGCCATCCACCGGCTCGCTGCGGCGGGTGGGCCGCCTTACCTGTGGATCGCCGGTGGCCTGTCGGCGTGCACGCTCGCCGGTGCGCCGCTGGCGATCGAGGCGACGCTGTCGGCGTTCGAGCTCGGGCGCCGGCGATTTCATGTTCTCGTTCTGCGCGACGTCGAGGAACGCCTGAGCGCGGAGCGGCAGATCGAGCAGTTGCGCGAGCGTACAGCGTACCTCAGTGCCGAGATCGCATCGCTGCGCAGCGCGCCGCGGATGATCGGTTCGAGCCCCGCTCTGGCGGCGGTGCTGCGCGAGGTCGAACAGGTCTGCGAGACCGACGCGACGGTGCTCGTCCTCGGCGAAACCGGCACCGGCAAGGAGCTGATCGCGCGCGCCATCCACGAGGGCAGTCGTCGGCGCGACAAGCCGCTGATCAAGGTCAACTGCGCGGCGATGCCGGCGAGTCTGATCGAGAGCGAGCTGTTCGGCCACGAAAAGGGGGCGTTCACCGGCGCCACCGAGCGCCGACTAGGCCGCTTCACACTGGCCGACGGCGGGACGCTCTTCCTCGACGAGATCGGCGAGCTGCCGATCGACCTGCAGAGCAAGCTGCTGCGCGTTCTCCAGGAGGGCGAGCTGGAGCCGGTCGGCAGTAGCGAGACGCGCCGCGTCGACGTGCGCGTCGTCGCCGCGACCAACCGCGACCTCGCGGCCGAAGTCGCCGCCGGCCGCTTTCGCGAGGATCTGTATTACCGCCTGGCCGTGTACCCGATCTCACTGCCGCCGCTGCGCGCGCGCGGTGACGACGTGCTCGAGCTCGCCGCCGCATTCGCGCAACGGCTGGCGCGCGAAATGGGCAAGCGGATCGAGCCCTTCGACGCGGCGCTGCGGCAGCGCCTTCTCGCGCACGCCTGGCCGGGCAACGTGCGCGAGCTGCAGAACGTCGTCGAGCGCGCGGTGATCGGCACGCGCACCGGTCGGCTCGATCTCGACCCATCGCTGCCACCGGCTTCTACCGCGCGAGTCGCCGCCGCGGACGCCGAGCCCTCCGCCATCCTCACCGCCGGCGAGCTGCGCGACCTCGAGCGCCGCAACATCGAGCGCGCCCTCGAGCTGGCCGATTGGAAGGTGGCCGGCCCGGCGGGAGCGGCACTTCGGCTCGGCATGAACCAGTCGACCCTCAGCTCGCGCATGAAAGCACTCGGTATCCGCCGGCCGACGCGCTGACGCCGCGGTACTACTGCGGCTCGATGACGACAGTGCCGCCGTGCGGGACGCGGACCGTGAAGGTCGCGCCCGACTGCGCGAAGGCCGAGCCGCCGAGCGGATTGCCGTCGAACGTCGCGTGATGCGCAGCGCCGCCGTCCATGCCGGGCATGTCGGCCAGCTCGATGCGCAGCGGCTCCTCGACGTCGGCGCTGATCGCGATCACTGCAGCGCCATCGTCGATGCCCAGCGAGATGGTCGAGAGCCGATCGGTCTCCAGGCTGCCGTCGGATACGATCGAGGTTCCGCGCACCATCGCCATGCCGGTTGCGACACCCGCATCGCGGCGCACCACGGCGAGCAGCGCGTCGCCGCTGACCCCTGCGACGGAGAAGCCAGCGCCGCCGCGCGAGGCGACGACGGTCTCTCGCGCGCCGTCGGTGATCGCGAATGCGGTCACGTCGCCGCCGCCGACCGCGGCGATCGTCGATGCGGCAGCCGCTTCGGCGCGCGGGCGAAGGACGGCGAGCGCGTGCAGCGACGTCGCCGTCGCGGCGATGCGCAGGGGAGACAGGTTCTCCTCGACACCCCAGGCGGGCGCGTATAGGCCGCTGACGATGTTGCCGCTCAGAGGCGCGCTCGCTGCGACGTCGACCGCCAGGTGAGCGAGGGGTGTCGACGAATCGGGCCAAGCGTAGTCGACGGCTGCGTGCGCCGCTGTGAGGATGCGAACGCTTTCGTCACCGCGGCCGCGCCAGGTGGCCGCGTAGCTGTGCGGCGCGGAGCCCTCGAAGCGGTCGAGGACGACAGCGAATCCGTCGTCGACTAGCGCGACTGTGCGCTGCACCGCGACGCCGGTCGCGAACTCCTGGACGCGCGTCGTCGCGCTGTCGAGCAGTCGGTGGGCGTAGCCGCCGGCGTCGGTGCTGTCGAGGCGCTCGCCGAACTCGATCGCCAGCGGATCGAGCAGGTAGGGCGCGTTGCCGTCGACCAGCGGAATGTTCTTCGAGCCGGGTTGCAGGTAGATGGCGCGATTGGCCGAGCTCGTCACTTCCGGCCCGCCGCTGGCGGTGGGCAGGAGCATCGCGCCGGCAGCGAACAGCGTGACGTCGAGCGGATTCTCCGTGTTGTGGCGCGAGGCGAACTGTTCCGACGCGGAGTGATCGAGCGCCGTCAGAAAGGTGAGTTGCACCGCGTCCGCATCCCATGCGGAGCGCAGCACGGCGGCGTGCGTATCGCCGTCGAGGAACGCGGTCGGCGCCACTTCGGGCGCCGCCGCCGCGGTGTCGATGTCGGTGACGATGAACCGGGTCACCGAGTGGATCTGCTGATTGTCGTAGTTGACCGGGTCGCCCGAGCTCTCCTGCCATGCCCACAGCATGCGCGCCGCGCGCGACGGATAGGCGGCGGCGAGGACGTCGTGCGGGAAGGCATTGGGCACGCCCTCTTCGAACGGCGCTGATTCGCCGTCGGGCTGTCGCAGGGCGAGAGCAGTGTCGACCAGCGGCGCCAGATCGTCGAACCAATCCTCGCCGGTCGCGTTGCGCACGTGCCAGGCGGTCGATGCCAGGTTGTTGAGCGAGTAGTTCACGTAGTGCGGACCCTCGCTGTACCAGCCCGGTGCCATCACCACTTCGTGCAGCGACTCCTGGATGTGTTCCATGCCGACGGCCAACCAAGTCGGCGCCCCGGTGTGGTCGGGTAGCGCGAGCGCCGCGGTGACGAGCGCGCTGCCGGCCTTGACCGCCCAGTTGTCGCGGTGGCCGGCGAAGACGCCGAACGGATCGCCGGTCAGATTCCAATCGATGACGAGCTCGTCCGCCCAGTTGGCGATCAGGTCGCGAATTGCAGCGTCGTCGCCGCTCGCGACGCCGGCGCCGCGCAGCAGGTCGTACGCCTCGCACATCGACTGCAGTCGGCCGCTGTCGTGCAGCACCGTGAGCAGGTTGGCAGGCGGGGTGACGAATTCATCGATCGAATCGAGCGCCGTGCGATCGCCGATGCCGAGAAGGGCGGTGACCGCGACGTCGGCGTACGTCGCGTAGCCGCTCGCGCCGGGCGGTGTTTCGCCGAGCACTTGCAACAGACCGGCCGCTTTGGCGACGTGTGCGCGCTGATCGTCGCCGGCAGAGTTGAGCGATGCCAGGGCACCGTCGACCTGGCCGCGGAAGCTGGCGAAGAACGGAGCGGTGTCGGGGTCACTGACGCGCGCTGCCAGATCGGCGAGGGCGCCGGGATCGCTGCCGTCGAACCACAGATACGGCGCGGATGGCGGCGCCGGCAGATCGGGCGTCGGGGCGAGCTCGATCCCCGGACACGACACGGCGACGCCGCGCCGCGCGATCAGCTTCGTGCGACCGCTCGGGCTCGGCGACCCGACCTTTACCTCGGACGCGGGGAACCGCGTGCACGATCGGTGCGTCGTGTCGCCGTTGTGAACCGCGACGACGACCTCGATGCCGTCGGTCGCCGCCGCCAGGTCGGCGAAGTCGAGCGCGTCGTCGCCGAGCGTGTGGGCGACGAGCCGCAACTTGCGGCCGCTCTTGATGAGGAGTGTGCGTGCGCCCGTCGGCACTCCGCTCGCCGATTCCTGGTTGAGGTACTGCGCGCCGTCGCCAGCGTTTTTTCGCCACCCGGCATCGCCGTCGAATGCGCCGGCCGGCAGGGCGAAGCCGCCCGCGATGTCGCCGCGGTTGATTCGTATCGTTGCCGAGATCGAACCGGTATCGGTGCCGGCGCCCTTGTCGATCTCCGAGTCCGTGGCGACGAGGATGATCTTCGAAGGACCGCCCGGTCCGCCGTCGACCACGGCCAGCTTGCGGCCTTCAACGCCGACATCGGCCGCTTGTACGGGTCCAGCCGTTGCCGCCGACGAGAGAAGAGCAGCGGCGATGATTCCGGGAAAGGCGCGCATCCGGCGAACCTATCCCCGAAGCGCAGCGTCTTCCAAGTCCAAACCCGGTAGCTGGCAGGCCGGCCTGAAATCTCGCCGGATCGGCGGACCACTGATCACCTCTCTCGCAGAGACTGTCGATTTTCTTCCGTACACGTACTCGTACGCGTACCCGTACACGATCAATGCCTGAATTCTGCAGGAAACTCCGTGTACGAGTACGGGTACGAGTACGTGTACGGTCGCGAATCTTCGTTTTCCGACAGTCTCCGCAGGAGAGGTGAACTTGGAGCTCGATGCGCTGGGTGGGCGATCCAGTGAACTTGCTACCCCCGCCGGCCCTTTGCCTGTGCAGTGGTTTGTGGTGGAGAGTCTGCATCCGCGAAGGGCGTGGATGCAGCGGCGACGGAGGGTCCGGTGGTCGAGTCGGTTTCCCAGCAGCAAGGTACGAGCGAGCCCCCGATGGTCATCAACTGCGTCGCGTATGCGGACGGGCGCAAGGTCGGACCGGTCGAGCTCGACGACATCAGCGAGGTCATCGTGCTGCCCGGCCATTTCGTTTGGAGCGGATTGCGCGAGCCGGACGGTGCGCTGATGGCGAAGATGCAGGAAGAATTCGGCCTGCACGAGCTGGCTGTCGAAGACGCCCTGCGCGCTCATCAGCGTCCCAAGGTCGAGGACTACGGCGATTCGCTGTTCGTCGTGCTGCGCACCGCGCAGATGATCGACGGCGAGCTCGCCTTCGGCGAGACGCACATCTTCCTTGGCGAGAGCTACCTCGTCTCCCTGCGTCACGGCGCATCGCTGTCCTACACGACGGTGCGCCAGCGCTGTGAGGCTTCACCCGACCTGCTGCGCAAGGGGCCGGGGTTTGTCCTGTACGCGATCATGGACTTCGTGGTCGATCACTACTTTCCGATCGTCGACGCCATGGAGGAGGAGCTCGGCGACATCGAGGAGGCCATTTTCGGCGACGGGCTGGATCGCGACTGCACCCAACGGGTCTACCAACTGAAGCGCCAACTCGTCGCCATCAAGCGCGCGTTGACGCCGCTCATCGAGGTATGCACCCGCATCCTGCGCTTCGACCACACGCTCGTGCACGCCGACGTCCATCCGTACTTTCGCGACGTCTATGACCATGTGGTGCGCATCAACGAGAGAATCGACAGCACGCGCGAGCTCTTGAGCACTGCATTGGAAGCAAACCTCTCGCTGATCTCGATTCGGCAGAACGACGTGACCAAGAAGCTCGCCGGATGGGCCGCCATTCTGGCGGTGCCGACGATGATCGCCGGTATCTACGGCATGAACTTCGAACACATGCCCGAGCTGCAGTGGAAGCTGGGCTATCCGGCGGTGATGCTCGGCATGGTGGCGCTCTGCGGCTACGTCTACTACCGCTTCCGCCGCTCCGACTGGCTATAAGAAGGATGGTGTCGATTGACACGCGGCCCACGTGAAGGAATTCCCCGCACGGCCGCCCGCGTAGAGATCGTTGAGGCGTCCTGATCAGACCTCGCGCGGTGCTACTTGATGCGTGTGACGTCGGCGGCGCGCACTTCCTTCGCCGATGCCGACTTGATCGCCTTGGCCGATTTGCCCGCCGTCGCCTTGTCGCCCGAGAAATAGATCTGCGTCTTGCCGTCCTCGACCTGGATGCGCAGCAGGGTGGCGCCGTTGCGCCCCAATTCCGCGCGCAGGTCGTCGAGGGAACGCTCGCCCCTGAACGTCAACCGCCAGTATTTGACCGCCATGGTGCTGTTCCCTCGGGCCGTGCAGCTGCGGCTGCGACCGTCGATCTCGATGTACTCGGCGTGCGCTTGAACGATGCGAGCGCTGGCGTTCAGCTCGTAGAAGAACGGCCTTCTAGCAACCCGGCGCCGTCGCGGCCTATTGGGGGTTTCCCTAACTCCGCCATGGCGC
>CADEER010000041.1 GCA_902826395.1 uncultured bacterium
AAGAAAGCGCCGTGCTCGGGTTGGAATGGACGATTCCCTTTGGTGCAGGTAGTTTCTCCGTCGTGGCTGATCCATTGCAGAGCTATGACGCCGTCATCGTCGTCTCGTTCGGCGGACCGGAAGGGCCGGCGGACGTCGTGCCTTTTTTAGAGAACGTAACGCGCGGCCGCGGCATCCCGCGCCATCGCCTGGAAGAGGTGGCGAAGAATTACGAGTTGTTCGGCGGCGTCAGTCCGATCAATGCGCAGAACCGCGAGTTGATCGCCGCGCTGCAGACTGCCCTGCGGCACAGCGGCCTCGACTTGCCGGTGTACTTCGGCAATCGCAACTGGCACCCGTACCTCGAGGACACCGTGCGCGAGATGGCCGACGACGGCGTGCGGCGTGCGCTGGCCTTCGTCACCTCGGCGTACAGCTCGTACTCGGGTTGCCGGCAATACCTCGAGAACATCGCCGCGGCGCGCGCCGCGGTCGGCGCCCGCGCGCCGGTCATCGAGAAGCTGCGGGCCTTCTGGAACCACCCCGGCTTCATCGTCCCGATCGCCGAAGCGGTCGATTCGGCAATCGCCGCACTCCCGGAGGATCGGCGAGCGGAGGCGCGCCTCGTCTACACGGCGCACAGTCTGCCGCTGTCGATGGCCGCCGCATGCGACTACGAGCTGCAACTGCGCGACGCATGCGGCCTCGTCGGCCTGCGCCTGCGCGAGGCGGTCCGCTGGGACCTCGCCTTCCAGAGCCGCAGCGGTCCGCCCTCGCAGCCGTGGCTGGAGCCGGACATCTGCGATCACCTGACGGCGCTGGCGGAGCAGGGCGTGCGCGACGCGATCGTGATGCCGATCGGCTTCCTCACCGACCACGTCGAGGTGCTGTTCGATCTCGATGTGCAGGCCAAGCGCCGCGCCGCCGAGCTCGGCATCGGCTTCACCCGCGTGCCCACCGTCGGCAGCCATCCGCTGTTCGTCGAGATGATCCGCGATTTGATCGCCGAGCGCATCGACCCGGCCGTCCAGCCGCGCGCCCTCGGCAACCTCGGCCCCCGTCTCATGCCCTGCGCGCCCAATTGCTGCCCGCCGCCAGCCCGACACGGGTGACACCCCGCCGAGGGTCGTCCTCGTCACCTCGAAATCGAAATCGAAATCGAAATCGGGAGTCGGGAGTGGAGAGTGGGAGTAGGCAAGGGCGAGTCTTTGCGACGCTGCTGAGATCGCTTCCGGCTTCGGTTCGTCGTCGATTTCGATTTCGATTTGGATTTCGATTTCGAAAGGATCGAGAAAACGGGTTCCCTCTGCGGTTGCTCCGGTGGTAGCTTTCCGCCAATCCGCCCGACGGGAAGGAACTGCTCTCATGCGCCGACTGCTGCTGCTCGCCCTGCTGATTGTTCCACTCTCGACCGCTCATGCCGCCGATCAAACGGTGCTCGGTAGCGTGCTGATGGTGAAGAACCCGGGAGCCGCCGCCCAGCGCAAGATCCTCATCAAGGCGAAGGAGACGGCGAGCGACGACACCTTGGTCGGCAACCCGGGCGTCAGTGGGGCCACCGTGACCGTGTCGGTCGGCGGCGCCAATCCGAGTGAAGAGACCTACTCGCTGCCCGCCGGCCTCAGTGCGACGACAGGGAAGCCGTACTGGACCGGCGGCGGACCCGGCGGATTCAAGTACCGCGACCCCGACGGCGAGAACGGCCCGGTCAAGAAGGCGCAGATCTCGCTGCGCAACGGTGTCTTCGCGATCAAGGTCATCGTCGACGGCCGGCTGGCGCCGGTGGGGGTCGTGCCGGGGAATCCGGGCTCGGACGGATGCGCCCTGTTCGAGATCGTCGGCAGCGATACGTACAGCGTGCGCTTCGCCGACGGCCGCATCACGAACAGGGACGCCGAGCTCTTCAAAATAACGAAGCCGACGAGCCAGGGGACCTGTGCGTCTGTGCCGACCCCGACTGCAACGGTTCCGCCGGCGACGCCATCGCCGACTGCGACAGCGACTCTCGACCTGCCCAACCTGGTACCGCCTGGACCCGCGCCGCTGCGCTACCGCGATCTCGTGTTCGCCAACTTCACCACCACCAGCAACGTCGTGTACGGCAGCGCCGTCAACTTGTCGGGTCAGACCGTCACCCTGTTGATGGACATCTACCAGCCGCAGGGCGACGTGGTGACCGAGCGCCCGGCGATCGTGTGGGTGCACGGTGGTTCGTTCTGCTGCGGCAGCAAGACTTCGGCGGAGATCGTCGACCAGGCGAGGACGTTCGCGCGAAAAGGCTATCTGACCGTGTCGATCAGCTATCGACTCGAGCCGGGCGGTTGCACCGGGAGCGTGCCGGTTTCGACCTGTCTCGCGGCGGTGGCGGAAGCGATGGAGGACGCGCAGACGGCGGTTCGCTTCCTGCGCACCAATCAGGCGCTGTACGGCATCGACGAGTCGCGCATCGCGATCGCCGGCTCTTCGGCGGGCGCGGTCACGGCACTCAACGTCGGCTTCTCTTCGGGCGAGGATCCGACGGCCGCGGTTGGCGGCGCGGTGTCGCTCTCCGGCTTCCGCATCTACGGGATCGTAGATCCCGACGACGCGCCGAGCCTGCTGTTCCACGGCACCTCGGACACCGTCACCCCGTACTCGGCGGCGGTGACGACGCGCGACCAGGCCGTCGCCGCCGGACTCGATTCGTTCCTCACCACGTGGACCGGCGCCAACTCCGGCCACGTGCCGTACGCCGCTCACCGCACCGAGATCATCGATCAGACCACCAACTTCCTGTACTGGGAGCTCGACCTGACCAACGCCGCCCAGTGAGGTTTCATTCGCCGATCGGGATTCTCTATCCACAGATTACGCAGATTTCGCAGATGGCCGCGGATTCGAACTGTAGCCATCTGCGTAATCTGCGGATAAACCGCCGGAAGCCCCTCTGCGGATGAGGTCGGGCTACGCCGCGAACACCACCGTCTTGTTGCCGTAGACCAGGACGCGGTCGTCGAGGTGCCAGCGGACGGCGCGGGCCAGAACGTTGCGCTCGACGTCGCGACCCTTGCGAGTCAGGTCGGCGACCGAGTCGCGGTGTGAGGCGCGGATGACGTCCTGCTCGATGATCGGCCCTTCGTCGAGATCGGTGGTCGCGTAGTGCGCCGTCGCGCCGATCAACTTGACGCCGCGCTGATACGCCTGGTGGTACGGCTTGCCGCCCATGAACGCCGGCAGAAAAGAGTGGTGGATGTTGATGATGCGCGCCGGGAAGCGGGCGACGAACTCGGCGCTGAGGATCTGCATGTAACGCGCGAGGACGATCAGATCGATGTCGCTCTTCTCGAACAGCGCCGCCTCGTCGTCCTCCTGGGCTCGCTTCGTGTCTTTCGTGATCGGGAAGACGTGGTACGGGACGCGAAACTGCTGGGCGATCGGCTGCAGGTCCGGATGGTTGCTGACGATCATCGCGATGTCGCAGTTGAGCTCGCCGGCGCGATGGCGCAGCACCAGATCGTACAGGCAGTGGTCGTACTTGGAGACCATGATCGCCATCTTCTTGCGCCGGTCCCCGTAGCGCAGCTCCCAGCGCATGGCGAAACGCTGGCCGACCTCGCCGACGGCGGCCTCCAGGGCAACACGGTCGGTGTGCATCTCGCTCATGTCGAAGCGAATGCGCTGAAAGAACTGCCCATCGACCGGATCGGTGTGCTGGTCGGAGTTCAGAATGTTGGCGCCGTGCCCGTAAAGGGTCTGGGCCAGCGCCGCGACGATTCCCTTCCGGTCGGGACAGCAGACGAGCAGCGTGGCGGTTTGGGCGACAGCGGGCACGGCATCCATGGGAGCGCTATCTACCAAGCGAGCCCCCGAAGGTCACCACCCAGCCACTCCCCACTCTCGACTCCCCACTCCCTCTGTTGTAGGCCGCCCCGATGCCAACCTACGACGAGATCCTCGCCACCGTCATCGGCCCCGCCGGAATCTTCCCGGTCGTCGAGGAGGACGTGCTCGGCGAGCGCATGCAGGTGTTCAAGGACCGCAAGAAGTCGCTGCGCGAGCTGCTGGAAGGCTCGGGGCTGCACGGCGACAAGGAATATTTGGTCTGCGGCGACCGGCGCATCTCGTATGCCGAACACCTGCGCCTCGTCGCGGCGACCGCGGCGGCGCTGCGCGAACGCTACGGCGTCGGCAAGGGCGACCGCGTCGCCATCCTCGCCGAAAACCATCTCGAATGGGTAATCGCCTTCTGGGCGAGCCTCGGTGCCGTCGTAGCTGCGCTGAACGGCTGGTGGACCGCAGACGAGATCGCCTACGGCGTCGAGCTCAGCGAGCCAAAGGTGGTGATCGCCGACCGCAAGCGGCGGGCGCGTCTCGGCGGCGCGGGTGTGCCGGTGATCGAAATCGAGTCGGACTTCGCGGACCTGCTGCGCGATCGCGATGCGGCGCTGCCGGAGATCCCGATCGCCGAGGACGATCCGGCCGTGATCCTCTTCACCAGCGGCACGACCGGCCGTCCGAAAGGCGCCATCAGCTCGCATCGCAGCATCTGCGGCTTCGTGCACTCCGCCTTCGCCGCTGGGCTGACGCGCATGCTGCTCGACGATGCGATGGGCGCGCCGAAGACCGACCCGCCGGCGCAGCAGTGCTCGCTGATGACGGTGCCGCTGTTCCATCTCTCCGGCCTCTACTCGGGCGCGGTGATGATGCTCGCCATCGGCGGCAAGACGGTGTGGCGGCTCGGCAAGTTCGATCCAGTGGACGTGCTGCGGCTGATCGAAAAGGAGAAGGTCTCGAACTGGGCCGGCCTCGGCAGCATGGCGCCGCGCGTGCTCTCGCATCCCGACCTCGACAAGTACGACCTGTCGTCGATCCGCAACTTCGGCTCCGGCGGCGCGCCGACCAGCCTGGCTCTGCAGGAGAAGATGCGCAGCGCGGCTCCCAACGGCGCCAGCGCCATCGGCCTCGGCTACGGCCTCAGCGAAACGGTGACGGCGGTGGCGATGATCGGCGGCCGCGACCTGCAGGAGCATCCGACCTCCGTGGGCCGACCGACGCCGACGCACCAGATCGAGATCCGCGGCGAGGACGGCCGGGTATTGCAGGAGGGCGAGCAGGGCGAGATCTTCGTGCGCTCGCCGTACAACATGCTCGGCTACTGGCGGAATCCGGAGGCGACGGAAAAGACCCTGCGGCCCGGCCGCTGGATCGCCACCGGCGACATCGGCTCGATGCGCGACGGCCGCCTGTACATCAACTCGCGAGCGCGCGACATGATCCTGCGCGCCGCCGAGAACATCTATCCGGTCGAGATCGAGCACCGCCTCGAGGAGCACCCGAGCGTCACCGAGGCCGCGGTCGTAGGCGTCGATCACCCCGAGCTCGGCCAGGAAGTGAAGGCGATCGTCGTCCCGGCGCCCGGCGCCTCGATCGACACGGCCGAGCTCGCCGCCTGGGTCGGACAAAAGCTCGCCGCCTTCAAGGTGCCGGCGCACTGGGAGGTGCGCACCGAGCCGCTGCCGCGCAACGCCGCCGGCAAGATCCTCAAGAACGTCCTCACCGGCGAAGCCGAGAACCGCTTCCTCGAAGAATGACTTTTCACCACAGAGACACAGAGGACACAGAGATAGAGTGTTGATTTCGATGACAACCAGTTCGCTCGCGAAAACGTGTTCGAGATGGTGTCAGGGGAGTTGTTGGTGAAGGTTGGCGAGCAAGTGAGAGATCTCTGTGTCCTCTGTGTCTCTGTGGTGAAATGAAAGAAATCACCTGCGTGCTGTTCGATCTTGGTGGGGTGCTGATCGAGTTCGCTGGGTTCGAGCGCTTGCCCGGGATGCTCGTGTCGCCGCTCGAGCCGGAGGAGGTGCGGCGGCGCTGGATCGCGTCGCCGGCGGTGGCGGCTTACGAGCGCGGCGGCATGGACGACGCCGCCTTCGCTGCCGCGTTGGCGGTGGAATGGAACCTGCGCGTGCCGCCGGAGGTGTTTCTCGAGCACTTCGTCGACTGGGCGCGCGACTTCTATCCCGGGGCGCGCGAGTTGGTTGCGGAGGTTCGCCGCAGTACCGCGGTCGCCTGCTTCAGCAATTCCAATCCGCTGCACTGGGAGAAGAACTTCCGGACGTACGGCATCCAGTCCGCGTTCGACGCCAGCTTCGCGTCGTTCGAGCTCGGCTGTGTGAAGCCCGAACGCGAGGCGTTCGATCTGGTCGTGGCGCGCCTTGGCCGGCCGGCGCGCGAAGTGCTGTTCCTCGACGATACGGAGATCAACGTCGACGGCGCGCGCGCCGCCGGACTGCAGGCAGAGCGCGTCAGGGGTGTGGCCGAGGCGCGCGCCGTGCTGGCGCGGCGCGGCCTGGCCGCGCCGGCGTGACGCGCTTCACACGTAGGGCCGCAACCAACGGCCTGTCTTCATCCAGAGGCTGGTGGCGGTGAGCGTCACGATGTTGTGCAGCAGCAGCGCCGCCCAGATGCCGATCGGCCCGAGTTGGGTGCGCGACAGGGAGTAGGCGAGGGGGATCGTCCACAGGAAGGTCGCGCCGAACGAGATGACCAGCGGGCCGAAGAAGTCGCCGGCGCCCTGCAGCGACCGCAGGATCACCAAGTAGACGGCGGCCAGCGCGAAGCTGGCGGCGAAGAACAGCAGATATGTCGAGCCGGCCGCGATCACCGCTGGGTCGTCGGTCAGCAGGTGCAGCAGCTCGACGCGGAAGATCGCCAGCACCGCCAGCGCCGGCCACATCAGACCGGCGTGAAAGCGGATCATCATGCGCACGGCGGCGCGTGCGCGGGCCGGATTGCCGGCGCCGAGCGACTGGCCGACCAGCGTCGCGGCGGCGTTGACCAGGGGAAACGAGATCAGCGGCACGATCATGCCGAGCCGCAGCCCGATCGAATACGCGGCCTGCACGGCGGGATCGAAGCCGCGCATGATGCGCAGCACCGCGAAGGTCGTCGCCACCATCCCGACCATCTGCAGCGCCGGCGGCCAGGACTGCTTTGCCAGGTCGCGGAGGATGGCGCGGTCGGGCCGCAGGTCGGTGAGGCGGATCGTCACCTTCGACCAGCCGCGGAACAGCACCACCGCGTAGATCAGCAGCGAGGCGATCTGGCCGGTGGCGATGCCGATCGCGACACCGCGAATGCCGAGCGCAGGGAAGCCGCCGTGCCCGAAGATCAGCAGCCATTCGACGAGCAAGGTGACGGGGAACTGGACGAACGAGGTGAGCAGGGGGGTGCGGCCGTCGCCGGCGCCGACCAGGACGCCGCGCGCGATCATGCCGCCCACCAGGCCGACGTTGAGCAGCAGCAGGATCTGAAGGTAGGCGGTGCCGTGAACGGCAAACTCGGCGCGCGCGCCCGACAGCTCGAAGAGCTGCGGCGCGAATAGCAGCCCGCCGATTGCCACGATCACCGACACGCTCCCTGCCAGCAGCAGCGACTGGCCGACGGTGCGGCTGGCGCGTTCGACGTCGCCGGCGCCGACGGCGCGAGCGACCAGCGACTGGGTGCCGAAGCTGGCGCCCATCATCAGCATCATCAAGAGCTGCCAGATCGTCTGGTTGATGATGATCGCCGCCGCCATCGGCTCGTCGCCGAGGCTGCTGAGAAATGCCAGATCGAGAATCTGGAAGACGACGGCGCCGGTGTTGGCCGCCAGCAGCGGAGCGGCGAGCTGGAAGGCGCTGCGCGCCAGCGGGCCGCGGGCGAGACTGCCCCGTGGCGCCGGGCCGGCGTCGGAGTCTGGCGGCGCGGTCACCGCGCCGCGCGCGGCTCGAACTCGCAGCGCATGTGCTTGATGCCGTGAATGAAGTTCGACACCAGGCGATCGGGCTCGCCGACCACTTCGAGATCGGGCAGGCGGGTGAAGAGCTCGCGGAACATGATGGTGATCTCGCGCCGCGCCAGGTGGGCGCCGAGGCAGTAGTGCGGCCCCGGGCCGCCGAACCCGACGTGCTCGTTCGGCGTGCGCCTGACGTCGAAGCGGAACGGGTCGCCGAACACCGAATCGTCGCGGTTGCCGGATGAATAGAAGAGCACGACCTTCTGGCCGGCGGCGATCTTCTGACCGCCGATCTCCGTGTCGCGCGTGGCGGTGCGCCGGAAGTGGATGACCGGCGTCGCCCAGCGCACGATCTCCTCGACCGCCGTCGCGGCCAGACCATCGAAGTCGGCCTGCCAGAGAGCCCGTTGCTCGGGGTGATCGCACAGCGCCTTCATGCCGTGGCTGATCGCATTGCGCGTCGTCTCGTTGCCGGCGACGACGAGCAGGATGAAGAAGGAGGCGAGCTCCTGGCCGGCGAGGCGTTCGCCGTCGAGCTCGGCGTTGACCAACGCAGAGGTGAGATCGTCACCCGGCGACGTTCGCGCTTTCTCCGCGAGCTCCATGAAGAGCTGGTTGAGCTCCGCGCCGGCGGTCAACAGGGCGGGAATCACCTGCATGATGTCGGGCACGTACTCGGGATCGCCGGCGCCGAGGATGATGTTGGTGCGGTCGAAGACGAAGCCGTACTGGCTCTCCGGGATGCCCATCATCTCGCAGATGATGCGCAACGGCAGGGCGGCCGCGATCTCGGTGACGAAATCGCAGCTCCCCATCTCGCTCACTCGATCGACGATCTCGATGGCCGCCAGGCGGACGTTCTCCTCGAGGCTGGCCAGCCGCCCGGGAGTGAAGCCGCGCGAAACGATGCGGCGCAGGCGCGCGTGCTGCGGATCGTCCATGTTGATCATCGAGCCGAAGAACTCGAGGAACGCCTCCGGCATGTCGCCGATGCTGGTGCCCTTTGCCGAGGAGAATACCTCCGGCGTGCGGCTGGCGAGCAGGATGTCGGCGTGGCGCGTCAGCGCCCAATACCCGGCGCCGCGCGGCAGGAACTCGAAGTCGGGTTCCTCGTGAAAGGACACGGGCCGATGCTCGCGCAAAGTGAGGAATGCGCCTTCGCGCTCTTCGATCGGCCGCTTCCAGAACGCGAGATCGGAAAGATCGATCTCGTCGACACCCATCACCTGTCGTGGCTTCATGAACCGGAGAGCCTATTGAAGGCAGCGGCGAAGGCAAGAGAACCCTGCCGATCCGACCGCTCCGGGGAGGACCTTTCAACGCAAAGGCGCAGAGGCGCAAAAGGAAGCTATTCTCGGAAGCCGACTCTGCGCCTCCGCGCCTCTGCGTCGAAGCTTCCCATTGATGGGATTTGCTCGCCTGGACGGATTCGTGTTGAGGTTCGCTTCCATTACTTGCGCGTTGAGGAGACCGCTATGACGCATCCCATTCGGTTCGGCATCCAGACCGGACAGCAGGGCGCCACCTGGCAGCAGATCGAGCAGGCCTGGGTGAAGGCCGATGCGCTCGGCTACGATTCGCTGTGGGCCTACGATCACTTCTATCCGATCTTCGTCGATCCAGAGGGTCCATGTTTCGAGGCGTGGGCGCTGATCGGCGCGTTGGCGCACGCGACCAAGCGGGCGCGGATCGGCCACCTGGTGAACGGCAACACGTATCGAAACCCGTGCATCCTCGCGAAGTCGGCGACGACGATCGATCACATCAGCGGCGGCCGCCTCAACCTCGGCATCGGCGCCGGCTGGTTCGAGCTCGAGCACCAGAGCTTCGGCATCGACTTCAAAACGGTGCGCACTCGCCTCGACGCACTCGACGAGGCGTGCACGATCATCAAGGGAATGTTCGAGCGGGAGAAGTTTTCGTTCGCCGGCGACCACTACCAGGTGGTCGACGCGATGTGCCTACCGAAGCCGCTGCAGTCGCCGCACCCGCCGATCATGATCGGCGGCACCGGTCGCAAGGTGCTGCTCAAGCTGGTGGCGAAGCATGCCGACATGTGGAACTCGAACAAGCCGGCGGAAGAGATGGCCGACCTCATCGGCGTCATTCGCCGCCACGGCGATGCGGTCGGCCGCGACACGTCGACCATCGAGAACACGATGATGATGCCGCTCGGCTACAAGGCTCCGAAGGAGGTCCAGGACTTCCTCTGCTCCATCACCGGCAACATGCTTGGGACGACGCCCGACAAGGCGCGCAAGGCGATCATGATCGGCGACAAGCAGGAGTGCCTCGACACCGTCGAGCGCTACCGCAAGGCCGGCGTGACCCACTTCATCTTCATGCTTCTGGCGCCGTACGACCTGGAGCAGTTGCAGGCGTTCGCGGAAGACGTGATTCCAGCGGCGCGCTGACCGGTCCGCTTTCAGCGGCGTCGATCGAAATCGAAATCCAAATCGAAATCGAAATCGATCGGGGATTCGCGATTTCGATTTCGATTTGGATTTCGACAGATCCTGACTGAAGATCGCCTGTCGAGCATGGTTGGTCCGACATCGCGCCGGGCGACCTCACTGAACGCTGAACGCTGCCTCCGAGGAGAATCCCATGAATCGCATGCAGGACAGAGTCGCGCTGATTACCGGTGCGGCGTCGGGGATCGGCTCGGCGTGCGCGCTGCGCTTTGCGGAAGAGGGCGCGGCGATCGCTGGCATCGATGTCGGCGAGAGCCCCGACGAGCGCTGGCGCCGCGCTTGCGAGGTCGCGCCGAAGCATCTCTTCGCGCGCGCCGACGTGCGCGACGACGCTGCGATCGGCGAGATCGTCGCACGAGTACGTCGGGAGCTCGGCCGCATCGACGTGCTCGTCAACTCCGCCGGCACCGCCGGCGGCGGCGCCGTGCACGAGATGGCGCCCGAGGAGTTCGAGCGCGTCATCGGCATCAACCTCACCGGTACCTTCATCCCGTGCCGGCACGTGTTGCGGGTGATGCTCGAGCAGCGCAGCGGCTCGATCGTCAACATCGCCAGCATCGAGGGCCTGCAGGGCGCCGAGGGAGGCAGCAGCTACAACGCTTCCAAGGGTGGCGTCGTGCTGCTCACCCGCAGCATGGCGATGGACTACGCGCGCGTGGGGATCCGCGTCAACGCCGTGTGCCCGGGCTTCATCGAGACGCCGATGTTCGACGCCATCTGGGGCATGGGTGGTCTCGAGGAGGTGCGCGACAAGATTCGCGAGGCGCATCAGCTAGGGCGTTTCGGCAAGGCGACCGAGATCGCCGACGCGGCGCTATTTCTCGCTTCGGACGAGTCCTCCTTCATCACCGGGCAGGCGCTCGCCGTCGACGGCGGCTTTACCGCCGGTCACCGCTTCGGCGTCGCCCGGTTGATGGGACTGGAGTAACCGGGAACCGGGAACGGGGAACCGAGAACGCTTGCCTCACGGAATGTAGTAACTGCCGGTCAGGACGAACATCTCGTCGTCGGTGGTGACGCCGAAGTCGGCGGTGCACGCATCGCAGAAACCGTCGCCGGCTCCGGGGCTACTGTCGCACGACGCGTTGCGCGCGTCGTCGAAGGAACCCTGACAGGGGCGACCGATTGCGCCTTCGGCGCAGTGAGTGGGGAAGCAGCCGCTGCCGCTCGGCGACGTCGACCGGCGCTTCACGTCGTCCGGATCGGTGAAGCCGTTGTCGTAGAGAGCGCAAAAGGTGAGGGTGCGTTCGGCCGGGAAGGCGCCGCGCGGCGCGAGCGCGAGCGCCGGCAGGAACTGGCGCACCAACGGGTCGGCGTAGGTGAGCGTCGTGTAGAGCAGGCTCTCCTCGCCATCGCGCATCTCCGGTGCCAGGGCGTACTGCACGGCGCCGACCAGCTCGGCGATGGCGACGCGACCGTCGCTGTTTCCGTCGAAGCGCGGGCAGTCGCTCATCGGCCGCGTTTCGAGCGCGATGCCGACTCCGGTAATCAGCTCGCTGATGACGACAGCGAGATCGCCGTTGCAGTCGCCCGAGCGCGGCGTGCGCGGCGCCTCGCACGGCGCGCCGGCGCAGAGATCGTCGACGGGGAAGTCGGGCTCGGGGCCGAACGGCGTACACGGCTGTCCGTCGTTGGCGCCGCCGGCGCAGGCGAAGCGCCCCTCGAACACCTCGAACTTGATGCCCCGCTTGTGGGTGTGCGACGTGATGTCGAGCAGCAGCGCGCCGTCATCGATGACGCTGTGGCTGCACACCTGGTCGGCGCCGTATGCGGGCGGTCGCATCTTGCCGATCTGGCTGATGTCGACGAAGCGCTCGAGGAGATGCTGCTGATCCTCCGGTCGAGCGAAGTACAGGTTGACCCAGATGTCGAGCTTGGCCGGCTCCTCCGAGACGTTGAAGGCGTGCGAGTTCCACACCAGGATGCCTTCGACCGGCACCTCGGCGTAGATGCCGGTCTCGACGGCGAGCGACGAGGCCATGGTGTTGAACAGCGTGTCCTCGCCGGTGCCGATGCCGGCGTCGCCGGGACCGAAGCCGATGCAGGCGAGCGAGTTGATGGGTTGGCTGCCGCAGATCGAGTCGTCGCCGCAGAAGCCCTGATCTCGGGGGTTGCACGAGACGCCGTCCATGGCGCCGCCGCGGCACGCGAAGGTGCCCCACACTGGACTCTCGATGGTGGTGGCGCCCTTGTAGATCATCACCACGGCGTGGTGGCTGAGCGGATCCTGTCGCGCCTCGATGTTCTTGAAGCGCAGGCGTGTGCCGTCCGCCGACAGCGACTCGGCGGGAATCTGCCCGCGCAGATCGTAATAGCTGACGAAGCAAGTCTCGCGCTCGCTGGTCGGCGGCAGCACCTGGTGCGGCGCGCGCAACTGCACGCCGGTTCCCACCGCGGGCGGCGTCAGGGGCTCGACCTCGAGCCGACCGGGCGGCTCGCTGCACGCGTCGACCAATTCGGCGGCGCCGGGGACGACGCCGTTGCGGGTGGCGCCATACTCGAGCCACATGCGCACCAGCTCGAGCTCGTTGAAGGTCAGCGGCGCGAACCCGCCGAGCGGCATCGGCCGCAGCGGCGCGCTCCAGTCGTCGGGCAGTACCGCCGCGGCGAGGTTGAGCCACAGCAGGCTGTTGATCTTGCTGATCGGCACGACGCGCCGGAGGTTCGACGAAGGGGTCGTGGCGACACTCTGCACCCGCTGGTCGATGAGCTGGTCGTACGAGTTTCCTTCGGTGAGGTCGAGACCGCCGGCCGGGACGGCGCTGCTGTGGCAGGTGACGCTGGTGCAGCCCTTGGCCTCGAAGATGACGTCCTGGATCAGGTCGAAAGTGCTGTCGTAGGTCTTGTCGCACTCTTGCGCGACTGCCGGTGCGGCGGCAATAAGGACGAGGCCCATTGCAATGCGCTGCATGATCATCTCGTCGACCCTCCCCTCCTGCGGCAGTATCAAGGCACACCCGCCGAGACAAACATATTCGCGCCGAGGCCGGGTTGGGCAGTCCGGAGACGGCCGGTGAGAGTGGCGCTGACTGGCGCGACGGGCTTTCTCGGCTCGCACGTCGCCGCGAGCCTGCGCGGCGCGGGTCACGAGGTGGTGCTGCTGGTGCGCAGCGCCGACAAGGCGCAGCGGATCCTCGAGCCGCGCGGCGTCTGGCCCCTCGAGACGGTGGTCGGCGACATGGCGGATGCGGTGTCGGTGGAACGTGTGCTCGACCGATGCGACGCGGCGGTGCATGCCGCGGCGGCCTTCTACGGCGACGAGCAGGTACTCCACGCGAACGTCGCCGGCGTGCGCCACATGTTGAACATCGGCATCGAGAAGAAACTCGACCCGCTGCTATACGTGTCGACCATCGCGACCATGTTTCCGCCACCCGGTCCCGTCGTGACCGTCGACGACCCGATCGTCGCTCCCAAGACGACGTACGGCCGTTCGAAGGCGGAAGGGGAGCGCCTGGCCCGCGAGCTCCAGGCGGCAGGGGCGCCGGTGGTCACGATCTACCCGGGCGGCATCATGGGGCCGGACGACCCCGGCCCGACGGAAGGGACGAAAGGGTTGCGCGACCGCATGCGTTTCGGATGGCCGCGCACCACCGGCGGGCTGCCGATCGTCGACGTGCGCGATGTCGCGGCGATCGTCGCCGCCGCTTGCGTGCCCGGCCGGGGGCCGCGGCGCTACATGGCGGGCGGCCACTTCCTTCCGTGGATGGAAGAGGCCGATGTCTGCGAAGAGCTCACCGGGTTTCGCGTGCGGCGTATTCCGGCGCCACCCGCGGTGGTGCGCGCGGTGGGCCGCGCCGTCGACTTCACGAAGTGGCTGGTGCCGTCGTTCGACTATCCGCTGACCAGCGAAGCGGCGGAGTACGTTGTCGGCAACGTGCCGTGCGACAGCAGCCGCACCGTCGACGAGTTGGGCATCGAGTTCCGCCCGGCGCGCGAGACGCTGCGCGACGCCCTGCGCTGGCTCTACGAAGCCGGCGAGCTGGACGCGCGGCGGGCGGGAAAGTTGGCTGCGCATCCCGTCGAATAACGCTCTCCCCGTCACCTCGGCGAAATTGACCGTCGAAAAAGAAAGATTAGTGACCGTACACCTACACGTACTCGTACTCGGAGTTCGTGCAGAACTCGGGCATTGATCGTGTACGAGTACGAGTACGTGTACGTGTACGGGAGAAGACCGACAGTCGCTTTCGCCGGAATGACGAATGTGAACCTTCGCGACTGGTTCGACGGACTGCTATGTCCGTGGGCGCACTTCTGGAGGATGGCGGGCGATGGGGCTGGAAATCGATCGGATCGACTTCGAGGAAGCAGAGTACGAAGCATTCGCGGCGAAGCTGCGGCGCGACCTCGAGGCCCTGGAATTACTGCTCGCGCGCCCCGGCTTTGGTGAAGGGCCCGATACGATCGGCGCCGAGGTCGAGCTCGCGTTGGTCGACGGACAGGGGCGGCCGCAGCCGATCAATCGCGACGTGATGGCGGATGCGCCGGATCCACGGCTCGCGCTCGAGCTCGATCGCTTCAATCTCGAGTACAACTCGACGCCGCGTTCGCTCGCCGGTGCGTCGTTCTCGGCTCTCGCCGCCGAGTTGCGCACCGCCCTCGACGAGATCGAAGCAGCCGCCATCGACAACGGCGGCAGGGTAGCGCTGGTGGGAATCTTGCCGACGCTGCACAAGGACGACCTGCAATCGTCGGCGATGACCGAGAGCAAGCGCTTCAAGGCGCTGTCGCGCGGTATAAAGCGGCTGCATCCGGCGCCGTTTCGCATCGAAATCGACGGCGACGAGAAGCTCGATCTCGAATGCGACGACGTGACGATGGAGGGCGCCAACACTTCATTTCAATTGCATCTGCGTGTAACGCCGGACGACTTCGCCCGCACCTTCAACGCCGCGCAGCTCGCCGCCGCGCCGGTGCTGGCGGTATCTTCGAACTCGCCGATCTTTCTTTCGCGCGTCTTGTGGCACGAGACGCGCGTGGCGCTGTTCGGCCGCGCCGTCGAGTACCGCGTCGACAACAATCTCTGGCGGCCGGCACGGGTCACGTTCGGGCACGGCTGGGTGCGGCGCGGAGCGCTCGAGTGTTTCGCCGAAAGCGTCGCGCTGCACAGTCCACTGCTGCCGGTGGTGACCGGCGAAGACCCGGTCGCGGTCGTCGCCGCCGGCGGTGTGCCGGCCCTCTGCGAGCTCAAGTTGCACCACGGCACGGTGTGGAGCTGGAATCGCGCCGTCTTCGACCCCGCGGACGGCGGCCATCTTCGCGTCGAGCTGCGCGCACTGCCGACCGGCCCGACGGTCGCCGACATGGCGGCGAATGCAGCATTTTTGATCGGCCTGACGCTCGGCCTGCGCGACGAGATCGACCACCTCATCCCGGCGATTCCATTCCGCCTCGCCCACGACAACTTCTACCGCGCCGCACGCGACGGTCTCGATTCGATGCTGCTCTGGCCGAGCCGTCGCTCGCCGTCGCCCGACACTCACCGGGCGATCGATCTGGCCGGCATGCTCCTGCCGGTGGCGCGCCGCGGCCTCGAGGCGGCGCACGTCGACGCCGGCGAGATCGATCTTCACCTCGGCATCATCGACGCGCGCCTCCGCGCCGGCTGCAGCGGCGCCCGTTGGTTGCGAGACGGTCTCACCAAACTGGAGCGAAAGATGCCGCGCGGCGAGGCGCTGACCCGTCTGATGCAGCTCTATCTCGAGCAGATGAAGGACGGCGCCCCGGTCGCCCAGTGGGACACACCGTGAACGCCGGCGCCGGCCTGCTGCGCGCGATCGACGAGCCGTCGCCGGCGGAGCTCGGCCCCGACTTCACGGGGATGCTCGAACGGCTCGGCGGCCCCGCGATCCTTCGCGTCGCGGGCCGCGATCGCCGGCGCTGCCGCCTGGTCGTGACGCTGTTGCACGGCAACGAGCCGTCGGGCGCCGCGGCCGTGCACGCCTGGTTGCGCGAGCGGCGCGTGCCGCCGGCGGTCGATGCCGCTTTCGTGATCGCCTCGGTCAGTGCGGCGCTGTTGGCGCCGCGTTTCACGCATCGCCTGTTGCCGGGCACGCGCGACTTGAACCGATGCTTCCTCGGGCCGTTCGACGACGCGTCGGGAGAGCTCGCCGCGGCAATCCTGGCGGCGATCGAAGCGGCACGGCCAGAATGCGTCGTCGACATTCACAACAACACCGGTCGCAATCCGCCCTACGCGATCGGTACCGGGCTCGATCGCCCGCGCCTGCGATTGGCGGCGCTGTTCGCGCATCGGTACATCCACAGCGAGCTGCGCATCGGCTCGCTGATGGAGGCCGCCGCGACGGCGCCTTGTATCACCGTCGAGTGCGGGCGGGCCGGCGACCCGGAGTCGGTTGGCGTCGCGCAGCGCGGCATCGAGCGCCTGTTGGCGAGCGACGACATCGAGGCGATCCCGGCGGACGGTCTCGACATTCTCCATTCGATGGTGCGCGTGCGGGCGCGCGACGGTTTGCGGCTCGCGGTCAGCGACGCACGCCACCCGGATGCGGACCTGACGGTTACCCATGACATCGATCGACACAACTTCGAACGCCTTGCCGCCGACACGGTGCTGGGGTGGGTGGAGCCTGAAGCCGGCTGGCCGGTGGAGGCGCACGACGCGACCGGCCGCGACCGATCGCGCGACCTCTTCTACGTCGACGGCGACGGTCACCTGCGCGCACGCGGCTCGTGGATCCCAATCATGATGACCACCGACCCCGTGATCGCCCGCCAGGACTGTCTGTTCTACGTGGTCGAACCCCTCACACACCCGACGTAGGCTCGATGAAGCTGCCGGTGTCTTCGCCAGGTGGAGACGCGAGATCAAGTTGACAGCGATGGCGGCATCCACGAAGGTCCGAGCTCCTATCGCTGAGCCACGGAGCCCGATGTCGCCGAGCACCGATTCTGAGAGTTCCCTCACGCCGGACGCGGCGGAGGATCGATTCTTCTGGGAGCGATTCCGGCTCGGAACGGTGATCGTGATGGCTGGTATCGCGGCGGTGTTCGTCGGCGAGCTGGTTTTGCGTCCGGGCGAGCGGCCGGGAATCAGCCTCGTGCAGGCGGCGAACTTCGCGATCCTCGGCATCTGCCTGCTGGTCGGACGCGATCCGTCGCGCAGGAAGAGAAACGATGTGCTGGCCGCCACGGTTTTTTTGTCGACGTCGGTGTCGATCGGTGTCGTCGGCGTTCTGGCAAACGACGCTACCTCGTCGCTCGTCGTCATGGTCGGCATGGCGATGGGAGCCGCCGTCATCGTGCCGTGGGGCGCCGGCTATCAAAGTGCCGCCATCCTCGTGAACACCTCGGTCGCGATCTGGACACTGACTCGAATTCAGCCGGGGGCGCGCGACTTCTGGCTGCAGCCGGTCGGCTCGGTGCTGCCGACGTTCGGCGCCTCGATCATCGTCGCCTACCTGCTGCGCCGCCAGCGGATCGCCGTCGCCGCCGCCGAGCAGGAGCGGCAGGCGCGCGAACACGGGCTTCGAGTAGCGAATCAGCGGCTCGAAGCCGAGATCCGCGACCACGAATCGACCGAGGAGGCACTGCGCTTCGCGGTCCTCGAGCTCGACCACCGCGTCAAGAACACCCTCGCCACTCTGCAGTCGATCGCCGAGCAGACACTCGTGTCGTCGGCGTCGCCCGAGGAGTTCGCCGAAGGGTTTCGGGGTCGCATCAGCTCCATGGCTCGCATCCATACCGCGCTGGCAGCGCGGCGCGTCGAGGCGATCGAGTTGTCGCAGCTCGTCGAGCTGGTGGTCGGACCGTATGGCTTGCACGACGAGAGTATCTCCCTGCACGGCGACGACGCGTCTCTGTCGTCGGCGGAGGCGCGCGCTCTCGGCGCGGCGCTGCATGAATTGGGGACCAATGCGGCGAAGTACGGTGCGCTGTCGACGGCAGAGGGCAGGGTGCGGATCGAGTCGACGGTATCGAGCGGCGCGCGCCCGCGCCTGCGGCTCGACTGGAGCGAGCAATACGGGCCACACGTCTGCGTGCCGGATAGGCGCGGCCTGGGGACGAAGTTGATCGAGACGGCGCTGGCGTACGAATCGGGGGGCAGTGTCGCGCTCGATTTTGCGCCGACCGGTGTATGCTGCGTCATCGACATGCCGCTTGCGGCCGTAGGCGAGGCTCCGTGAATACACGCGACAGTCAATCGAGAAAATCGCCGGGCCCGCCTGCGGGGTTGAACGGCCTCCGGGTGCTCATCGTCGAGGACACCTTCGTCGTCGCCGACTCGCTGCGGACTCTCATCGCCGCGTACGGCGGCACGGTCGTGGCGATGGTGCCGTCGGCGGCCGAAGCGCTGGCGAGCCTCGATGCGCACGAGATCGACGCCGCCATCCTGGACATCCATTTGAAGGGCGGCGCCGTCGATCCGCTCGCCGACGCACTGTTGGCGCGCGGGGTGCCGTTCGTCTTCGTCACCGGCTACGGCGACGCAAGCGTCCTGCCCGAGCGCCTGCGCGGCATGCCGCGCCTCGACAAACCAGTCGAGCCCGATCTGCTGCTCGCTACTTTGAAGAGGTTTCTCGATCGCCGCTGACGCCGCGGTCGTCCGCGCGCTGTCGCGAGCGTCGTCGTCACCAGTCGATGTTGGACAGTTTTGCGAGGGCGAGGTGGAGTGCCTGGGTGCCGGCGCGGGCGTGGCCCTGGGCGGCAAGGGCCGTGTAGAGCTGCTTGGCGAGCGCCAGGCCGGGAAGGGCGAGCTGCATGCGCTCGGCCTCCGCGAGGGCGATGCCCATGTCCTTGATGAAGTGCTCGACGTAGAAGCCGGGCGCGAAGTCTCTCGCGATGATGCGCGGCGCCAGGTTGGTGAGCGACACGCTGCCGGCTGCTCCCGACGAGACGGATTGCAGAACGGTGTCGAGGTCGAGCCCTGCCTTGTGCGCGTAGAGCAGCCCTTCGCAGACGCCGATCATGTTGCTGGCGATCAGCGTCTGGTTGACGAGTTTGGTGTGCTGACCGGCCCCCGGCCCGCCCTGGCGGATCGCCGTCTTGCCCATCGCCGCCCAGCACGGCCGTAGAGCCTCGATCGCTTCTTCCTCGCCGCCGAGCATGATCGACAGACGCGCCTCGCGCGCGCCGACGTCGCCGCCCGATACCGGCGCGTCGATGGCGAAAACGCCGCGCGCCGCGGCGCGGACGGAGATCTCGACGGCGAGCGACGGCTCGCTGGTCGTCATGTCGACGGCGATGGCTCCCGGTGCGCAGCCGGCCAGCACGCCGGCGTCGCCGAGCACGACTTCGCGCACATCGCGCGGGAAGCCCACCATCGTGAAGACGACGTCGCTGCGCTCGGCGACCTCGCGCGGTGAGTCGGCCCACGCCGCGCCGGCGGCGAGATGCGGCGCCGCCTTGTCGCGCGTGCGCGTGTGCACCGTCATCGCGAAGCCGGCGTTCATCAGATGCCGGCACATACTGGCGCCCATGACGCCGAGCCCGATCCATCCCAGCTTGGTAGTGCCGGGTTTCGCTTCGCGCAGCTTGTCCGTCATTTCAAAACCTCCGATTGTCTCGCACCCGCCAAGGATGAGCGCTGAGTCTGCTAGCTACTCGAAATCGAAATCGAAATCGAAATCGTGGGTTGTTCGGCGGTCGAGACAATGGCCAAGCGGATTTCGATCGGCGATTTCGATTTCGATTTGGATTTCGATTTCGAGGGGAATCGGCTCGGTGTTTATCTGCATTGATCTGTGGCTATCATCCCCCGCGATGAGAGCGGTGGTCTGTGAGAAGTACGGCGATGTCGGCAACCTGGTGGTGCGCGACGTCGACGATCCCGTGCCCCGCGACGGCCAGGTGGTGGTGGACGTGTTCGCGGCGGCGCTGAACTTCACCGACTCGCTGCTGGTGCGCAACCTCTACCAGGTGTCGGCGCCGTTGCCGTTCGTGCCGGGCAGCGAGATCGCCGGTGTCGTCTCGGCCGTCGGTGCCGGCGTCGATCGCTTCATGGTCGGCGACCGCGTCTTCGGCATGGCCTTCGTCGGCGGCTTCAGCGAGCGGATCGCGATGCCGGTGGCGGCGTTGAAGCCGATTCCCGAGGGCGTCGACTTCGCGAGCGCGGCCGGCTTCTTCGTCGCCTCGAGCACCGCCTACGGCGCGCTGGTCGTCGGCGGCGAAGTGAAGGAGGGCGAAACGGTGGTGGTGCTCGGTGCCGGCGGTGGTGTCGGCTTGGCGGCCGTGCAGATCGCTGCGGCGCTCGGCGCTCGCGTTATTGCCGCCGCGTCGAACGGCGACAAGCTCGCCGTGTGCCGGGAGGAGGGCGCGGTGGAGGTGATCGACTACTCGCGCGAGTCGCTCAAGGAGCGGATCAAGGCGCTGACCGGCGGAGCCGGTGCGGACGTCGTGATCGACCCGGTCGGCGGCGCGCTGTCGGAGGAGGCATTTCGCGCCACCGGCTGGAAGGGCAGGTTCGTGGTCGTCGGCTTCGCGTCCGGCGACATCGGCAAGATCCCGCTCAATCTGCCGCTGCTCAAAGGGGCCGAGATCCGCTCGTTCAACATCGCTCCCTTCGCCACCAAGGAGCCGGAGTCGCTGGCGCGCCTCGAGACGGAGCTCGTGCAGATGCTCGCCTCCGGACGTCTGCGACCGCGCATCGGCGGCCGCTATCCGCTCGAGCGCGCCGCGGAGGCGCTGGCGCTCATGGAAGGCCGCGGCGCGGTGGGTAAACTTGTCGTCGAGCCGCGTTCGCGATACGGGCAGTGTTGATTGTTTTTCACCGCAGAGACACAGAGGCACAGAGAGTGACGAACGAGCGTGAAGTTCCCCTCATCGTCACCCCGGCGAAAGCCGGGGTCCATACGTCATCAATCAGATGGATTCCGGCTTTCGGGACTGTCGGTTTTCTCCCGTACACGTACTCGTACCCGTACACGATCAATGCCCGAATTCTGCAGGAAACTCCGTGTACGAGTACGGGTACGAGTACGTGTACGGTCATTAATGTTTTGTTTTCCGACAGTCTCATTCGCCGGAATGACATATCGGGCGCCTCGGCGGTGAGTGAGCGATGACGGGAATCGCATCATTCGGCGCCTACGTGCCGATGACTCGCCTGCCGCTGGCGATGATTCAGGGGCGGCCGGCGAAGGACGGCGGGCCTGAGAAAGCGGTCGCGTATTACGACGAGGACTGCGTCACCATGGCGGTGGCGGCGGCCGTCGATTGTCTGGGTGCGTTCGCGCGCGAGCGCATCGACGCGGTGATGTTCGCGTCGACTACCTATCCGCTGCGCGAGAAGCAGGGCGCGGTGCTGATCGCCACCGCGCTCGACTTGCGCCGCGACGTCGAGACCGCCGACTTCACGGGCTCCCTGCGCTGTGGCAGCGACGCGCTGAAGAGCGCCGTGCGCGCGGTCGCCGCGGGAGCGGCGGAGAACGTACTGGTGGTCGCCAGCGACTGCCGCATGGCTGTGCCGCGCGGCGCGATGGATGCGACGCTCGGCGATGCCGCGGCGGCGTTCCTCGTCAGCCGCGACGGCAATCTCGCGAAGCTGCGGGCGTCGAGCGCCTTTGCCAACGAGATGCAGGACGTGTGGCGCGCCGACGGCGACGAGTTCGTGCACTCGTGGGAAGATCGCTTCGTCGTCCAGGAGGGCTACGGCCCGGCGATGCAGGCGGCGGTCGGGGGCCTGCTCGAGAAGAGCGGGCTCGGCATCGGGGATTTCGCGCGCGCCGCCCTCTATGCGCACGATGCGCGCAGCCACGCGGACCTGGCGCGGCGACTCGAGATCGAGGCGGCGCGGCTGCAGGATCCGCTGTTCGGCCGCGTCGGCAACACCGGAGCGTCGTACGCGCTGCTGCTCTTCTGCGCGGCGCTGGAAGGAGCGCGACCGGGTGAGCGCGTTCTCGTCGCTTCGTACGGCGACGGTGCGGAGGCGTTCGCCTTCGAGATCGGCGACGGAATCAGCGGCGCGTCGCAGCGGCGCGGTGTCGCTGGCCATCTCGACCGCCGGCGGCCCTTGCGCTCGTACGACAGCTATCTGCGTTCGCGCGGCCTGCAGCAGACCGAGTGGGATGCAGGCACTGGCCCGGGCCTGTCGGCGACGATCCGGCTGCGCGAGCGCGACGCCGACATCGGCCTGGTCGGCGCGGCCTGCGAGGTCTGCGATACGGTGCACTTCCCCCAGCCGCACGTCTGCTACCGCTGCCACGCGCGCGATCGGTGGCGCCGCCACCGCCTCTCCGACAAGACGGGCGAGTTGCTCGCCTACACGTTCGACTTCTTCTTTCCCGCGCCAGAGCCGCCGGTGGTGATGACGATCGCCGAGGTCGACGGCTGCCGGGTCCACATCCAGCTCGCCGATGTCGCCCCCGACCAGGTGCGACTCGAGCTGCCGGTGCGCTTCACCTTCCGCAAGATCCACGACGCCGGCGGCAAGCCCAACTACTTCTGGAAAGCGGTACCTCTCTAATGACTCTTCAACTTCCCCGACCCCTGACCCCTGACCCCCGACCCCTGGTCTCATGAGAGATAAAGCGGCGATCGTCGGCGTCGGCTGTTGCAAGTTCGGCGAGAACTGGGACCAGTCGCGCGAAGACATGATGGTCGAGGCCGCGTATCAGGCGTACGCCGACGCCGGCATCGACGATCCGCAGAAGCAGATCGACGCCGTGTTCTGCGGCGTCGTGTATCCGAACTTCTCGACCGGTGAGGTGGCGGACGCGCTGCGGCTCTACGGGCGGCCGATCTCGCACGTGCAGAACTATTGCGCCACCGGTACCGACGCGTTTCGCTTCGGCGTCTTCGGCGTTGCCGCCGGGGTCTACGACACCGTGCTGGTGCTCGGCTACGACAAGCCGAAGGATCGCGGCGTCTCCGGACCCACGGTGGCGTTCGATCGCGTGCGCGGCCTGCCGGCGACGCCGGCGGGGTGGTTCTCGCTGTGCGCGGCGCGGTACTTCGACACCTTCGGCGCCGACCGCGGCGACCTGGCGAAGATCGCGGTGAAGAATCACCACAACGGCACGCTGGCGCCCAACTCGATGCTGAAGCGCGAGATCACCGTCGACGACGTGCTCAACGCGCGCATGATCTCGTGGCCGTTCGGCCTCTACGACTGCGCGGCGCAGTCGGACGGCGCCGCGGCGGTGATCGTCACCCGCGCCGATCGCGCCAAGTCGTTTCGCGACGACTACGTGCTGGTCAAGGCGGTGTCGATCGCGCTCAGCGAGAACCCACAATCCGATCCCGACTTCGACTTCCTGCGCTGGAAGCCGACCGAGTACGCGGCGCGGCAGGCTTACGAGATGGCGGGCATCGCCAATCCGTTCGAGGAGATCGACGTCGCGCAGTTGCACGACTGCTTCACGCTGACCGAGTTGCTGTCCTACGAGGACCTCGGCTTCATCGAGAAGGGCGCGGCGCGCGAGCACATTGCCAGCGGCACGTTCGAGCTCACCGGCGACTTGCCGGTCAACACCGACGGCGGCCTCAAGAGCTTCGGACATCCGACCGGCGCCACGGGTGTGCGGATGATCTACGAGAACGTCCTGCAGTTGCGCGGTCAGGCCGGACCGCGCCAGGTGAAGGGCGCGACCACGGCGCTCAGCCACAACATCGGCGGCGCACCGCAGGCGTGCGGCATCGCGATTCTGGGCATGCCCTGAGAGCCGGCGCGCTCGGCGCGTCTGGTATGTAGACACCTCTGACCGTACACGTACTCAGCGCAGCGGTACTCGTACACGTACACGGCGACCGATCCGAGTGCGTGTACGTGTACGTGTACGTGTCTCGTGGAAGACGCGAGTGACGACGCAGCCGTCGGGTGTCGTGCGGATGGTGCGGGCGCTGCGGCTCGAACGCGCCTTCCAGGCGCTGCGACACCGCAGCTACAGGCTCTATTTCTGGGCCTTCCTCGCCAACCAGATGGGGTTCTGGCTGGCAAATCTGGCGCTGCAGGGGGTGATGGTCGGCCTGACCGACAACGACCCGTCGTGGGTGGGCCGCTTGTTCTTCGCGCTGTTCTCGCCTTCGCTGCTGTTCGCGCCGCTCGCTGGTGTCGCTGCCGACCGCGTCGACCGGCGCCGCATGTTGATCGGCTGCTATCTCGCCATCGCGGCGGTGAGCGCCGTGCTGGCGCTGCTGGCCGGCGGCGACTTCTTGCGGCCGTGGTCGACCATGGTGCTGGCTTTCTTGTGCGGGACGGCGTTTTCGTTTGCCGGTCCGGCATCGAGCGCGGTGGTTGCCAACATCGTCGAGCCGGACGATCTGGCGAGCGCCATCTCGGTGCAATCGACGGCCAACAATCTCACGCGCGTCCTCGGCCCGACGCTCGCGGCGCCGATGATCGCCACCGGCCACTACGCAGCGTCGTTCATCATCTTCTCGGTGGCGAGCCTGGTCGCGGCGGGGTTCGTCTACGCGATCGACGTCCCGGACTACGAGCGCGAAGCCGACGTCGTCAGTGTCTGGGATCGCTTCCGCACCGGTTTCACGCACGCCGCCGAGCGCTATCCGGCGATGCAGGCGCTGCTGACCGCGTCGGTGTTGTCGGTCTTCGGCGTCGCGCACACCGCGCTGATACCCAGCTTCGCCGAGGAGGCGCTCGGCAGTCGCGAGGCGTTCCCACTCATATTCGCCAGCACGGGAGTCGGCGCGACGATCGGCGCACTGGCGACCGGTATCGAGGGGCGGCCGCAGTTGCGGCGCTCGACGCTGCGACTCTTCTTCTACGGCCTCGCGTTGATCGGCTTCGCGCTGTCGCCGAATCTGCCGTGGGCGCTGGCGGCCGAAGCGACGGTCGGCTTCTTCTACTTCTCGGTGATGACCAGTCTGCAGACGCTGATTCAGGAGGTCGTCGACGACGACAAGCGCGGTCGCGTCATGAGCCTCTTCTTCGTCGCCTGGGGCGGACTCTTTCCTCTCGGCGCGCTGCTGCTCGGCGAGATCGCGAAAAACGTCGGCGTCGCGACGGCAGTGACCGGGGCGGGGGCGGTGTGTGCGGTGTACGGCGCGGTGGCGACATTTATCAGGGGTCAGGGGCCAGGGGTCGGGGATCAGGGGAGGTGAGCTCTCGCCTGCGGCTCGAGCTTCATTGATAACGTGATTTGCCGCAGGCGAATCACCACCTTCCCTGGCCCCCGGACCCTGGCCCCTGACCCCTCTTTCAGTTACTGATCAACGCCATGTCACTGACGGGAATCGAAGAACGCATGCTCATCGACGGCCAACTGGTGAAAGCCAGCAGCGGCCGTCTGTACGACAACATCAACCCCGCGACCGAAGAGGTCATCGGGCAGGTCGCCGACGCATCTCCCGGCGACATGGATCGCGCCATCGCGGCGGCGCGGCGCGCCTTCGACGAGACGAGTTGGTCGACCGATCTCGCGTTTCGCAAGAAGTGCCTCGAGCAGTTGCAGACGGCCCTCGCGGCCGAGCGCGAGACCCTGCGGCCGCAGATCATCGCCGAGGTGGGCGCACCGCTGGCGCTGACCTACGCGGTGCAGCAGGACACCTGCATCAACGACATGAGCTGGGACATCGGTGTCGCCGCCGACTTCGAATGGGAGCGCGATCTGCCGGTCAGCGACTTCTTCGGCATCAAGAGTCGCAAGAAGGTGGTGCACGAGCCGGTGGGAGTCGTCGCGGCGATCACGCCGTGGAACTTTCCGTTCATGCTCAACGTCTCGAAGATCGTGCCGGCGCTGATGGCGGGCAACACGGTGGTCCTCAAGCCGGCGCCCGACACGCCTTGGTCGGCGACGTTCATCGGCAAGCTGGCGGCCGAGAAGACCGACCTGCCGCCCGGCGTGCTCAACATCGTGACCGCGCAGCATCCGGCCGAAGTGGGCGACGTGCTCACCGGCGATCCGCGCGTCGACATGGTGAGCTTCACCGGCTCGACCGCGGTCGGCAAGCACATCGCGCGGCGCGGCGCCGATACCGTGAAGCGGATCTTCCTCGAGCTCGGCGGCAAGTCGGCGAGCATCGTGCTCGACGATGCCGATCTCGGCGCGGCGCTGGCCGGCGCGGTGATGGGCGTTTGCACGCACGCAGGGCAGGGCTGTGCGATTCCGACCCGCCTGTTGCTGCCGCGCTCGCGCTACGCGGAGTGCCTCGAGATTCTCGCCGATTCGATGCGCAAGACGAAGTACGGCGATCCGACCAACATCGAGAATCTGATGGGGCCGCTGGTCAACGCGCGCCAGCGCGAACGGGTTCTCGGCTACATCGAGAAGGGCAAGGCGGAGGGCGCGCGGCTGTTGGTCGGCGGCGGCCGGCCGAAGCACCTCGAGAAGGGGTACTTCGTCGAGCCGACGCTGTTTGCCGACGTCGATCCGCACGCGACGATCGCCCAGGAGGAGATATTCGGGCCGGTGTTGGCTGTCATTCCCTTCGAGGACGACGACGACGCGGTGCGCATCGCCAACGACTCGCGCTACGGCCTGTCGGGAGCGGTGAGCAGCGGCTCGCTCGACCGCGCCATGGCGGTGGCGCGACGCATCCGCACCGGCACCATGTCGGTGAACGGCGGCATGTGGTTCGGCGCCGACACGCCGTTCGGCGGATACAAGGAGAGCGGAATCGGGCGCGAGCATGGGCTCGAGGGATTCCGCGAGTATCTGCAGACCAAGGCGATCGCGTATCCCGTCTAAAATGAATTCACCACGGAGACACAGAGGCACAGAGAGAGCGCGGATGGCGCGAGTCGATCGCTCGCAGCGAACCAAGTTGTGACTATGGGGAATTTTCTCTCCCGCCCCTCGCCCCCCGCCCCTCGCCCCTGAAAATGGCAGCGAAGCCACTTTATCGGGTCAAGTTTCGGGCCGAGGAGAAGATCTTCGAGCTGTACGCGCGCCATGTCGGGCAGGGTGAGATCTTCGGCTTCATCGAAATCTCGCAACTGGTGTGGGGCAAGAAGTCGACGGTAATCATCGACCCGACCGAGGGCGAGCTGCGGCACGAGTTCGCCGGCGTCACACGTTTCCAGGTGCCGCTGCACGCGGTGATCCGCATCGACGAGGTTGAGAAGAGCGGCAGCCCGAAGGTGATCTCGATGCCGAGCGGCAGCAAGCCGTCGCCGTCGCCGATCTACACACCCGGGCCGAAGGGAAAGTCATGAAGTCGAACCCAAGAGGAATCGCGCGGCTTTGGGCGGCGTCGTTGATCGCCGCCTGTGCCCTTCTGATTGCCTGCGGCAGCGACGACGACGCGTCGAATCTGCCGAGCGAGACGGGTCTCGCCGACGTGTTGACCGACAGCGCGACGTTCGTCGATACGTCGCGCCCCACCAGGCCGAACGGCAGCTTTGCCGGCGCGCCTCAGCGGACGTTGGTCACCCGTCTGTGGCTGGCGGAGACGGCGCTCGACCGGCCCGCCTGCGACGGCGAGCGCTGTGGGCTGGTCGTACTGGCGCACGGTTTCGGCGGCAGCACGGCTCGCTTCGACGCTATCGCCCGCCGGCTGGCGGCGGCCGGTTACATCGTCGCTGCGCCCGCCTTTCCGCTGACCAACGAAAACGCCCCCGGTGGCCACTTCACTGCGTTCGGCGACGTGGTCTCGCAACCGGCCGACGTGTCGTTCGTCATCGACGAGGTCCTCGCCCTCGACGCCGATCCCTCGTCGATCCTCCATGATCGCATCGACGAGCGGCACATCGCCGTGCTCGGCCACTCGCTGGGCGGTGCGACGGCGGTCGCGGCGACGCGCAGCGACTGCTGTCGCGACGACCGCATCGGCGCCGTCGCCCTGCTGGCGCCGGCCTCTTTCATCGTCGCCGGAACGTTCGGCGGACCGGTGGCGACAGCCGGGCCGCCGACGCTGACGATCGTTGGCACCGAAGACCCGCTGGTGACACCGGCCAGCGTGGCGAGCTTCGTTACGACGATCGAGCCGCCGAAAGCCTACGTCGAGCTGCAGGGCGGCGATCACGTCTTCATCATCGAGGCGACCGACGCCCACCTCGACCCGCTGCTCGAGCGTACCGCGGCAATGACGGTGGCGTTTCTAGACCAGAGCTTCGCCGGTGCCGACGACGTCGAGCGCGTCGCCGCCGACCTGCGCTCCGAAGGCCACACGGTCGACTTGGACTGACTCTCCCCCTCCTTGGGAGATTGTCGGTTTTCTCCCGTACTCGTACCCGTACTCGTACACGGAGTTTCCAGAATTCGGGCATTGATCGTGTACGGGTACGCGTACGAGTACGTGTACGGTCAGGGATCTTTCTTTTCCGACAGTCTCTTGGCAAGGAGGGGGAATTCCGGCAAGTGCGTCCTATGTCAACTGCCGCAAGGGCGACGCCAGCCGCGCTCGAGTACTACGAGCCGTGGCGCATGCGGGCGCTCGGCTTGTTGGCGTTGCTCATCCTGATGCCGGTGACACTGCCGGTGCCGATCCTGCGCGAGCTGGTGCACGAGCGGTTCGGGGTGTCGGAGGCGCTCACCTCGCTGTTCATGTCGATCAACATGATCGGCGCCTTCATCGCCGCGCCGCTCGCCGGCATTCTCGCCGACCGCTTCGGGAAGCGCCGCGAGCTGATCGTCGGCGCGCTGCTGGTCGACGGGTTCTGCTTCATCGCCCTGCCGCTGGTCGGCGACTTCTCGGTGTTCATGGCGGTGCGCTTCGTCGAGGGGTGCGCGCACATCCTGGCGCTGTCGCTGTTGATGGCGCTGGCGGCGACGAGCCAGAGCGACGACAAGCGGGGCCGCGCCATGGGGTTGGTCGGCGCCGGCCTGCTGCTCGGTGTCGCGCTCGGGGCGCCGCTCGGCGGCGCTCTCGGCAACGGCAGCATCGTGCGGCCGCTGCACACCGGCGCCGGCCTCCTGTTCCTCGCGGCCGGCCTGGCGGCGGCGTGGCTGCGCGAGACCGGCCGCGAGCGCGAACGACCGGGGTTCGCGGAGATCGTCGCGACGGTGATGGCCCATCGCCGCGTGCTGGTGCCGCTCGCCTTCGCGTTCGCGGATCGCTTCACCGTCGGCTTCTACACGACGACCCTGTCGCTCTACTTGACCCGCGTGCACGAGGCTACGCCGGGGCAGATCGGAGCGCTGATCGCGGTGTTCATGCTTCCGTTCGCGCTCTTGTCATATCCCTTCGGCCGATTCGCCGAGCGCTACTCGCTGTCGCTGATGCTGTGCGGCGGCAGCGCACTGTACGGCATCGGCACCGCGTTCGTCGGCTTCTCTTCGATCCCGGTTCTGTTCGTGTTGATGCCGGTGATCGGTGTGACGGCGGCGGTGATGTTCGTGCCGACGATGCTGATGACGACCGATCTGGTGCCCGAGTCGGTGCGCACGACGGCGCTCGGCGCCTTCAACGCCGCGGGCTCGCTCGGCTTCATCATTGGCCCGCTCACCGGCGGCATCGTCAGCCAGGTCGTCGCCGACTCACACGGCTGGCTCGCCGGCTACCGAGCAGCCTTCGTCGTCGCCGGGATCTCGGAGCTTCTCTGTGTCGCCGTTGCGATCCCGTTCCTGCTGCGCCTGCGAGCCCGCGGCCTGACGACGTAGCGAGCGAAGTACAGGCTGAGAAGCATTCAACCCGCGAAGGTACGAAGGCGGCGCTGGATCTCTGGCCAGCGCTGCGCGGCTATTTCTCCGGTGCGGGCGATGATTCCGGCGATACGTGCGGCTGCACCAGCTCGACCGTGCGCCGCGCGCCGTCGCGTGCCTGCACCGCGTCGTCGCGCGTGTAGAATCCGGATGGCGTGAGGTCCTCCGCGCCGTAGAAAGCCAACTCCCGATCGCGGCGCAGCTGGCGCGAGATTTCGGCGAGACCCTGCAAGTGAGGCGACAGCGACTCGGGCAGGCGCTCGCGCTCGGCGAGAAGCACGCCCGACACGTCATGGATGCGAGGCGGGTCGATGCCTGCCGTGCGCAACAAGGCTTTCAGCGCCAGTTCGACGATTTCCTGCGACTCGCGGACCACGTCTGCCCAGCTCTCGGCGGCAAACAGTACGTCGACCGCGCGCAGGCGGATCGCCGCCCGATGAATGTAGTCGCGCGCCAGCTCGGGGCTGTGCATCTCAGGCCGCCTCCACCCAGTACGGCTGTCCGTGGATCTCGCGCCGCACGATTTCTCCAGCGACGATGCGGCGGCGGATCTCCACCAGTCGCCGCGCCAGCGACAGGTCGCGGTCGTAGAGCACCACACCTTCGACGGCCGCCTCCGCCCACAGGCCGGAGATCCGCATGCCCGACTCCGGCAGGCGCACGAAGTGCGCCTGCACGGGGCGAGATTCCCAATCGAGGGGCTCGGCTTCCCACTGCCTGTACAGCGATCGCGTGATCGCGATCGCACCGTCGACGACGATCAGGACGTCGACGTCCGAACCGTCGGCCAGTTGATCGCGCGCCCAGGAGCCAAACACCACCACGCCGTTCAACTGTTCGCCGCACAGCGCCGTCGCGCGGCCGACGATCTTGGCCGCCGGCCCGGTGATGCCCTGCGCCGCCAGGCGACGTGTGCAGTACTCGTTGAGCGACAGCCCCGAGCGAGACGCATCGTCGCGCAGCAGACCGTGCAGGGCCGGGTCGAGGCGCAGCACGAATCTGCCCGACGGAGCTCCCTTCGACCTCTGTTTGGTATCACTCACGGCATCACGTAGTATCAGTCAAATCTGATGTAGTCAAAGGCAGTTAGCGAAGCGCGCGACCAGGGGATTGAGGGTGCCTTCACGAACAGGGGCGACAGGATCGCGCATGCTCCGACGGCCGGGTCGGGGCGGATGTCGAGGGAGCTGGGCGATGGTGGCTTCGGGGCGAGCATGCGCGGTGTGTTCGCCGCGATGGGGAATCGGCAGTCGCGAGGCGAGGCCCCGTGAACGGTGAACCGTGGGATGGGATCGTTCAGAAGGGGCTCGCGTAGGAACCTGGACTATCTTTATTGAGTGCGTGAGAACGGCGCATGCGTTTCTCGGTCGAGCTGCCGACGCAGCGGGTCGATGCCGGCGACGAGTTCGTCAGCGCCGCCGCGGTGGCGGAGATTGCCCGCGCCGCCGAGGCGGCGGGGTTCGATGCGTGCTTCGTCACCGATCATCCGTTTCCCGGCACGGCGTGGCTCGCTGCCGGCGGGCATCACACGCTGGATCCGTTCGTCGCGCTGTCGTTCGCCGCCGCGGCGACGACGCGCCTGCGCCTGCAGACTCACATATTGGTGCTGCCGTACCGCAACCCGTTCCTGGTCGCCAAGGCGGCGGCCAGTCTCGACGTCCTCTCCGGCGGCCGCCTGATCCTCGGCGTTGCCGCCGGCTATCTGGAGGCGGAGTTCGCCGCCCTCGGTGCCGACTACGAATCGCGCGACGATCTGGCGGACGAGGCGATCGGTGCGATGAAGCGCGCCTGGGGCGGCGACGAAGTGATCATGGACGGCGCGAGCTTTCGCGCCGCCGGCAACACGATGCTGCCGCGTCCGGCGCAGCGGCCGCATCCGCCGGTGTGGATTGGTGGCAACAGCAAGCGCGCCATCCGCCGCGCCGTCGAACTGGCGGACGGGTGGGTGCCGTTTCCCAATCCGCCGCACTTGGCCAAGCACTCGAAGACGGCGGTGCTGGTCTCGGCGAACGACCTTGCGCAGCGCATCGACTATGCACGCGAACACGCGGCGCAGGTCGGTCGCAGTGAGCCGCTCGAGATCTGCTATGCGCTGCGAGCGCGCCGACCAGACGCGGTGCTGGAAGAGATTGCCGAGCTTGCCGCCCTCGGCGTCGGTTGGCTCACCGTCGGCGTGCGCGGCGCGACGCGCCGCGAGTACTGCGAGGCGCTGTTGCGCTTCGGCGAAGAGGTGATCGCGCTTCAGTAGTGAGTGGTTGTCCGCGTGCGTTCCCTCTCCCGGATGAGACTGTCGGGAAACGAAGATCGCGACCGTACACCTACTCGTACCCGTACACGTACACGGAGTTTCCTGCGGAAATCCGGC
>CADEER010000042.1 GCA_902826395.1 uncultured bacterium
GTCATCTCTGTGTCCTCTGTGCCTCTGTGGTGGAGAGTCGTTCTTCGCGCAGCTTGTACCTCTTCACCTTGCCGGCGTCGTCGCGCAGGGGGAAGTCGACGCGTTCGAAGCTGCGCGGGATGCAGTAGCCGGCGACGTGCGCGGCGAGGTGGGCGCGCAGCGCCGTCTCGTCGAGCTCGCCGGCCTGAACGATGGCGTGGATGCGGTTGCCGAGATCGTCGTCGGGCAGGCCGATGACGGCGCTCGACAGGACGCCGGGGAAGGCGTCGATCGCCGCCTCGATCTGCGCCGGATAGATGTTGCGGCCGCCGCTGAGGATCATGTCGGTGCGCCGATCGGTGAGATACAGGTAGCCGTCGGGGTCGAGGTAGCCCATGTCGCCGACCGACTCCCAGCCGCCATCGATGCTGCGGCTGTCGGCGCCGACGTAGCGATAGGTGGTGCCGGCGCCCTGCGGTGGCATCATGAACAGCTCGCCGATCTCGCCCGGCGGCATGTCTTGCAAGGTCTCGGGATCGAGGATGCGGATGCGCGCGCCGCTCATCGGTTTGCCCACCGAGCCCGGCCGCGCCAGCCATTCGCGTCCGGAGATGAGGGTGCCGCCGATGCGCTCGCTCGGCCCGTAGATGTCGTGCATGACGTCGGGCCCGAGCCAATCGATCCAGGCGCGCATCAACCACGGCGGACACGGCGCGCCTCCGCTGAAGACGATGCGCAGCGACGAGACGTCGCGCTGTGTTCGTTCGGCTTCGGGCAGACGCCAGATGCGGTGCATCATCGTCGGCACGAAGAGGATCTGCTCGACGCGATGCTTCTCGATCAGGGTCAGACATTGCGCCGCGTCGAAGCGCTCCATGACCACCACCTCGACGCCGGCGATCAGAGCCTGCGTGAACGAGCCGAAGGGTGCCGCGTGGTAGAGCGGGCCCGGCACCAGAACGCACCCGCGCGGCGCCAACGGCGACACCTCGCCGCCGGCGCCCCAGGCGGCCGGCCGCTTGACGACGATGAGCTTGGGCGAACCCGTGCTGCCGCCGCTCGCCAGTGCCCGCTCGTGCGGCGCGATCGCGTCGGGCAGCGGTCGATCGTCAGGGGGCGGCTCGGTGCCGGAGAGCAACAGCGGCCAGCGCGTCGGTGCGCCGCTCTCATTGGCGACCAGCAGGGCCGGCGCCGCGCGCTCGAGAATGGCGTCGCGCTCGGGCGCGGGCAGGCGGTGCGAGATCGGATTCGGGACGGCGCCCAGCTTCCACGCGGCGATGCAATAGGTGACGAGGGGTATGCCGTTCGGCAGCGCCAGGGTGACGATGTCGCCGGCGCGCACACCTCGCGCCGCCAACAGGCGCGCCGTGCGATTGGCGATGCGGTCGAGCTCGACGCGGCTGACGCTGCTCGAGGTGGCGCCCGCACAGGTGACGGCGGGCGCGTCGCCATCTTGCGCGGCGAGCGATGAGAGGCGGGTCCCGTAGCCGACGACGGAATCGCTCACGGTGTTCCTCCCAGCGCGGCGGCAGTCGGCGCCGCTGGCTCGTACCAGATCGGCGACGTCCAGGCGCGCTCCTGGATGGTCTTGGGGATCTGAGGGTCGCAGCAGTTCTGCAGGCTGTCCGGATACGTGTCGGGATCGCTGCAATCGACGCCGTGGCGATTACAGGCGTAGGCGTTCCAGCGGCAACTGGGGTTCTCGACGACGCGCGCGTAGTACGCGGCCGGCCGGCGCGGATCGAAGTCGGGATCGCGCCAGACGGCGCAGAGGGTGTCATGGCCGGTGCCGAGCGGCGTGCAGGTGGCGAGATCGACGCCGGCGCCGTTGTCGGGGTCGCCCGCCACCTCGTACACGCGTTCGCGGCGCTCGCCGTCCGACCACAACTTGACGATCTGGATGCGTTGCAGCGCCGTGCTCGGAGCCCCGCCGCCGCCTGGATCGCGCAGCGCCGAGATCGCGAAGATCGGCGCCGCGCCGGCGCGCGGCGGTAGATCCGATCCCATCGGCACGCCGCCGGCGTAGCCGCGCGCCGCGAAGTCGGGCGCGGCGCACAGATCCGTCGGATAGTCCCAGCCGCCGAAAAAGCGCACGACGATGCGCGGGCCGCTGGTGCCGTAGGCTTCGCGGCGCCTCATGGCGGCGAACAGCGCATCGCGCGAGTTCTCCTCCGCCCACAACACCGCCAGGCCCCCGGGGTTGAAGCGCGGCTGATCGGGATAGGGCAGGATGCCGTGCATTGCGAAGGCGAGTCCGGCGCCGTGGCCGACGTGGCGATCCTCGTCGACCATGCCGGGTGCCGAGAAGTGAGTGTCGGTGGAGCCGATGATGCCGAGCTTGAAGGGATTGGCGCCGGTGCGTTCGAGTTGGACGAGCCCTTCGGCGAGCGTCTCGCGCACGTAAGACAGCGGCGGCGCCTCGCCCCACAGCCCCGGTCGCGTCATGTCCATCATTCGCTTCCACGGAACCGCCTCGAAGCCGCACAGCTCGTCGCTGCCGGTGACGCGGCACTCCGAGTCGCCCTTGTGTTGGGTGATCTCGACCAGGGTTTCGAGCCGCGACCGCAACTCGGCGGTAGCGCGATCGAGCGGTGCGCCGGCGGCGGTCTCGGTGCGGAACAGCAGCCCGTTGCTGACGTTCGAATTGTGGGGGATGGCGATCACATCGCAGCGCCGGTCGGCGTCGATGCACTCGTCGAGCAGCGCCTGCCACAGCCCCTCGGCGGTCGGCGTCTCGAGATACGTCGTCGGCAGCCGCTGTGCGACTTCGTTTCGGAAGATGACGTTGCGGTGGATGTTGTTGCCGTCGGGCATGCCGGACCACTCGTAGCCGACGAAGGTGGTGAAGCGACAGTCGGTGGTGCGATCGTAGAACTCCTCGGCGGCGTCCTGGGTCTCGCGCCACGGCCCGCGCGCCGCGTCGAGACACACGCGGCCGCCCTCGCCGCAGAACGAGTAACGCTGCGGGTCCGTCGTGCTGTATACGTGACCGTTGATCATCGCGTAGCCGAGGCGCGGCCAGCGGCGCATCATCGTGCAAACCAGCGAATCGTAGCCGGTCATGCCGGGGCTCTGGCAGATCTGCGTCTCGCCGAGCAGATCGCTGTGGTCGGTGACGACGGCGAAATCGAGCGGCCGGCGCAGTTGCGCCGAATTGAGCGCGACCCCGTCTCGGTACGGCGGCAGGCCGATCGGTTCGCCGCGCGCGAAGCGGTACGCGTCGCGCGGGTGGGTGCGCGTGCCCTGTCCCATCGCGTCGAAGGAGAAGGCCGTGTGCACGTGTGTATCGCCGAAGAACGGCCGCCGCAGCGGGTCGTGCGCCGCGCACTCCTGGCGCTGTTCCGTGCGCTCGAAGGATCCGGCCGTAGCTGCCCCGAGCGGTGTGACGAGCAGCGCGGCGAGCCCGGCCAGCGCCGCGCGCGTCAGGTTCACGACAGAGCTCCAAACAGGTTCGCGCGCGGCTGCGGACCGAACGGCGTGACGTAGGGCTCGGTCAGGATGGCGACGGCGAGCGCCACGACCAGCAGCCCGGCGACGATGGCGACGGCGACGTGTCGCGGCAGGCGGCGCAGGCCGATACGCGCCATCAGGGCCGCGGCTCCGAGGACCGCGCAGTAGACGACGGCGTGGGCGATCAGCAGGAGGACGATCCATCCGACCGGGCCGCCCGCTCCCTGACTCGCCGCGACCGTTGCCGCGACGAATGCCATCAGGAACATGTTCGCCAGCGGCACCAAGCCTTCGAAGATGAACGTCGGCAATGGGGCGAGAAAGAAGAGCGCCGCGAACGTGACCGCGAAGAACGGAAACGCGGTCGAGTCCTGCCTTGGCGGGAACATTCGTCGCACGGTTACGTACGCTCGCAAACGCACATGGTGTAAGCAACCGCGCGACGGGCGGGTTGCCAGCGCGCGGCGTTTCGGAGTACGCAGCGCGGAAACAATTGGAGGTGTGCCGTGGTCGAGGTTTCCGTGAACGCCGATTTCGATGTCCCGAGTGATCGCCTTTGGCGGGTGGTCGCCGATTTCGGCAACGTCGCGTGGATTCCCGGCATGGGAACGGTGCGGGTCGAGGGCGACGGCCCGGGCATGACGCGCTACCTGCCGGCGGGGGACAAGGAGATCCACGAGCGGCTGGAGAGCATCGACGCCGACAGCATGACGCTCCGCTACACGATCCCGGAGAACATCCCGTTCCCGGTGCGCGATTACCAGGCGACGATGGCCGTCAAGGATGCCGGCGCCGGCAGTCGCCTCGTCTGGACCTGTGTCTGCGAACCGGACGGCATCTCGGATGAGCAAGCCGAAGAGACGGTACGCGGCCTGTACGACATGATGATCGGCTGGATCCGCGACTACGTGAAGCAGGGCTGAGCGCTCGATGTCGGTGCGCCGCCTCACTCATCTGGGTATCTGCGTCGCCGACCTCGAGCGGTCGCTCGCGTTCTATCGCGACGCCCTCGGCTTCGTGGAGATCGGCCGCTTCCGCGACGACCAGGGCTACAGCTCGCAGCTCCTCGAGCTCGATGACGTGCGGATGGAGGCGATCTATCTCGAGCGCGACGGCTGGCGGATCGAGCTGTTGTGCTTCGCGCAGCCGCGCGCCGTCGGCTCGGGTGCGCGCCGGCCGATCAACGAGCTCGGTCTCACCCATCTGTCCTTCGTGGTGGAGAACCTCGAAGAGTCGCTGACGGCGGTGTTGCGCCACGGCGGCGCGGTGATCGAGCAGACCCGCATGGAAATGCGGGCGAAGGCGATCTTCGCCACCGACCCCGACGGCACCCGCCTCGAGCTGATCGAGCGCGCCGGCGATCCATTGGTGATTCCCGGCCAGAAGAGCTGAGGTGAGGCAGAGATCGAGGTGACTTGGTACGGACTTGCCTCGCACGCGGGCGATCGGATCTGATGCCCGCCGCATGCAATTGGGGTACGCGGACCTGCGGGGACGAGCGCTGCTGGTGGTGATCGGCGCGACGATGTGTCAGCTCGGCGCCGGCCTCGGGTATGTCTTCGGCGTCCTGCAGAAGGACATCGTCGCCGAGCTGGGCTGGACGCGCACGATGTTCTCCGCGGCGCGCGCGCCGATCTTTCTGGTCATCGCCCTGGCGAGCCCGATCGCGGGCACGCTGACCGTGCGCTTCGGCTCGCGGCCGGTGGTCGTCGCGGCGACGCTGCTGCTCGGCGCCGCGTATCTCATCGTCGCGGCGATGACCGAGCTCTGGCACTTCTACGTCGCCAACATCCTGATCGGCCTCGTCGTGACCGGCCTCGGCGACGTCGTCATCGGCTCGGTCGTAGCGCGCTGGGTGGTGAGGGCGCGCGGCATGGCGCTCGGCATCGTGTACTGCGGCAGCAACCTCGCCGGGGTCGTCGCGCTGCCGCTGGTCGCAGCCGTAGCAGCGGGCCGCGGTTGGCGGGCGGCCGTGGCGGCGCTCGCTGTGAGTGGAGTTTTCGTAATTCTTCCCTTTGCGGCGTTGGTCGTGCGCGATCCGACCGCGGAGGAGGCTGCGCGGGTCGAGCAACTCGACGAGGACACGGCTCGGCATGCGACGGCGGCGTCCACGGATCTCGACCTGCGTTCTGCCGTGCGCACGCGCTCGTTCTGGATCCTGGCGGCGCTGCTCTTCGTCTTCTTCTTCTATTTCATCGCGATGCTCGAGCACACGGTGCCGCACCTGATGGATATCGGGTTCAGTCGCGTCGAGGCCGCCGCCGCGTTCGGCTTTGCGATCGGCCTCGGCGTGTGGAGCAAGCTCGGTGCCGGCGTGATCGCCGATCGGATGCGCGGCAGAACCGCCCTGGCATTCGATTTCGCGCTACTCGCGCTGAGCTCGGTCTTGATCAGCTTTGCCGATCTACCCGGCGTGCTGACCGCGTTCCTGTTTGCATTCGGTATCGCGGTAGCGGCGCGCGACGTCCTCTACCCGCTGATCGTCGCCGAGTGTTTCGGCGTCGCCTGCCTGGCGCAGATCTACGGTGCGTTGATGCTGGCGCTGCTGCCCGGAGGTGCGCTCGGACCGGTCTTTGCCGCTGCCGTCTTCGACGGCAGCGGCAGCTACCGCAGCGCGTTTGCCGTCTTCGCGACGCTCAACGTGGCGGCGCTGGTCGCGGTCGCCTTCCTGCGCGATGAACGCGCTGGATGATCACGACGGAGCCGGCGCTTCCGGTTGCTTCTCATCGGCTGCTTCGGGCTGCTGTTCCGCGGCCGGCGCTTCCGGTTGCTTCTGATCGGGTGCTTCGGGCTGCTGCGCCGCGGCCGGCGCCTGGGGTTGCTGCGCCGGAGCCTGCGGCTGTTGCGGCGGCGGCTCCGGCTCCGGGTCCTTCACCTCGACGACCTTGACGGCGAAGGTGAGCTCCTTGCCCGCCAGCGGGTGGTTGAGGTCGAGGACGAGGTAACGATCGTTGACCTCCAGGATGGTCGCAGGCAGCCCGCCCGCCATCGGGATCACGTCGCCGACGTTGGGCACGACGTCGGCGGCCAGCGCCTTGCGTGTCAACGTGCCGGTCTTCTTGGGGTTATGGGCGCCGTAGGCATCGGGGATGGTGAACGTCTTCTCTTCGCCGGCGCGCATGCCGATCAGCTCGGCCTCGACCTTGGGCTGCACCATCCCGGCCCCGACGATGAACACTAGCGGCCCGTCGTCGGGATTGACGTCGAGCACATTCCCGTCGGGGTCGGTGGCCTCGTAGATGAGGCTGACCTGCTTGCCCGGCTCGACGAGCGGCGGCTCGCTGCACGAGGCACCGAGGAGCGCCACGAACATCGCGGTGGCCGCGCGCGCATGGCGGGTGGTTGGGCGGTCGGTGTTCTCGGTTTCGCGAATCATCCGCGGCACGATAGCGGAGATCGCGGCGCGAATCACCCGCCGGGCGAGTACCAGATCGGCGATGACCAGGCGCGTTCCTGCACGACCTTGGGAAAGGTCGGATCGCAGCAGTCCTGCCAGCCGCGGCGAACGGTCGCCGGTTCGGCACAGCGCACGCCGGCTCGATTGCAGGCCATCGTGCTCCAGCGACACGTCGGGTCCTGCACCGCGCGGGCGTAATAGACGGCGGGGGCCGCGGTATTGAAGTCGGGGTCGCGCCATACCGCGCACAGCTCGTCGTCGCCGGTCGGCGCCGGTGTGCAGGTCGAAGTGTCGACGCTCGCCGAACGGTCCGCGGCGGCCGCGACATCGACGACCGACTCCTGTACCACGCCGTCTTTCACCCACAACTTGATGATCTGCAGGCGCTGCAGCGGCAACCCGGGCTTGTCGGACGTGCCGGCGTCTTTCATCGCGCGCACCGCGATGAGTGGCGCGGCGCCGCCGGATCGCAACTCGCCGCCCATCGGCACGCCCTGTTGGTAACCGACGGCGGCAAAGTCGGACCGCTCGCAGAGATCGGTGGGCAGGTCCCAGCCGGCGAACATACGCAGGATGATGCGCGGGCCGCTGGTGGCGTAGGTCTCGCGGCGCTGCATGGCGGCGAACAGCGCATCGCGCGAGTTCTCCTCGGCCCACAGCACGGCGAGTCCGCCCGGGTTGTACTCGATCGGGTCGAGCAGCATGTCGGGTAGCTCCCGGCGCATCGGCACACCGGCCCCGCCGTGGCCGGGGTAGTTCTCCTCGTCGGCGAGACCGGGCGCGCCGAGGTGGGTGTCGGTGGAGCCGATGAAGCCGAACTGGAATGGATTGGCGCCGGTGCGCTCGAGCTCGAGCAGTCCGATGCCGAGGCCGGTGCGGGCGAAATTGATCGCCGCCGGCTCCCTGCGCATCCAGGTGATGAAGCGCGCGCCGATATCGTCGTACGGCACATTCTCGAAATCGCACAGCTCGTCCTCCGTGCCGGCGCCGGCGAAGCACTCGGAGCTGCCCTTGTGCTGCATGATCTCGACCAGCGGCTCGTTGGCGGCGCGGCGGCGCGCTTCGACCGCCGTCATCACCGGGCCGTCCGGCCGCTGCGTCTGAAAGGTCGTCGCCGCCGAGAGATTCGAGTTGTGTGGGATGACGACGAAGTCGCAGCCCGGCTGCTCGGCGCGGCAGAGCTTTTCGAGCACGTCCCAGAGCTCCGTCTCACGGCTGTATTCGAGTGCGCTCGGGGCAAAGGCGGGTACCGCGGCGCTGCGAAAGATGACGTTGCGATGGGTGTAGCCGGTCCACTCGTAGCCGACGAAGGTGGTGAACCGGCAAGCTTCGCTGCGGTCGTACGCCGCCTCGGCGGCATCGCGCATGTCCTGCCAGGGCAGGGCGTCGGCGGTGCGGCAGTGCTCCATGCCCGGGCCGCAGATGCCGAACGGCGTCGTGCGGCCGTTCATCAGAAAGAACGCCAGTCGCGGCCAGGTGCGGTAGACGCGGCACATCAGCGAGTCGTAGCCGGGCATGTCCGGGACGCGGCAGAGCGATGTCTCGCCGAAGTACTCGGAGTGGTCGGTGACGGCGGCGAAGTCGAGCGGGCGCTGCAGCCGCACCCGGCGCAGGGGCGTGCCGTCAGCGCTCCACGGCTGGATGCCGAGCTCGGCGCCGCGCGCCAGCTCGTAAGCCTGCGCCGGCGTCGTGCGTGTCCCCTGCGTGCTGGCGTCGAGCGAGTAGACGGTGTGGACGTGCAGGTCGCCGAAGTAGGGGCGGCGCAGTGGATCGAAATCGGCGCACTGCGGGCGTGTTTCGCTGGGGGGAGAAGCTCGTGTGGTCGACGGCAGCAGTGCGAGGCAAGCGATGGTCGCGATGGCGCGCCAGCTCAAAACAGCACCTGCGACAGTCGCGAGTACTCCGCCTCGCTCGACATCGGCGTCTCGTAGATCGGCACGGTCAGCGCGATCGCCAGCACCGCGACGCACAGAAGCAACACCGCGATGAGTCGCGTCTGATGATGGAAGCGAGCGGAAGCGCGCGCCGCGAAGGACGCGACGAAGTAGTTGGCGGACGCCCAGGCGACGAGCTGCACGGTGCCGAGGGCGAAGAAGGTATGCCAGATCCAGCCGCCGGGCCCTTCGCTGACCTGTAGAGCGGAGATGACGGCGGTGAAGAACGCGAGCCGGACCGGCGGCGCGATCTCGAGACCGCCGAGCATGTAGGGCAGGGGCGCCGTAAGCATGGCCAATCCCCACAGCGTCCATTTTGTCCAGCGCGGCGACATCACTTCTTTGTACGGGAGGGTCTGCCGGAATCCAACTCGCCCGCAGTCGAGCGACGGCGATTCCCCCTCTTAACCAAGAGACTGTCGATTTTCTCTCGCGCAAGGCGAGGCGAGGCAAAGGCTAGGCGAGGTAATTCTGAAAAACCTTTGCCTCGCCTCGCCTTGCCTCGCCTGTGAATGTGCATCAGCAGTGCAGACGAGAATTTTCGGTTTCCGACAGTCTCCCAAGGAGGGGGGCAGGGGGAGGTCCGCGCCTGGGGTTGCGCCTTGCACTGGGGGCGATGACTGCGGCGTGAGTTGGTGCCGCTCCTGCTGCCGAGTCTGTGTGATTTGCTTCGTAGCTAAAGTCGCCGCGAATGGCCCGATCGTCGTCGCGCCTTGCGCGCGCCGCCCGCTTTTGCGACTGGTCGCACCGCGATGCGAGATCTCGCCGACAGCCGGGTCGCGCTGTTCTTGCCCTGTTACATCGATCAGCTCGCACCGCGCGTCGGCTTCGCCACCCTCGCGGTGCTGCGCGGTGTCGGCGTCGCGGCGGAGTTTCCGCGCGATCAGACCTGCTGCGGCCAACCGCTCGCCAACGCAGGCTGCGCCGCCGAGGCGCGGCCACTCGCCGAGCGCATGCTGCGGATCTTCGCCGACTTCGACTACGTGGTGTGCCCGTCCGGCAGTTGCACGGCGATGGTGCGCCACCGCTTCGCCGATCTGCTCGGGCCGGCCGCGGCAGCGCTGGCGGATCGCACCTTCGAGCTGTGCGAGTTTCTCATCGAGGTCGCGGGCGTCGACACGTTCAGCGGCCGCTTTCCCCACCGCGTCGGACTTCACCACGGCTGTCACGGCCTGCGCGATCTGCACATCGGCACCTGCTCGGAGCGCGCCGAGCCGGCGGCGGATCCGGTGGGGCGTCTGCTCGCCGGCATCGACGGGCTCGAGTTGGTAGGGCTGCGCCGGGTCGACGAGTGCTGCGGCTTCGGCGGTGGCTTCAGCGTCGAGGAGCGCGGTGTCTCGGCGATGATGGGACGCGACCGCCTCGATGACCACCGCGCCGCCGGCGCCGAGGTGATCGCCTCGATCGACATGTCGTGTCTGCTTCACCTCGAGGGACTGGCACGGCGCGAGGGTGCCGGTGTGCGGTTGATGCACGTCGCCGAGATCCTCGCCGCGGCGAGCGCCGGTGGCGAGGGATGAGCCACGGCGAGCGGGCCGACCGATTCACCGCCGATCGCGCTCGCGCCGCATGGCACGACGCAGCGCTGTGGCACGTCCGCGAGCGGCGCGATGCCGCGGCGCGATCGGTCCCGGAGTGGGAGGCGCTGCGCGATCTGGCGGCGGACATCAAGGCTCGGACGCTCGCTAATCTGGCGGGCCATCTCGAGGCGTTCGAGCGCAACGCGACGAGCCGCGGCGCCGTCGTCCACTGGGCGGCCGACGCCTCGGCGCACAACCGCATCGTCCTCGAGCTACTCCGGGCGCGCGGCGCGACGCGCGTCGTGAAGAGCAAGTCGATGCTGACCGAGGAGTGCGGGCTCAATCCGTTTCTCGAGCGGCATGGCCTCGAGATCGTCGACACCGACCTCGGCGAGCGCATCGTGCAACTGCGCGACGAGCCGCCCAGTCACATCGTCCTGCCGGCGATCCATCTTCGAAAGGAGGAGGTGGGCGAGCTGTTTCACGCCCATCTCGGTACCGAGGCCGGGCTCGCCGACCCGACGCTGCTGACGGCGGCCGCACGCGTCCATCTGCGCGAGAAGTTTCTACATGCCGAGGCCGGCATCACCGGCGTCAACTTCGCGATTGCCGAGACCGGCGGCCTGGTGATCTGTACCAATGAGGGCAACGCCGATCTCGGCACGGCGCTGCCGCCGCTGCACATCGCCTGCATGGGCATCGAGAAGGTGGTGCCGAGTCTCGCCGACCTGGCGGTATTCGTCCGGCTGCTGGCGCGCTCGGCCACCGGCCAGCCGATAACGGCCTACACCTCGCACTTCCACGGCCCGCGCCCGGGTGGCGAGCTGCACATCGTCATCGTCGACAACGGCCGCAGTGACTTGCTCGGCCGAGCCGAGCACGCGCGCGCTCTCGCTTGTATCCGCTGCGGCGCCTGCCTCAACACCTGTCCCGTGTACCGGCGCAGCGGCGGCCACAGCTACGAGGCGGTGATCCCCGGCCCGATCGGCTCGATCCTCGCGCCGGTGCGCGATCCCGAGCGCCACCGCAGCCTGCCGTACGCCTGCACGATGTGCGGCTCGTGCACGAACGTATGCCCGGTCAAAATCGACTTGCACGATCAGTTGCTGCGCCTGCGCACCGAGATCGTCACCGCCGGCCACCTGCCGGGCCGGCGCCGCGCCTCGCGACTGGCGTCGCTGCTACTGCGCAGCCCGGCGCTGTACGCCGCGACCGGTCGAGTAGCGCGCCGACTCGGACGCCTGCTTCCCGGCCTTGCCAAGCGGATCGCGGCGCCGTGGACATCATCGCGAGGACTGCCCGACCTGCCGAAGAAGACCTTCCGCGAGCAGATCAGCTCGTCCGAAAAGGACTTGAGCCACAGATGAACGCAGATGAACGCAGATCAAGAGATGGAAGTGAAAATGGATCTTTGCGGAACGCAAAGATCCCACCGCCCCTGACCCCTGGATCCAGACCGCTGGCCCCTGAATCTCAATGAGCGATCGCGACATCGTCCTTTCACGCATCCGTGCGGCAACGCGCCCTGTCTCATCGCGCGACACGCCCAGCGCAGCGAGCTGGCTGACGTTCGATGATCCGGCCGCGCGCTTCGCCGAAGTGCTCGAGTCAGTCGGCGGCCGCGCCGTCGCCGTAGCGCCGGCCGCTCTGACGACGGGGGTCGAGCAGTTGGTGCGTGACGTCGGTGCCGATCGTGTTTGGTTCGACGTCGCGCAGGGCGGTATCGAGCCACCGGCCGTAGTGGCTGAACTGCAGTTGTATGTCGCGCGCGGCGGGATCGCGGTGGCAGAGAACGCTGCAGTCTGGGTGGTGCCGCAGACGATTCGCCATCGCGAGGCGCTCTTGCTCGCAGAGCACGTGGCGCTGGCGGTCGAGCGGCGCACTATCGTCCACAACATGCACGAAGCGTACGCGTCGATCGATGCGGCCACTGCCGGCTTCGGCTTCTTCATCTCCGGCCCATCGAAGACCGCCGACATCGAACAAGCCCTGGTCATCGGCGCCCACGGCCCCCGCTCGCTGACCGTGTTCGTGGTGACGTGAGGATCGAGCTCGTTAAAGTTCACCACAGAGACACAGAGGACGCAGAGATTTCGCTGGCGATTCGCGACTGCACACTTGCTCGCGTGGGCGAAGTGCAACGTGGATCCCCAACTTCGCGAGCCAGTGAGCTGCTCTGCCCCTTCCGGCGAGATCTCTGCGTCCTCTGTGTCTCTGTGGTGAATTAGTCTTTTCTTACGACGAAGCCGGCTTTGACGCCGTCCCAGGTTTCGGGTGTGACGCCGCGGTCGCGCAGGACGAACTTCTGCACGCGGCCGGTCGGGGTGCTGGGTAGGGCGTCGAGGAACTCGACGTAGCGCGGCACGAAGAAGTAGGGGGCGTTGTCGTTGACGAAGCGCGCCAGTTCGTCGGGCGCGACCGTGGCGCCCGGCTTGAGGACGACGCACACCTTCACCTCGGCCTCGCTGTCGAGCTCGGCGGCGGTGACGCCGTGGGCGGCCGACTGCGCAACGGCGGGGTGGGCGTTGACGGCGGCCTCGACGGCGAAGGACGAGATGTTGCGGCCCTTGTATCGGATGAAGTCGGCCTTGCGGTCGACGAAGTAGTAGTTGCCCGCCTCGTCGCGCTTGCCGAGGTCGCCGGTGTGGTACCAGAGATTGCGAAAGGATCGGAGGGTTGCCTCGTCGTTGTTGAAGTATCCGTTGAAGAGCACGTAGGGCTCGGTGGGCCGGGCGCAGATCTCGCCGACCTCGCCGATCGGCACCGGCCGGTCGTCGTCGTCGACCAGCGCGACCTCGATACCGGGCAGCACGCCGCCGAGCGAGCCGGGCGCCCATACCGTGCCGTCGTCGCGGCGCTGGAAGATACCCATCGCCTCGCTCTGGCCGTAGCCCTGATCGATGGTGGCGATACCGAAGCGGTCCTTGATCGGTTGGATGAGATGGTCGGGGAGGGGAACCATCGAGGCGTGGCGCACCGGATTGTCGCGGTCGTCGGGCTGGGGCGGGGCGTTCCAGAGAAACATGTGCATGGCGCCGAGGGTGAACGTCTGCGTCGCGCCGTAGTGCGCGCAGCGCTTCCAGAACGTCGAGGCCGAGAAGTCGGCGTCGATGCCGACCGGCAGACCGCAGACGAGGGCGCGATAGACGTTCGCCACCCAGGAGGCCGAGTTGTACATCGGCAGGCAGCAGTACATGACGTCGTCGTCGCGCGTGTTGGACGTGACCGCACCGGAGATGGCGCCGCGGATCCACGCGTTGTGGCTCTGCATCACGCCTTTCGAGCGCCCGGTGGTGCCCGACGTCCACAACACGGCCGCGGTGTCGCCGTACGAGAGGGCCTGCTGGTCCGGCTCGCCGCCGCCGTCCATCGCCAGCTCGTCGATGGGGTGCAACTGTACGTCGTACTCGAAGGCGTCGGCCTCGCCGCGCACGACGATACGCTCGAAGCGCAAATCCTTCTGCAACTCGCCGATGCGCGGCATGAACGCGGCGTCGGCGATCAGTACGTCGGCTCGGCTGTCGTTCAGCGTGTCGCGCAGCCAGGCGCCTTTGTAATCGGTGTTGGTCGGCACCCAGACGGCGCCGAGCTTCATCAGCCCGAAGGTGGCGAAGACGAACTCGACACAGGTCTTCATCAAGAATGCGACCGTGTCCCCGCGCTCGACGCCGAGTCGCGCCAGGCCGGCGGCGTAGGCGTTGGCGCGGTCGTTCACTTGAGCATACGTCCAGCGCTGGTCGCCGCTCATCAGGTAGACCGCGTCGGGCCGCAGCTCGGCGTTGCGCCGCAAGACTTTGCCGAGGATGCGGTCGGCGGGATCGTCGAGATTCAGAAGTGGCATCCGGCTTCGTATATATGCGCCGCCGCGGCGGATCTACACTTCTTCACCACAGAGGCGCAGAGGACACAGAGATGGCTCGACTCGATCCGGCTTTGCGGAGTTCCTGGCGATTCATCCAATGGCTTGATCCTTTGGGGGCAACTGCGCTGCGGCCGTTCAGAACCGCAATCTCTGTGTCCTCTGCGCCTCTGCTTCGAAAATTCCCTGAATGAACCAGTGAGATGGATCTGGGATCGCAATTTAGCGCTGTCCTTTGCGGCAACGTACCTATCCGTTCCGGCGGTGGCGTCTTCGAATGGCGCGAAGCGCCACGGGGACTGTGGTGAATTTTCAAAGTCCCAGCGCGGGGACGAGGCGGCGGCGCAGGAAGTCGCGGAGCTGCGCCTCGCTGCGGCGCTTTGGCGATTTGACGATCAGGAACGAGAGGAAGAAGCGCACCATCACCTCGGCGATCTCGCTCCACTGTGGTTCAAGGTCGAGGCGGCGGTCGATGATCGGGCGCACGGCGCGCTTGGCGACAGCGAGGCCGCGCGGCGCCAAGGGCGCTTGTGAGCCGAGATTGGCGCCACTCGGAGTCAGCAGCAATGCCAGACCGGGATTCGACGCGACCTGGCGCAAACAGAAGACGATGATCTCGACGGCGATATCGGCGGGGTCGTCGAGGTCGCCGAGATGTCGGGTCAGCCCGTCCACCAGTTGATCGGCGGCGTGCAGCATCGCAGCGCGCAGGATCTCGTCGCGGTTCGAGAAGTACGCGTAGATCGTCGGCCGCGTCACCCCCGCCTCTGCGGCGACATCGGCGAGGCGTGTGCGCTCGGTGCCGAGGCGGCGCACGCAACGCACTGCCGCGTCCATCAGCCGCAGTCTCGCCTCACTCTCGTCACTCGGCGGCTCGCCCGCCCAGGCCCTACCGCGATCGGGCATGGGAGAGTTGCTTCATTGGGCGCGCGCTCGACGCGCCGCGGCTCACCGGTGGGCATTCGCTACGCGACCTCCCCCAACCCCCTCCTTGGCAAGGAGGGGGCTTTTGCCGGTCTCCCCCCTCCTTACCAAGGAGGGGGCCAGGGGGAGGTCCGGCGACGCTGCGTGATCCGCGCTGCCCGAGATCGCTCATGGAGCGCTCTTTACACAAATTCGAATCTGTGTAAAACGACGAACATGGCCGAAGATGCAGGAGTGATCACCGCCGAGCTCGCCGAAGGGGTGCGATCCGCACGCGACGTCGGCGGGCGGCCGGTACCGCGGGTGTCGGGCGGCGTTCCGCTGCTCGGGCATCTGCTGCAGTTGCGGCGCTCGCCGATCGAGCTGATGCGGCGGGTGCACGACGAGTGCGGCGAGATCGGCGAAATGCGCTGGGCGAATCAAGACGTCGTCATGATGTACGGCGAGGAGGCGCACGAGGCGTTCTTCCGCGCCCCCGACGAGCAGCTCGACCAGGCGGCGGCGTATCCCTTCATGACGCCGATCTTCGGCAAGGGCGTCGTCTTCGACGCGACGCCGGAGCAGCGCAAGCAGGCGATCAAGAACCAGTCGCTGCGCGACAAGTTCATGCGCGGCCACGCCCAGGTGATCGCCGACGAGACCGAGAAAATGATCGCCGGCTGGGGCGAGGCGGGCGAGATCGACCTGCTGGACTTCTTTTCCGAGCTGACCATCTACACGTCGACGGCGTGTCTGATCGGTAAGGAGTTCCGCGACGAGATCACGCCGGAGTTCGCGGTGCGGTTCCACGACCTCGAGAAGGGCACCGACGCGTTTGCCTACGTGAACCCGCACCTCCCGCTGCCGACCTTCTGGCAGCGCGACCGCGGCCGCCGGCGCTTGGTCGAGCTCATCGAGGGCATCATCGCGGCGCGGCAGAAGGCCGGACGCAAGACCTCGGATCTGGTCTACGTGCTGACGACGCTCAAGAACGAGGACGGCTCGCCGCGTTACAGCGCCGACCAGATCACCGGCATGTTCATCTCGCTGATGTTCGCCGGCCATCACACGACGTCCGGCACCGCCGCGTGGACCCTGATCGAGCTGCTGCGCAATCCGCTCGCGATGCGCGACGTCGTCGCCGAGCTCGACGCGATTTACGCCGACGGCGTCGAGGTCAGCTACCAGGCGCTGCGCGAGATCCCGGAGCTCGAGTGCTCGATCAAGGAAGCGCTGCGCCTGCACCCGCCGCTGATCATCCTGATGCGCAAGGCGCTTTCCGAGTTCCGGTACAAGCAGTTTACGATCCCCGCCGGCAAGACAGTGGCGATGTCGCCAGCGATCTCGAATCGCATGCCTGAGTGCTTTCCGCATCCCGACCTGTTCGACCCGAGCCGCTACAAGGCGGGGCGGGAAGAGGACAAGCAGGCGTTCGCGTGGCTGCCGTTCGGCGGCGGCCGGCACCGCTGCGTCGGAGCCGCTTTCGCGATGATGCAGCTCAAGGCGATCTTCTCGGTGCTGCTGCGCGATTACGAGTTCGAGATGGCGCAGCCGTCCGACACCTATCGCAACGATCACTCGAAAATGGTCGTGCAGCTCGCGAAGCCGTGCCGCGTCCGCTATCGGCGTCGCGCCCGCGTCGCGAAGGCGGCGGATCGCAGTCGTGTGTCCGCGGTTGCAGCGACGTCGGTCGCTGCGCGGCCGTGCCGAATTCTGGTCGATCGCGACCTTTGCCAGGGGCATTCGGTGTGTGTGTCCGAGGCGCCCGAAATCTTCGCCGTCGACAAGGCGATCAACAAAGTGCGACTGCTGGTCGACACGGTTCCCGCCGACTTGCGCGGCAAGGCCGAGAAGGCCGTCGCGTATTGCCCGACGCATGCGTTGAAAATCGAAGAAGAATGAAACCGCAGATGAACGCAGATGAACGCAGATACCATGCGTGTGCGTCTGCGTTTATCTGCGTTCATCTGCGGCTTTAATCACCAGGGGAGGAACTATGTCTGCATTTGCACGCAAGGAGCTCGAAGAAATGATCCAGCGCTTCGTCGCCGCCAACAATCAGGCGGGCGAGACGGGAGACTGGAGCATCATGCCGCAGTTCTACACCGAAGATGCGGTCTACTCCTGGAACAACGGCGACAAGTACGAGTTCGTCGCCCGCGGCCTTCAGCAGATCCGCGAGTGGGCCTACGGCACCGAGATGGACGGCCTGCAGAAGTGGACGTACCCGTACGTGCGCACGCTGATCGACGACCAGCGCGGCGAGGTGGTCGGCTTCTGGCGCCAGGTCGCGCCGTCGGCGGGGCCGAACGGTGAGCCCTACGAGATCGGCGGCACCGGCGGCTCGTGGTTTCGTTATGCCGGCGGTGGCAAGTGGGGCTGGCAGCGCGACTTCTTCGACCACGGCAACGCCGGCATCGTTTTCATGCGGATGCTCGAGGCCGGCCGCCTAAGCGAGAAGATGCAGCAGCGCCTCAAAGCCGGCTCGCGTATGCCCGGCTGGGTGAAGCGTCCGACTTTCGATTGGTACGGCACCGTGGCCGACCGCGAAGACGACTGAAAAGATTTCACCACAGAGGCGCAGAGAACACAGAGATTGCGGAGTTGTGGGGATAACTCACAACTTGCTCGCGTAACCGGCGTTGTTAAGGCTGCCGCCCTTTTTCTTTCTTGAGCGCACCGGACGAGTCCGCGGCCTCGGGTCGAGGCCGAAATCTCTGTGTCCTCTGTGCCTCTGTGGTGAAGGAGTTTCTGGCGGAGATCAGTCGCCCATCAGGCCTTCGAGGCCTTTGGGTAAATTGAGGCCCCAGCACTTTTCCTCGGCGCGCGTCTTGATGCGCCAGCCGGCGGGAGTGCGGACATAGGTGTCGACGTACCAGAGGCCGAGCACGAAGACGTGGCGTTTGCCGCTGCCCATGTCCATGACCTGTGGGTTCTGACACATGATGCGGCCGGTCGCCTCGTCGCCATTCAGACGCACCTGCATGTTCGCCACCATATGTTGGGTGTGCGGAAAGATCGGCATCGCCTCGGCGAGAAACTTCTTGATCTCCGGCAGGCTTCCCTTTGCCCCGCCCATCACCGAGTAGTCGATGAACGCGTCGGCCGTGAACACGTCGTCGAGCGCGTCCCAGTTTTTGGTGTCGATGGCGTGCGCGTACGCCACCAGCAAATCCTGGATCTCGAAGCGATCCGACAGCTCCTGAACCGTCATCGTCATGATTACTCCTCACCGCAGAGGCGCAGAGGACACAGAGACCTCGCGGAAATCGCGACGCCGCGGAATCGCTCGCAAGCCGATTAAATCGAAAAGAGAATGAAGAAAAGCAGACGGCGTCCTTCGGCGCGAACGCAACGCGAGCAAGCACCGATGCGGAACCACGCGCCGAGATCTCTGTGCTCTCTGTGCCTCTGTGGTGAATTAGTCCTTGGTCAATTGACCGAGGGTTTCCTCGACTTTGCGGAAGATCGCGGCGGCGCGCGGGTAGCCGGCGTACTGCGCGACCTGGATGACGATCTCGCGCACCTGCTCTGGGGTCAGCTCGCCGTTCTTCACTGCGCTGCGCGTCTGGATGCAGAAGGTGTCGGCTTCGCCGAGCGCCGCGATGATGCCCATGATGACCAGCCGGCGATCGCGGATCGACAGCGCCTCGCGGCTCCAGATCTCGCCGAAGAGCTGCTCGATCATCAAATCCTGAAACGGCACCATGCCCTCCGGGGCGACCGGGATGTCGCCGCAGTACACCTTGTTGAACATCTCGATGCCGCGCTCGCGGCGGGATTGGTCGGCCATGGGTGTTCTCCTTTCGGTTCCGAAGGCGATAGCGCGTTTTGCGCTGGCGGGGAAAGCCTTGAAGGCCGTGAACCGTGAACTGTGAACCGTGAACTGAGCCTCCGGTTCACGGTTCACGCCGGCGGAGCCGGCCTACCGCGCGGTCCAGCCGCCGTCGACGACCAGGGTCGCGCCGGTGACGTAGCTGCTGGCGTCGCTGGCGAGAAACAGAAAGGCGCCGTCGAGCTCGTCGATGCGGCCGGGGCGGCGCATCGGCGTGTTGCGCTGGATCCAGGCGAGCGAGTGCTCGCTAGCGAACATCGTCGTCGTCAGCTCGGTCTCGAAATACGCGGGGGCGATGGCGTTGACGCGGACGCCGTGCTCGGCCCATTGCACGGCGAGCTCGCGCGTCAGGCCGAGGAGCGCCGCCTTCGAGGCGACGTAGGCGGCCTGGTCGTTGGGCGCGCCGGCGCACAGGCCGTGAATGGATGCGATGTTGACGATCGAGCCCGCGCGCCGCGCGATCATTCCAGGCGCCAGCAACTTGGCGAGGTGAAAGGCCGCGGTCTGGTTGACGGCGACGATCCGCTGCCATTCCTCGATCGACAGATCCTCGGCGGCGATGCCGCCGTCGCTGGCGCCGGCGTTGTTGACCAGCACGTCGACGCGGCCAACGCGCCCGAGGACATCCGCCGCCAGACCGCGCGTCTGCTCGACGTCGGCGACGTCGCAGGGCAGGGCGATAGCACCCGGTAGCTCGCCTGCCAGGGAAGCCAGCCGCTCGGCGCGCCGTGCGACCAGTACGACGCGCGCTCCGACCGCCGCGGCAACGCGCGCAAAGCGCTCGCCCAGCCCACTCGACGCGCCGGTGATCAGGACGACCCTGCCGTCGAGGCGGAACGTCGCGAGTGGATCGAGCGGCGTCGGCATGGGTGTCTCGGTACATGACGCGACCGGAGGATGCCATCGCTGTAGTGAGCCGTGAACCGTGAACCGTGAACGGGGACCCGGGAACCGCGAAGGAAATGTCCTTTGGGTCCTTGCAGTCTTTTATGTCCTTTGCAGTCACAGCTCACCGAACCTACAGCCAACTATAAACTTGCATCGATCTGCAGAGTCGACTAATGGAGAGCGAGCTTTCACGCAGGAGGCCGTGTCGATGGTTGCACCGCAGGAGCAAACCGAGCTGCCGATTCCCAACGGGTGGTTCGCGATCGCGTGGAGTAGCGATCTGGTGGCGGGGACGGTGCAGCGGGCTCGCTACTTCGACCGCGAGCTGGTGCTGTATCGCACTCGCGACGGCGCTCTGCACGTGCTCGATGCCTACTGTCCGCACCTCGGCGCCCATCTCGGCGAGGGTGGACGGGTCATCGGCGAGACGATTCGCTGTCCGTTTCACGGTTGGCAGTTCGGCGGCGACGGGGTCTGCGTGAATGTCCCGTACTCGAAGAAGCCGCCTCCCGCCAAGGCGCGGCTGCGCAGTTGGCCGGTGTGCGAGCGCAACGGTTTCGTCTTCGTCTGGCATCACCACGAGAGTGTCGAGCCGGCGTGGCAGCCGCCGCAGTTGCCGGAGTTCTCGGATCCCAATTGGACCGAACCGCGCAAGCTCGAGCTGAAGGTCCCGATCCACATCCAGGACATGGCCGAGAACAATTGCGATCCGGTGCACTTTCGCTTTGTGCACGGCAACCTCGCGCTCGGCGAGTCGAGCATTACTCCCGGCGACGAGCCGCATTTCTTCCGCGCCTGGAGCCGCTCGACACAGCAGACGCCGCTCGGCACGTTCGAGACCGAGCTGGAGCGCAACACCTGGGGCCTCGGTCTGGTGTCGGTGCGCACCCGCGGCATCGGCGAAGCCGGGCTGATGATGCTGGCGGCGACCAGTCCGATCGATCGCACCAACACGCACTCGCGCTGGCTGTTCACCGTCACGCGCGACATGGCCGATCTCGCCGGCGAGGACTTCATCGACGCGCTGGGCCAGGGCGTGCTGCAGGACATGCGCATCTGGAAGAACAAGATCCACCGCCCCGCGCCGGTGCTTTGCGACGCCGACACCGACCTCGCGTTCTTCCGCAAATGGGTGCGCCAGTTCTATCCGCCGAAGAGCGCCGACGGCGCGGCCGAGCGCAACGGCGCGGGGGCACGGCCGTGAGCAGGCTGATCGTAGTTTCGTCCGACTGCCACGCCGGGCTGCCGCCGGAGCGCTATCGCGAGTACCTCGATCCGCAGCATCGGGCGACCTTCGATGTCGCGCTGCCGGTTCAGATCCAGATGCTGCAGCAGGCCTCTGCGAAGTTTCTCGTCGCCGACATCAACCGCGAATGGCGGCGCGGCCGCGAGGCGGATCTCGCGGGCGCGTGGGACCACAACGCCCGGCTGCGGGTCCTCGACGGCGACGGCATCGCCGGAGAAGTGATTTTTCCGGACGGCATCACCGAGATGAATACGCCGCCGTTCGGCGCCGGGCTGTCGCTGCCGACCGAAGACGTGGTGCCGGAGCTGCAGTGGGCCGGCGCCCGCGCCCACAACCGCTGGCTCGCCGAGTTGTGCGCGATGGCGCCGCAGCGCCGCGCCGGCGTTGCCATCGTGCCGGCGTTGTGGGACGTCGACGAGAGCGTGCGCGAGCTGCAGTGGGCGCGCGAACACGGCCTGCGCGGTGTGCTGTTGCCCTGCATGTGGGGCAAACTCGCGCCCTACCATCATCCGAAGTACGATCCGCTGTGGGCTGCCTGTCAGGATCTCGAGCTGGTAGCCCACTTCCACTCCGGCCCGGCGCCGGCGGAAGACTACTTCGGCGGCTCGATGTTCGCCGAGGGCGCCAGTCTCCCCGGCGCGGTCGGCATCTACATTTCGGAAGTGGCGTGGTGGAACGTGCGCCCGCTCACCTTCCTGATCTGGGGCGGGATCTTCGAGCGCTTTCCCCGCCTCAAGGTCGCGATCACCGAGGGGACCAGCATCTGGGTTCCGTCGTATCTCGAGCTGCTCGACCAGCGCTATAGCGTGACGCCGTACAGCGCCAAGCTGGGCGATTACACCAGCCACATGTCGATGAAGCCGAGCGAGTACTTCGCCCGCAACGTGATGGTCGGTGCGTCGTGCATGCCCCGGCGCGAGGCCGAGCTGCGCCACGAGATCGGCGTCGGCAACATCATGTGGGGGTCCGACTATCCGCATCCGGAGGGCTCCTGGCCGCAGACTCGGGAGCAGATGGTCGAAACCTTTCGCGGCCTGCCGCGGGCCGAGATCGCCGCCATGGTCGGCGGCAACGCGGCGGCGTTCTACGGCTTCGACGGCGACGCCTTGCGGCGGATCGCCGACCGGGTCGGTCCGGATCACTCGATGTTCGCCGCCTCAACCGACCGTTGAGCGGCGCGGAAAGGAAGGCCGATGGCCCTGCTGCGCTACGTCAAGACGCTCGACCAGGTTCGCGAAGCCAAACAGGCGAATCCGGAGTTTCTGCCCAGCACGGTGCGGTCGATTCGCGCCGTGTACGAGACCGATGCCGCGGTAGCGTCAGCGCTGCTGCCCAGACCGCTCGAGGCGACTGTCCCGGAGGTGTGTGTCACCTGCTCGCACGTGGCCATGCACATCACCCCCGAGTTTACCTTCGAGATCGGCTCGATGATCTTCGGCGTGCGCTGTCGCTACGAAGGCGTCGACGGAACCTACCTGATCACCATGCCGATGACGGCGGAGGCGGCGGTGGTTGGCGGCCGTGAGACCTACGGCGAGCCGAAGAAGATCGCCGACATCCGCTTCGATCAGGGGGAGGGGAGTGTGTCGGCGACAGTATCGCGCATGGGGATGACCTATCTCGAGCTCGCCGGCCGCGTCGGCGAGTCGCTCGGACCGCGCGAGCTGGTCGAACACGCGTATTGCTACAAGGCCTTTCCGTCGTGCGAGAAGGACAAGTTCTTCGACACGGATCCGCTCCTGGTGCGGCTCGAGTGGCGCCATCGTCACGAACGCGTCCACCGCGTCGAGGGCGGGTCGATCGTGCTGCGCGAGTCGCCGCTCGATCCCGTCGCCGACGTACCGGTGCGCCGCATCGTGAGCATGGAGTACGAGGAGGGGAGCACGCAGAGCAACGGCACGGTGCTGCGCTCCGTGCCGGGCGAGTGGATCCTGCCGTTCCTGCACCAGCGCTACGACGACACGTCAGGCGCCGGCATCGAGGTGTGACACCGGCGCCCGAAGCGTCGTTCACGATTCAGGCGCTCGCCTCCGCCATCGGACGCGAGATCGCCGCGACCACCGTCGCGACCTTCTGCTTCTCCTCGGTTTTGTTCTTGCCGGCGGCCTGGCAGCGCGCGATGTCGGCGAGCGCCAGGATTCCGACCAACTTGCCGCCCTCGTCGATCACCGGCAGGCGGCGGACTTGATGTTTCGCCATCTTGTCCTCGGCGCACTCGATGTCTTCGTCGGGACTGCAAGTCAGCGGCTTCCAGGTGATGGCCGCGGAGATCTGCAGCTTGCTGAGCGGCTCGTCGCATTCTGCGGCGCACAGGCAGATGTCGCGATCGGTGATCATACCGACGATTTCTTCGCGGCCGTCGAGAACCGGAACCGAGCCGCAGTCGCGCTCGCGCATGATCGCGACAGCGTCCCGCAAACTGTCCTCCGGACGACAGGCCTGAACGTGTTGGGTCATGATGTCTGAAACGCGCATTGTCGTTCCTCCTTTCGTCTGACGCGTGCGGGCGGGTCAGTCGCGCCGCACCTGATTCAGCGGAGCAAGGCGAAATGCGTGCCACCGGCAACTTGCAGCGCGGTCGCAGCGATGGACCTCCGGGCCGCGACCTTTCCTTCATTCGTCCGGCCGCGGCTCTGTAGATGTTGCGATTGATGTCCCCTGGGCGATCGGTCTCGGACGGTTCGCGATTGCTGAGCGACCGCTGGCATGTTTGTTGCGACGCTGAGGTTTACAGCTCGAAAGGGCGACTGCGCGATTGGTTACGTCAGGGAATGAGCAGCAGCTTGCCGGTGGTGCGTCGCGAGTGCAGCTCGCGATGTGCGTCGGCAGCTCGGTCGAGGGGGAAGCGGTCGCCGATGCGCACGTGCAAGGTGCCGTCGGCGATCGCTGCCAATACGTCGCCTGCGCGCTGTTCGAGCTCGCTGCGGGTGGCAATGTAGTGCGCGAGGGACGGGCGGGTGACGAACAGCGAGCCCAGGTCGTTCAGGCGGCTGAGCTCGAAGGGCGGCACCGGGCCGCTCGCCTGGCCGAACAGTACCAGCAGGCCGCGCGTGCGCAGCGCCTTCAAGCTGCCTTCGAACGTCGCGCGTCCGACGCCGTCGTAGACGACGTCGGCGCCGCGGCCGCCGGTCCTGTCGCGCACCGCGGCGGCGAAGTCGTCGCGGTCGTAGCGGATGATCTCGTCGGCGCCGGCGGCGCGCGCCAACGCCTCCTTCTCTTCGCTCGAGACCGTGCCGTGGACGATCGCGCCGGCGCGCTTCAGCGTCTGCACCAGCAGCAGTCCCGTGCCGCCGGCAGCGGCGTGGACCAGGGCGACGTCGCCCGGGCGCGTCGTGCGGACGCCGTGCACGAGGTAGTGCGCGGTCATGCCCTGCAGCATGGCGGCGGCGGCCGTCTCGAGCGCCACCGGCGCGGGAACGCGGATGAGCTGCGCCGGTGCCGCGATCACCTCTTCGGCATAGGAACCGGGCACGGCGGACCAGGCGACGCTGTCGCCCACGGCGAGATCGGTCACGCCCTGGCCGACGGCGGCGATGGTGCCGGCACCCTCCAGGCCGTTCACGAACGGCAGCGGCCGGGGGTAGAGGCCGCTGCGAAAGTAGGTGTCGATGAAGTTGACGCCGGCGGCCGCGACGCTGATCCGCACCTGGCCGGCTCCGGGCGCGCCGACCTCCTGCTCGGTGATCTCCATGACTTCGGGCCCACCGGTTTGCTTCACGATCACGGCTTTCGACATTCGGGTGTCCTTTCGGGTTGGTGGAGCCGCGGAGGCTAACAAAATTGCCCTGAATGGAGCGAGGTCAATTCGCGCTTGACCGGGCCGCGATTGAAAGTCAGGTTGGCGGCGTCGCTGAACGCAGTGGAACGTGCGTGGAGGTGTGGCTTGTTGAGCGAGCGTTTGACGAAGGGCCTATGGGCAGGCTTCGCCGCGGCGATGGTCGGCACGTGGATCGCCGGCCTATCCGGGTGCGCGGCCTCGAAAGACGACGCCTGGATCGCCGCGCTGCGAGCCCGCGAGGCGGAAGAGATGCCGCAGCAGGAGGTCGGCTCGACCGATGGAGCGTTTGCCGCCCGCGCCCCTGCCGTCGCTGGCGACATCGAGGCAGGTGAGGAAGCCGACTACATGGCGCTCGGCATCGGTACCGATACACCGATCGAGTGCGCGCTCTATCACGATGAAGTCGAATCCGCGTCGACGGTGCAAACCTCCGCCGACCAGGTCTTCGCGAGTCTCGAGGAGCGCTACGGCGCAGCGGTGGAGCGCAGCATAGAGCGACTCGACGCCGGCGCCATCGGCGCGAGCCCATTCCTCCAGGTCTACTGGCGCTATCGCGTCGCCGGCGGGAAGGGTGAGGTGCTCGGCGAGCTCAAGCAGATCATCGCCAACCGCGAGGGCCGCTCGGTGTACTGCGTCCTCCACGACAACGGCTACGCGCGCACGTTCGATCGCGTCGTCCGCGATCTGGTCGGCAGTATACGCTTCTCGTCCTACGACGAGTTGCGACCGTACTTCACGCAGATCCACGTCCTCAGCACCGAGGGGCGGCGATTCGGCTTCGTCACGACGGCGGTGACGCTCGAAGAGGACGGCGAGCCGCGCATCGTGCGCTACTCGGCGCAACTCACGACCAACGCCGACGGCGGCTTGTCGGCGCGCGATGTGACGTCGGTGGAACACTCGACGGTCGGCGGAATGTTGCGCGGCAAGATCTTCACCGATTATCAGAACGGCGAGATCGCCAGCGTCCTGGTGCTCGAAGACAGCGCCGAAGGTTGGGAAGTCAGCGGCGAGCGGGCTGGCGTCGCGACAAGGGCGGTCTTCGAGCCGATCGATCTCTGGTCGTGGCTCGGCGATACGGGCGAGCTCCGCCGGGTCGTCGCCGGCGATACCAGCGAAGCCAACATTCGCGTCTGGGAGCCGCAGCTCGATCCGGACAATGGCATCGAGCGGCGCTTCTCGCGATTGCAGGCGCTTCCCGACGGCTTGCGCCGGATCTCGGTGTACACCGGCAGCGCCCAGTCGGTGGCGGCGGTGGACGCCGACGGATTGATCCGCTCGGAGACCGACGTCGACGCGAGTCCCCCCGTGCTGCGCGAGCGTGTCTTTGTCGAGGGATCGCTGCGCTAGTCGCGATCGGGATCGGCAGAGATCCCCTCTCCCTCCGGGGACTGTCAATTTTCTCTCGTACACGTACTCGTACGCGTACCCGTACACGTTCAATGCCCGAATTCTGCAGGAAACCCCGTGTACGAGTACGAGTACGGGTACGAGTACGGGTACGGTCACTAAATGATCTTAGGGCGCTGCGCTACGAGTGAAGGCTGCAGCCTTGGATAGCGGTGTGTTGCGGCAGGCGGCGAGCGGGATGACGTAGTTGCCGTAGCCGTATTGGTTGACGGAGCAGTCGGAGATGGTTGGCAGGGCGCGCAGCGAATCGACGAGCCGTTCGTCGACCAGGACGATGCCGGCGACGTCGGCGAGGCCGGCGGACGGGTCGACAGCCTTGACGCGTTCGACATCGTACAGAAACGAGAAATCGTTGGCCTGTGCGAGGAAAGTCTCGTCGGTGCCGAGCAGCACCACGTCGTCTGAACGCTTTTGCAGCCGTGCGATCTCCAACGCCAGGGCGAGCCGGCGATCGGCGAAGGCTTCTGCCACGCCCGGGTCGTGCATGGCGATGCCGAACAGGACGTACAGGTTGAACAGGCAGGCCATGGCGATCGCGGTGCCGGTCGCGACGGCGAGGGCCGTTGAGCGCCAGCGGCGCAGGGCGACGTCGATCAGCAGGGCGATTGCCAACAGATAGATCGGAACCAGCGGCGTGATGCGATAGCGCTCCGGCAATCGCGTCAGGACGCCGGCGAGCACGATCGTGCTGATCGTGGCCGTGACGAGAAAAGCCGCGGCGGGCGATCGGCGCGCCCGGCCGGCGCAAAACGCCAGCGCGGCGACGCCAACGACGCCGGTGAACGGATCGACGATGCCGCGTGTCGTCGGCAGCATGTCGTTGGAGTTGCCCTGGAGGAAGAGGAAGGAGGCGGTTGTCGCCACCCGCTGCGCGGCGGCTCCAGCCCACTCGCGCCAGCTGAGCTCGGCGGTGCCCATGTCCTGGCGATGACGGAAGATGCCCTCGGCGAGCATCTCCAAAGGGTTCTGGTCGGGCACAACCAGCACAGGCAGCATCACGGCGACGGCCGCTCCGGCGAAGATCGACAGCCGGACGGCGGCGGCGCGAGCACCGGTTCCTGCGCGGTACTCGGCCAGCGCCAGCATCGCGAAGAGCAGCGGCGGATACAGTCGGTAGCTGGTGTACTCGGTCATCAGGAGACCGCTACAGGCGCCGGCCAGCGCGAAGGAGAAGCGGGACGGTGCGCGCGCGGCGTGGAACGCGGCGGCCAGCGCCACGCACAAGGTCAGGACCGGCGAATGGGACTCCAGGGCGATGCGGCCGGCGGCGCCGAGGTAGGCGCTGGTCGCGAACAGGGCGGTCGCAGCGATCGCGGCGCCTTGGCTTACGCCGAGGGCGCGGGCGGCGAGCAGGAACGCCAAGACCGATACCGCGCTCGCGGTCGCGAAGACGGCGCGCATCGCGAACAGCGAATAGCCGCCTAGTCGGAACCCGACCTCGGCGAGCAGATTGGGCAGCGGGAAGAAGTGATCGAGAGCGTCGTGCCGGATCGACGCCTCGGCGATCTGTCCCATCTGTGCCTCTTCCCAGAGCTGGCCGTGTGGCGGCGGAAACTCGGTCAAGCTCGTGAAGCGCGTCAGCGCACCGAGTCCGACGAGGAGCAACGCCGCGGCCGCGAGACCGGGCGAGGGAAGAGCAGGGCGCCCGCCGCGATAGAGAGTAGCAACCCAGGCGAACACCAGCGCGACGCCGACCACGAACGAGTCGTGCAGCGACACGTGGCCCCGCAAACGCAGGAAGAATGCCAGCGCCCAGACCACGGGCAGAGCGGCGGAGGCGATGGTTGCGATACCCGGGCGCGGGGACTTCATGGTCGTCGACTCTGCGGCTGGGGGCGACGACGGATCGAGCGGCGCGGGGCGGGGCTCGTCGTCGCCTCCTGGTTTGCTCCATCGCGCCGGCAAGGGGTAAAGCTACCCATTCGCAAACCCGCGAGACAAGGGAGGTCGCATGGCGATCGATTTTTCGTTTCCCCCCGAGATCGAAGAGCTGCGATTGAAGGTGCGGACCTTCGTCGACGAGGTGGTGCGCCCGGCGGAGACGAGAATCGCCGAGCGCGAGGGCGACCGGCGATTCCTCGTCGACGAGATCATCAAAATGCGCGCCGAGGCGTACAGCCGCGGCTTGTGGCTGCCGCACATGCCGGCGGAGTACGGCGGCATGGGCCTCGGCCACGTCGCGATGGCGAGCGTCTCGGCCGAGGCGGCGCGGTCGTCGTTCGGGCCGTTCGCGCTGAACGCGCAAGCTCCCGACGAGGGCAACATGCACACGCTGCTGCACTGGGGGACGGAGGAGCAGAAGAAGAAATACCTCGTGCCGCTCTGCAAGGGCGTGGCGCGCTCCTGCTTTGCGATGACCGAGCCGGAAGTCGCCGGCTCCGACCCGACCCTGATCCAGACTCGCGCCGTGCTCGAGGGCGACGAGTGGGTGATCAACGGGCACAAGTGGTTCATCTCGGGCGCGGAGGGGGCGAAGTTCGCCATCCTCATCGCCCGCACCGAGGATGAACCCGAAGTCCCGCAGGCGGGCAACTCGGCGTTCATCGTCGACCTGCCATCCGACGGATGGGAGATCGTGCGCGACGTGCACACCATGTCGGGCAGCCACAACCACTGCGAGATTCGCATCGCCAATCTGCGCGTGCCGCGCGACAACATGCTCGGCGGTCGCGGCGACGGGCACAAGCTCGGGCAGGCGCGTCTCGGCCCGGCGCGCCTGGCGCACTGCATGCGCTGGCTCGGCCAGGCCGAGATGGCGCTCGACATGATGGTCGACCGCTCGCTCAATCGCTTCGCGCACGGCTCGCTCCTCGCCGACAAACAGGGCATCCAGTGGATGATCGCCGACTCGGCGATGGAGCTCTATCAGTGCAAGCTGATGATCCTGCACGCGGCGTACAAGATCGATCGCGGCGAGGATTTCCGCTCGGAAGTTTCGATGGCCAAACACTTCGTCGCCAACTCGCTCGGCCGCATCATCGACCGGGCGATTCAGGTGCACGGCGCCCTCGGTTACTCCACCGACACGCCGCTGGCGAAGATGGCGCAGCAGGCGCGGTGGGCCCGCTTTGCCGACGGGGCCGACGAAGTTCATCAGTGGCGCATCGCGCAGCGCACCATCGACGCCTACAAGAAGGACGGCACCACCAAAGCCGCGACTGGCGGCTTGCCGCTGTAGGCCAGGTTCGTCTGAGCGAGGAACGCGTGAAGCGAACCCCACCGACGACCATGGGTCGGGGTAAGGATGCCGACCCGATCGAGCGCGCCAAGCGGATCGAGGAAGAGCTGCGGCAGAGCGAGCAGCTCCTGCGCCTCGCGATGGAGGCGTCTTCGGCCGGCGCTTGGAATTGGAACGCACGCACCAACGAATCAAACTGGGACGATCGCTATCACGAGATGTACGGCTTCGCCCCGGACGAGCCGCGCACGTACGAAGGGTGGCTCGGACGAGTCCACCCGGACGATCGACCGCGCGTAGTAGCGCGGCTCGAAGCGGTGCTGCGGACGCCGGGCGACGACGAGTGGAACATCGAGTTCCGAGCCGTCTCCCCGCGGCGCGGCGTAATGTGGATGCACGGCCTCGGTCGCGCTTGGCGCGATCGAGATGGGCAGGTGCTGTCGCTGAGCGGGATCAACCTCGACATCACCGCGCGCAAACGCGCAGAGGGAGAGCTCCGTGAGTCGGAGGGGCAGTTGCGCTTGTTTTTCGAGAACGCGCCGTCGGCTGTCGCGATGCTCGACCTCGACATGCGTTATCTGGCGGCCAGCCGCCGCTGGCTAGAAGATTTTGGTCTGAGCGGCGACCTCATCGGTCGAAGTCATTACGACGTGTTCCCGGAGATTCCGGAGCGATGGAAGGCGATCCACCGGCGCTGCATGGCCGGTGCGGTGGAGAGATCCGATGACGACTCCTTCGAGCGCGCCGACGGCTCCGTTCAGTGGCTCAGGTGGGAGATCCACCCGTGGCGCAACGCGATCGGCGAGATCGGCGGCCTCATCATGCTCAGCGAGGACGTTACCGAGACTCGGTTGTGGAGAGAGCGCCAGCAAGTGCTCCTCGACGAGATGCAGCACCGCACGCGCAACCTGATCACGGTCGTCGAGGCGATCGCACAGCAGACGATGCGCGCGACGAGCTCGATGGACGCGTTCATGGCGCAGTTCAGCATCCGACTCTCCGCGCTCTCGCGAGTGCAGGGGCTGTTGTCGCGCTCGGACCGCACCCCGATCACGATCGGAGCGCTGATCAGCATGGAGCTGGAGGCACTGGGGCTGCACTCGGGTGGGCCGAGAGCCAGCGTCGAGGGCCCCAACGTTCGGCTGCGCAAACGGAGCGTCCAAACGCTGGCGCTGGCAATTCACGAGTTGGCGACGAACGCGCAGAAGTACGGCGCGCTCGCAACCGAGAACGGCCGTCTATCGGTGACCTGGCGCATCGAGCGCGCCGCCGACGGCGACGCATGCCTGGCGCTCGAGTGGATCGAGACCGGAATCGTGCAGCGGCTCGACCGCGCCGACCCGCAGCGCTTCGGCTACGGGCGCACGCTCATCGAGAAAGCGCTGCCCTATTCACTATCCGCCAAGACAACGTTCGAGGTGGGCGACCGCGAGTTCCGCTGTTCGATCACGCTGCCACTCGAACGCCTGGACGGCGGCGAGGTCGCCAGATGACGAAGCCCGAAGCGCGCTCGCCCGGCCGGCGAGTCCTGGTAGTCGAGGACGATTACTTCGTTGCCGACTCCCTCGCCCTGGCTCTGAAGGCGCACGGGATCGATGTGCTCGGGCCGGTTGCGAATGTCGATGAGGCGCTCGAGCTGATCGCGCGGGACGAGCGAATCGATGGCGCGATCCTCGACGTCAATCTGAAGGGGGAGCTCGTCTTCTCCGTCGGCGACGTCCTCCGGACGCGCGGGGTCCCATACGTCTTCACGACCGGGTACGACGCGTCCTCCGTTGCACGGCACGCGGGCGGCGCGCCGTGCTTCGAGAAGCCGGTGCCGCCGGCGCAGTTGATCGACGCCCTCTTCGGCGAGCACTGAGGTCGATCGACGAGCCGTCAAGCCAGGCCGACGAAGCGCAGGAATTCGTCGGCCGTTCGCTTGCCGCTGCGCTTGCGGTTCCACGCCTTGACCTTCACCTCGAACGCCTCCACCTGGTCGCAGTTCCAGCGTTCCGTCGCCTTGAGCTCGCGCAGCGTATGCTCGCCGTCCCACTCGTGCGGACAGTCGACGACGGCGCTGATGCCGAGGCGCGTGATGCCCCAGTTGTCGTTGGTCTTGATCTCGAAGGGGTGTGAGCGACAGGTGACCGGCCGATGCTCGTACACTCCGCACATGTTGTCGGCGCCGAGGAACATGCAACGCGTCGGCTTGCTCTCCCACTTGAGGCCCATGGCGACGCGCCGCTTGCCGAGGCGGATCCACAGCGAGTCGCGTTGTGGCATCTCGACGTTGGAGAAGAAGCGCACGAACGCCTTCGCCGGCAGGCCGGTGCCTTCCATGATGCGCCGCACGTCGCCGTCGGTGATCAGGACGATCGTGTTCTTGCAGCAGTTGCCGCAAGCCGTGCAACTGAAGTTGAGCCACTTGCGCCAGTCTTGCTTGCTACTCATGAACCCTCCGCCACCACCACGCTGCCCCAGCGGCAAAGAGACGTACCATTTGTGGCGAAGTGTGTCAGTCCCTACCTCAGCCTTCAGCCT
>CADEER010000043.1 GCA_902826395.1 uncultured bacterium
TTGAGGTCGTCGGGCGCGTCCTGGAGGAGGCGCGACGTCGGTCCCATCTGGACGACGAAATCGGCTACCTGTTCCAGCGGCAGGCCGCCGCCGATGTCGACGACCGGATCGTGCGGCTCGATCTCGACACCCGTGAAGCCGGCGCCGCCGAGGATGTCCTCGACGCGGGCGCGATCGGCGAACGCGAACGGACCCGGCGCTCCCGGCGGTGGCGGCTCGGGCGGCGGCATGTGCTGCAGCGCCGCCATGAGCGGTACCATCATCCATTCGTTCTGGTCGATCGACCGCCAGCACGCGAAGGAGAGCGCGGCGCCGGGGTTCATGGCGCGGCGCAGATTCGCGAACGCAGCCGTCGGGTCGGCAAAGAACATCACTCCGAAGCGCGAGAATACGGCGTCAAACGTGCGCTTCAGATTCTCCGTCTGCGCGTCGGCGCACACGAACTCTGCGTTGTCGCGCCCCGCCTCGCGCGCCGATTGACGAGCGCGCTCGAGCATTGGCTTGGAGATGTCGACTCCCATCACACTGCCGCGCGGGCCGACCCGGCGCGCGATCTCGAGGGTCGTCGCGCCGCAGCCGCAACCGACGTCGAGCACCGCCGCGCCGGCGATGTCGCCCAGTCGATCGAGCGCAGCGAATCCGATCGGCGCCAGCATCGCGTCGAGGTGCGACTGCAGGGCCACCCACTTCGGGCCGGCCTGATCGTTCCAGTAGGTGGATTGCTCGGCGTTGGCTTCGCTCATCTCACTTGTCCATGTCGTCGCTGTGCTTGAGCGCCACCGAGTTCATGCAGTAGCGCAACCCCGTCGGCCGCGGGCCGTCGGGAAAGACGTGACCGAGATGGGCATCGCACGTGGCGCACAACACCTCGACGCGCCGCATGCCGTGGGTGGTATCCTCTTCGGTTCGGACCGCGGTCTCGTCGACCGGTGCCATGAAGCTCGGCCAGCCGGTACCGGAGTTGAACTTCGCATCCGACGAGAACAGCTCACTGCCGCAACAGGCACAATGATAGACGCCCGGATTCTTGTAGTCGTTGTATCTACCCGTGAACGCCCGCTCGGTGCCTTTCTCGCGACACACCGCGTACTCCGCGGGTGCGAGCTCTTGCCGCCATTGTTCGTCGCTCTTGCTGACCTTCTCTCGAGACATTCTCTACTCCTGTCGGTTGATCATGTGCCGTCGGCGCGCACTCAAGCGGCGCTCGACTGCATGTTGCTTGCCGACCGCGCGGCCGAGAGCGGAAACCGCCGCTCGGCGCGCAGCCGGCGCAGCAGTGGCAGAAAGCGATCGGGGAGCTTGTCGGCATACTCGATGAAGCCGGGTAGGGTGGCGAAGGTTCGCTCGGCGGCCGCGAAGTGCGGATCCTCGCGCAGCTTCCCCTGCTCGCGCACCGGCGGCGCCGACGCATCGCCGGCGCGGTAGGCCTTTACGAACTCGAGTAGCCGCCGGTGATAGCCGGGATCCTCGACGATCGCACCGATCGTCTGCTGGCGAGGGTGACGCCCCTCGACCATCGCCTCGACCTGGCGCTCCAACTGCTCGAGTCCGTCGTCGAACATGTCGAGAATCTGCAGATCGTAGATCGGATTGAGATGGGTTACTTGCATCAGGTGGCCGATGATCGTGTCGCGGTCGGAATAGAATCCGGTCGGGTCGATCATCGAAACCGGGTCGTCGAGAACGCGCAACACCTGGTGAAAGCCGAAGCCGATACCCTTGCTCTCGTAGTACTCGCGCGAGGCCGGCTCGATGACGAAGCGCAGCATGTCGAGGCCGCCGAAGATGAGCTGCCACCGACTCGGCCGGCCCGTGATCATGCCGCGGCTGCGCAGTCGTTCGAGACGCCGCTCGACCTCGCGAGGGTCCGCATATATCTTCACCGTTCGCCCGAGTCGGGCGAGCTTGCCTCCCAACTGCCGCGGGCCACCGACGGCGGCGCGCATCAGTTGGAGCGGGCTCTCGCGCAGGCGGGGCGGGGTTTCATCGCGCATACGTCCGCAAGGCTAGCACCCCACTGCGCCGGCGCGGAAGACTCCCTGCCTCGAGCCGAGCCCCGACCCTTGCTGCAGCCTGCGCGGGATGGGTGTACGGTCGGGCGCGATGGTCGAACGAGAGCCGCTGCCGCGGGATGCCATCGCCCCCGGCAGCGTGATCGTCTTTTACGACGGCGTCTGTGGATTCTGTAACGGCACCGTCCGCTTCCTCGCAGCGCGCGACCGCGCCGATCGCTTTCGCTTTGCGCCGCTGCAGGGCGCGCTGGCCAGAGAGTTGCTGCTCGCCCACGATGCAAACCCGAGCGACCTCGACACCATGTACACGATGGTCGACTACGGGCTGCCTACCGAACGCGTATTCTCCCGGGCGCGCGGCATCCTGCGCGTCATGCGCGAGCTCGGCGGCTTCTGGTCGCTGATCTCGCTGTTCGGAGTGTTGCCGGATGCCGTGCTCGACCCGGCCTATGGGCTGCTGGCGCGCAACCGATACCGGATCTGGGGCCGCTACGACGAGTGTCCGCTGCCGTCTCCCGAGATGCGGCGCAAGTTTGTCGATACCGAGTAGCGCGTCGGCGGTTGAAGCGGGTTGAAGTATTCAGCCTTCCGCGCGAGTCGGAGGGGATATCTTACCGAAAAAGAAGGCTGAGGCTCGGGCTGAGGCTGTAGGCTGGAAAGAAATCCCGCAGCCTGGAGATTACTTGATGCCGACCTCTTTGAAGACCGGCACCAGGTTCGGCCCCTTGCGGATGCTGTGACCGCCGTCGACGGCGACGATCTGGCCGGTGATCCAGCTCGCTTCGTCGGAGAGCAGAAAGGCGACCAGGGCGCCGACGTCGGCCGGCACGCCGATGCGCGAGATCGGCATGAGACTCAGGTACTCGCGGCGCGAGACTTCGTTCTCGGAGAGGATACTCGCCATCGGAGTCTCGGTGACACCCGGCTCGACTGCATTGACGCGGATGCCGTGCTCGCCGAGCTCGTCCGCTGCACATTTGGTCAGCATGTTGAGGCCGGCCTTGGCGACGCAGTAAGGGCTCATCCATGGATGAGTGAGCGAACCGGCGATCGAGCCGATGTTGACGATACTGCCGCCGCCGCGCTCCTTCATCACCCGCGCCTCGGCCTGGGTGCTGCGGAACACGCCGGTGAGATTGGTATCGATGCAGCCTTGAAAGTCGGCGGTCGTCAGCTCGAGCAGGGAACCCGCCATGCCGTAGCCTGCCGAGTTCACCGCAACGTCGAGGCCGCCGAACTTCTCGACCGTCGCTGCCACCGCGTTTTGCACCGACGCATCGTCGGTCACGTCGCACACCACCCAGGCGGCGTTCGGACCGAGCTCCCGCGCCGCATCGATGAGGGTGTTCTCGCGCCGCGCGCAGATCATCACCCGGCCGCCGCCGGCGACGATCTCTTTCGCGCAGGCGAAGCCGATGCCCGTCGCGCCGGCGGTTACGAACCCGACTTTTCCCTCGAAGTTTGCCATCGCGAAGGCTCCTGTCGTTGCGGTTGGAGTTGCACCCGAGCCGATCGACGGACGGGTGTCAGTGGGTCTTGCGCGGCCGCGCCTTGCGCGCCTTCGCCGCCGGCTTGCGCTTGCCGGTCGAGCGAGGCCGCTTGGGCGCGGCCGGAGCCGGCCATGCCGACGTTGAGCCCATGGCGGCCTGCGCCACGATCGCGAGCGCGGGTTCGGCAATCTCGACCCGTTGCGTCGGCGGCGCCGCCGTCGGGACGGCGCGCAGCGTGGCGGCCTTGCGCAGCGCCTTGAAGGCGCTGCGAATCTCCTGAACGAAGAGCGCGACGTCGGGCACCAGATCGGGGTCGCAGTTGAAGCCCCAGAACATCTGTCCGTTGTAGCTGACGAGCGCGATGCCGAGTCCCGTGTTGGCGAGCAGCGGCACCTGCGGGTACATCTCGAGCAGCTCGGCGCCCATCAGATAGAGCGGCATCTGCGGCCCGGGCACGTTGGTCACGATCATATTGATCGGTCCCGACGTGGCGCGCGCGCCGAGCGACATGAGCTGCGCCGGGGCCCACTCGGCAGCCGCCATCAGCATCTCGACGCCGAGCGCCTGGTTTGACCTCTTCAGCTCTTCGGTGCGGCGGTTGAGCTCGCGCAGTTGGGCGATCGGGTCGGCGCGGTCGATCGGCAGCGGCACGATCCAGCTCGAAACCTTGTTGCCGAGCTTACCGCGGTCCTGGTCGCGCCGCACGCTGACCGGCGCCGACACGCGAAAATCGAGCTTCTCGGGATCGACGCGGCGGCGAATCATATAGCGTCGCACGGCGCCGGTGACGGTGGCGAGCACGACGTCATTGACCGTGCAGCCGAGCGCGCGGCGCACCGCCTTCACCTCGGCAATGTCCATCGCCAGCCAGTCGAGATAGCGATGCGAGCCCAAGGTTCCGTTCAGTGGCGTCGCCGACGCCGACCGGATGGCGTAGCCGGCGAGATCGCGCAATGCATTCAACCGCACCAGCGCGTCGTCGCGGATCGATTCCGCTTCGTCGATGAAAGCGCGCAGACCGCGCACGATCTGCAGGGGCAGTGTGACACGGCGCGCAAACTGGTCGGCGAGGAGCTCCGTCGCGGTCGGTGCCGGGCGCGGAATGTAGGCCAGAGGCTCGCGCGATTGTCGCTCCGGCGTCAGCGACATCATGATCTGCGCCAGGTCGACCCCGGAGCTGCCGTCGATCATGCAGTGGTGGATCTTGGTGATCACGGCGAAGCGATCACCTTCGAGGCCCTCGACGACCCAGTACTCCCAGAGCGGCTTGGTGCGGTCGAGCTGCTGCGCCATGATCCGGCCGGCGAGTTTCTTGAGCTGATCCTTCGAGCCGGGCCGCGGCAGACTGGTGTGGCGAACGTGGTAGTCGAGGTTGAACGAAGCGTCGTCGACCCAGACCGCGTGATTGGCGAGCGGGATCCACTGCAACACCTGGCGATAGCGCGGGATCAGCGGCAACACCGAGTCGATCGAGTCGCGCAACGCCTCGAAATCGACGCCGCCCTCCGCCGTGCGCAACTGGCCCGCTTCGAAAATCTGCGTCGCGGCTACGTGCATGTGCACGTTCGGCCGCTCCATGAGCAGGAACGAATTGTCCTGCGCAGACAATCTCTCGTAGGCGTATCGGGGCATCGTCGATCTCCTGCTTTGAGGCCCGCCACGGACGAAGCGCGAAGTTGCGGCGCCCGAGGGCGGCCGAGGCGAGTCGGCGACTATGCCATGCTCGACAAGGCCGGGGAACCCGGTCTTTCGAGGTCGAGCACCGGAGACGCATGCGGGTTTTCCCTTACTCCGGCGGCGCTCCCACGCCCCGAGACTGTCGATCTTCTTTCCCGGAAGGCGAGGCGAGGCAAAGGCGAGGCGAGGTAATTCTGAGTAACCTTTGCCTCGCCTCGACTTTGCCTCGCCTGTGAAGCCCGTGCATCAGCAGTGCAGCCGAGAGTTTTCGTTTTCCGACAGTCTCCCGGGGAGCGGCGACGGACCCAGCCTCCCGAACGAGTGTTTACCTGCCATCCGCTTCCGATTACGATGCGGCCTTCGCCAGTCCCACCGGCTCGGATTCCCCGCGTTCTCGCGCACAGGCCTTTGTCCAAGAAGAGGTTCGAAGCATGCACACCAAGCTCTGCGATCAGCTCGGCATCGAGATGCCCATCTTCGCTTTCACCCATTGTCGCGACGTCGTCGCGGCCGTCAGCCAGGCCGGCGGCTTCGGCGTCCTCGGCGCGGTCGGCTTCACGCCGGAACAGTTGGACATCGAGTGCAAATGGATCGACGAGCACGTCGGCGACAAGCCCTACGGCGTCGACATCGTCATCCCCGGCAAGTACGAGGGCATGGATCAGCTCGATCCCTCCAAGCTCGAGGAACAGCTCAAGGCCCTGATCCCGCAGCAGCACCGCGACTTCGCCGCCAAGCTGCTCGCCGAGCACGGGGTTCCGGAGATGCCGGCCGGGGAGAAGCATCACGAGCTGCTCGGCTGGACGGCGGCGACCGCCACGCCGCAGGTCGACGTCGCGCTGCGCCACGAAAAGGTGCGGCTGATCGCCAACGCGCTCGGCACGCCGCCCGACGACGTGATCGACAAGATCCACAAGGCCGGCCGGCTGGTGTCGGCGCTGTGCGGTCGGCCCGATCAGGCGCTCAAGCACAAGGCGGCGGGCATCGACATCATCATCGCGCAGGGCACCGAGGGCGGCGGTCATACCGGTGAGATCGGCAGCCTCGTCCTCTGGCCGCAGGTGATCAAAGCGGTCGATCCCGTGCCGGTGCTAGCCGCGGGCGGCGTCGGCAGCGGCCAACAGATCGCCGCGGCGCTGGCGGTCGGAGCACAGGGAGTGTGGACGGGCTCGATCTGGCTGACGGTGCGCGAGGCCGAATCGCCGCCGGCGCAGATGGAGTCGTATCTGAAGGCGACCAGCCGCGACACGGTGCGCTCGCGCTCCTACACCGGCAAGCCCTGCCGCATGCTGCGCAACGAGTGGACCGACGCCTGGGAAGGGCCCGACTCGCCGGGTTACCTCGGCATGCCGCTGCAAGGCATGGTGACGGTCGACGCCATCCAGCGCACCCACCGCTACGCCGACAAGGCGCAGTCCGTGGCGTTCAATCCCGTCGGCCAGGTCGTCGGCATGATGAACGAGGTCCGCACGGTGCGCGATCTGATGTACCAGCTCGCCGAAGAGTACCTCGAAGCGACCGATCGGCTGCAATCGCTGACACCCGGCGCGTAGTGTCTGGACACTTCGAAGACTCTCGTAGCATGGTCGCCTCTGGAGGATCGATGCGCCTGCGCCACTATGTCGTACTCTGGATCAGCACCGTCGGCCTGATCAGCGTCGTCCTTGCCGCACTCCCGGCGGGCGCGCATTTCATTCTGGTCAAGCCCGATGCCTGGATGTCGCAGAACGGCCTCGGCGATCCACAGAAGGTCGGACCGTGCGGCAACGACGGTTTCGGCACGCCGACGGGCAAGATCACGACCTTCCAACCGGGCGAAACGATCGAAATAACCGTCAACGAGGTGATCTACCACCCCGGCCACTATCGCGTGGCGCTGGCGATCAACGACCAGAGCGAGCTGCCGGCGCCGCCGCCGATCACGCCCGTCGGCAGCGACCCCTGCGGCAGCACCGTCATCGACGAGTCACCGGAGTTCCCGATTCTCGCCGACAACCTACTGCCGCACTCGTCGCCGCTCGGCGGCGCGCGGACGTTCACCGTCACCCTGCCCAATGACGTCACCTGCGATCGATGCACGCTGCAGGTTCTCGAGTACATGTCGCAGCACGCGCAGCCCTGCTTCTACTACCACTGTGCCGAGATCGCGATCCAAAACGGCCCCGCGCCGACGCCAACCTCGATCCCGTCCGAGTGCGCCGGCGACTGCAACTACAACAACGACGTCGCCGTCAACGAGCTCATTACGATGGTGAGCATCGCTCTGGGCCAATCGCCGATGAGCCGCTGTCCGGCCGGCAACGCGAACGGCGACGGTGAGATCTCCATCGGCGAGATCATCACCGCGGTAAACCGCGCGCTGAACGGTTGCTGAGTCGGCCAGCCGCGGGATCGCAGCTACCACCCCTCGTCGGGATCGGGGGTGTCGCCGAGCAGGAGCTCAATGTCGGCCTGGTCGCGCAGCGCCTTGCTCTTTCGTCGCTGAGGGTCGGCGGCGGCGCGACGCTTCATGGCAATCAGATCCTCCTTGCAAACGAGCGCGACCTTTTGAGCTCGGATCTCGATCGTCTCAGCCCGCTCGATCATGGCGTCAAACGCCGGGTCGAAGGCGAGTTGAACGGGCTCGGAGTTGGAATGCCGGAAGTTGATGCTGTGCTGGAACTCGCCGACGCAGTGAAAGCCAGCTCGCGTCATCGCATCGAACAGGCGCTTGCGATCCGAGACCGAGGGAACGACGAAGTCGGTGTCCAACGTCGCTCTGGGCACACCGCTGTGGATACCGACGGCAACGCCTCCAATCAGTGCATAGCCATCGCCGAGATTCGCCAACACCGCGACTGCGTCGAGTAACGCCGCCACCTTGTCGTGATCGTCCGCCATGCTCGCCGTCCCGTTCCGCCGCGCTATGATGAGAGTCCGGTCGCGCGCTGTGGCGCGCCCTATTTCCTCGACCTTGGTCGCAGTGGTCATGACCCCGGACAAGCTACCGCCTACCTGCAGCGATTGCGAACAGGATTGGGCGGCGTGCGCCGCTCGCCTTTTGACTAGCCGCGCGCAACGCGCATGACGGCCTGAACGGCGTCGGGGTCGCCGGTTTCGTTGTATACGATCAGACTCGTACGGTCGGCGAAGCGGTTGCGATCGGCAAGCCTCCTTCCGACCTGGTCGGGATTGCCGCAGACGCCGACCGCGTCGAGCAGGTCGTCGTCGATATAGCTCATCATTTCGAGCCACCGCCCCTCCTTGGACAGCTTGTTGAGCTGCGGCTGCAGGTCGCCGCAGCCGTGGTGGTCGAGCATGACGCGGTAGGCAGGCGTCGAGGCGTAGAACGAGAGCTGGGCGCGCGCGCCGTCGCGCGCCTTGGCGAGCTGCTCGTCGGTGTCGCCGAGCATGATGATCGTTTGTGCCGAGATCTGCATCGCGGCGCGATCGCGACCGGACTTTTGCAGGCCCTTGCCAAGCGCCGGCAATCCGACCTCTTCGACAAAGGAGCGCGAGTGCAGCGGGTGCACGATCCAACCGTCGGCGACTTCGCCGGCGACCTCGATCATGCCGCCGCCGAAACCGGCGAGGAAGATCGGCGGCGTGCCGAAAGGATTGGCGCCCGGATTGAACACCGGCGTCATCAGCGTGTGGGTATAGAACTCGCCGCGGAAGTCGAGCTTTTCTCTCTGATTCCAACTGCGCCAGATGGCCCGGATCGCGCGCACGAACTCGCGCATGCGCGAGTTCGGCCGCGACCAGGTCTGCGAGAACCGTCGCTCGATGTGCGGCCGGATCTGCGTGCCCAGACCGAGGATGAAACGGCCGCGCGAGATGAGCTGCAAGTCGTTGGCGATCTGGGCGCAGTTCATCGGATTGCGGGCGAACGCAATCGCGATGGCAGTCGTGAGGTCGACGCGCTCGGTGTCGCGCGCCGCCAGCACCAGCGGCAGAAACGGATCGTGCGGCCCCTCGAAACTGAGCACGCCGTCGAACCCCATCTCCTCGGCGCGCCGCGCCGCCGCCCCCGCCTCGGCAATGTCGGCCGTCATCAATGTCGCTTCGAACTTCATCATCAGCTCCGGGACAAAGACTATTCACCACAGAGGCACAGAGGACACAGAGATCTCTGTGCCTGGATTCACCACCACGTCTCGCTCGCGCTGCGGCTCCTTACGTGCCTGTCGCCTCGACGTTGGAAACTCTAGCGATCTCTTGCGCGAGCGATTCGCGGGTTTCGACTCATGACCGCAATCTCTGTGTTCTCTGTGTCTCTGTGGTGAAGTCAGTCCTGTTCTGTTTCGTCGGAGACGCGGCCTTTCCATCGCGGCAGCCGCTTCTCCAGGTATGCCATCGGCCCTTCGACGGCGTCGGGGTGTGACATGAGTTTGTGATGCAATTCTGTCTCTCGCTTCTCGACCTCGGCGGGGGACAGGGAAAGGCTCTCCCAGAGAAGACGCTTACTCATCGCTACCGACAGGGGGGCCGTGTTCGCCGCGATGTCGGCGGCGATCTCGAGCGCTGTCGCCAGGACCTCGGCGGCCGGCACGACGCGGCTGGCGACGCCGAGCTCGAGGGCCTCGTCGCCGGTGAACGTGCGCCCGGTGAGCAGGATGTCCGCCGCGCGCGCCATGCCGGCGATGCGCGGCAGCGTCCAATGCGAATACGCGTCGCCGACCATGCCGCGACGGGTCTGCAGGATGCCGTACTTGCCCTCGCGCGCCATGACGCGGATGTCGCACTGCAGCGCGAGGGTGAGGCCGAGCCCAATGGCGTGGCCGTTGACCGCGGCGATCACTGGCTTGCGCACCTCCCAGGCCGGAAAGTCGATTGCTGCAGCGCTGAACGTCTTCGCGTCCTGCGGCGCGAACGTGTCAGCGCCACCGGATAGATCGGCGCCCGCGCAGAATGCACGCCCGGCGCCGGTCAGGATCACGGCACGAATCGAATCGTCGGCATCACAGCGCCGGTAGAGGCGCTCGATGTCGCGGCCCATGGCGCCGGTGAACGTGTTGAGCTGGTCGGGCCGATTCAGACGGATGATCGCGGTCGCGCCGTCGATCTGGAATTGGGTGTCATCGATCTTCATGAGGTCTTGTCGATACCGCACGAGAGCACGCATTGCGGCCGACAGAAAGGTCCTCGCCCTTCATCGAGAGCGGTTCCGCCGCCGGATCTCCTCTGTCTGACCAAAGACAGACACTTCGGGGTCGAATCTCAACCTCTCCCTGCTTCCCGGGGCGCACCAGCGGATTGCCGGCGCCATCCGCCTCCCAGTGCTTGGTACATGTCCACCATGGCTCCGAGCTGCCGTCTCCTGGTCTCAATCAACTCCATTTCGGCGTCGAGGGCGTCGCGTCGGGTCAGCAAAACTTCCATGTAGTCGGCGCGTGCGGATTGAAACAGAATGCTCGAAACGTCGATGGAGTCCTCGAGCACGCGCACCTGGCGCGCTTGCAGATCGTAGCTTTTCTCCAGGTTGTCGATCGTCGCGACCAGGTTAGCGACCTCGGTAAAGGCTCGCAGCATCGCGCGCTCGTAGTTGAGGATCGCACGGATCTGCTCGGCGTTCGCAGAGAGGTACTCGGCCTTGATCGCCTCCCGGTTGATGATCGGCATCGCCAGATTGGCGGCCGCATTGTACGCGAGCGATTCGGGCGCCATGACGAGACGCTTCACATCGAACGCCTCGAAGCCGACGCCGGCGGCGATGCTCAGCCTCGGGTAGAATTCCGCCTTCGCGACCTGAACGTCCAGCTCGGCGGCGGCGAGCTCCTCTTCCGCCTGCCTCAGGTCGGGACGGTTGTCGAGCAGCTCCGGCGGGATACCCGTGCGGAAGGCAGCGGGAAGCGGCTCGGCAAACTTCTGCGGGCGGCGCGCCACGGGCTGCGGGAATCGGCCGACCAAGAAATTGATGCGATTCTCGGTCTCGATTCGCTTTTGCTCGAGCTCGAACTGGCGGCTTTGGTTCTTCAGCACCTCCGCCTCGAACCTTTGGACGGCAAGGCGCGTCACCTGTGCCGCCTCCTGCTGATACTTCACTACCTGCAACGCGTCCTGCTGGATGTCGATGTTCCGCCGCAACACTTCGATCTGGTTGTCGAGTGCCAGCAGCTCGTAATACGAGTTGGCGATCTCGGCGGTTAGCTGGGTGACCATGAAGTTTCTGCCCTCGATGCTCGAGAGATAGCGGTGCGAGGCCGCCTCCGTGGCGTTTCGCAGCCTCTTCCAGACGTCGACCTCCCAGGACGCCATCAGGCCGAAGGCGTAGTCTTGCAGGTGCTCGTCGACATCGTGTCTCTCGTCGCTGACGCCTTGGCTCGTGTATTCCCCTACCTTTTCGATTCCGGCGTCGATGCCCGCCTCGACCTTGGGGAAGTACTCGCCGCGCCTCCATCGGATCTCGTTCTTGGCGATGATCAGATCCTGGAGCTGGATGTTGAGCTCCTGGTTGTTCGCCAGGGCAGTCTCGATGAGCACGTGGAGGTCCGGATCGACGAAGACGGTACGCCACTCGTCTCGACCCGAGCTTTCGGTCTGCGGAGGAGATGTGCCGGCGGGCGTGGCCGACGGTCCGTACGAGGACGGTAGATCTCTGACGACTTCTCTCGGGGGGTTTTTCTCGAGAGAAGGTACGCATCCGAGAGCGAAACAGGATGCGCACAGTAGGGCTCCCACCCGCGTGAGAACGCGGGTCGTTGTCCAATGAACAAGCCTGCTAAGCATGGTGCACCATCTCCTCGGTTGTGGGGAAGGTCTTGTTCCCAGATCCGCCTTCGTGTTCGAAGAGCTCACTGAGCGGCTCGTCCACCTCGTCTCGAAGGAGTTTACGTCCGTCCGAGATCCTGGCGAACACGTAGTAGATTCCTGGGATCAACAAGACGCCGATCAAGGTGCCCACGAGCATGCCTCCAACGCCCGTACTGCCAATGGTTCGGTTGCCGATGGCGCCCGCGCCGGTGGCGCCGACCAGAGGAATCAGGCCAGCGATGAACGCGAACGAGGTCATCTGGATCGGGCGGAAGCGCGATCTGCCGCCTTCGACCGCAGCCTCGCCCAGCGAGACTCCCTCCCGACGACGCTGCACGGCGAACTCCACGATCAAGATCGCGTTCTTGCCGAGCAAGCCGACCAACATGACCAAGCCAATCTGCGCATACACGTCGTTGGTGAGTCCCATGACACGCAGCAAGAGGAAGGAGCCGAACACCCCGACCGGGAGCGAGAGAATGACCGCTAGCGGCAGCAGGAAGCTTTCGTACTGTGCGACCAGGACCAGGTAGACGAAGGCGACGACGATCAGAAAGATGTAGACGGACTCGTTGCCCGTTGCCGATTCGTCGTAGGACAGTCCCTCCCAACCTATGCCGTAGCCGCGAGGCAGCGTCTCGGCGGCGACTTCCTTGATCGCCTGGATAGCCTGACCGCTGCTGTAGCCGGCAGCCGGCGCGCCTTGGATCGCGGCAGACGGATACAGGTTGTAGCGAGTGATTTCGTTCAAGCCCTGCTTCTTTTCGATCTTCATGAACGAGGAGTAGGGGACCATGTCGCCGCGTTCGTTCTTGACGAACAGATACTCCAGGTCCTCGGGGAAGCGCCTGAACTCCGGCGATGCCTGCACGTAGACCTTGTAGAACTGGTTGAACCGAATGAAGCCTTGCTCGTAGGTACTTCCGATCAGAATGTTGAGCGTCTCGAGCGCCTTGCCGATCGAGACTCCCTTTTGCATCGCGACGTCGTTGTCGATGATCAGCTCGTACTGCGGATAGTTGCTGGCGTAGAAGGTGAACAGACCCTTCAACTCCTTGCGTTTCGCCAGGGCTGCCATGAACTGATCGGTCACTTCGCCGAGGCGCGCGTAGTCAGTTGTGTTCGTCTTGTCGAGGAGACGCATCGAGAAGCCGCCCGCGGCGCCGAAGCCGGGGACAGCCGGAGGTTCAAAGAACTCGATTTTGACGCCCGCCATGCGACTGGTTCGTTCTTCCAGGTCTTCGATGACCTGCTGAGCGGTTCGGGTGCGCTCCGACCAGTTCTTCAGATTGATGATGCAGGTGCCGGCGTTGGACCCGCGACCCTCGGTCAGTACTTCGTAACCGGCGAGCGACGTAACCGAGGTGACTTCATCGAGCTCCTTGGCGATCTTCCGCAACTCGTGCGACCTCGCGTTGGTGTACTCGAGCGTCGATCCCGGGGGCGTTTGGATGATCCCGTAGATGATCCCCTGGTCTTCCCCCGGAATGAATCCGGTCGGCACCACTTTGTTGACGCCGACGGTCGCGAGGGCGAAAGCGCCTACAATGGCGAACGTCAACGTGCGGCGGGTGACGATCCGCCGCAGAACTCCGGCGTATCCGCGCGTGATCGACTCAACTGCGGCCTCGAACGGGCGTTGCAGCGACGGCACAAACACCAGCAGCAAGCCGATCGGCCCCCACAGGTAGTAAGCCAGGTAGGTGATCGGCGCGAGAAACACCAACAAGCCACCGACGAACAGCAAGCCGCGCTGCCGCAACGGCTTGGGTGTCTGCTCCGAGTCTGGAGGCGCGTGCGGCTTGAGAATCATCGCGCACAGTACGGGCGTCAGCGTCAGAGCCACCACGCCCGAAAGGAGAATCGATGTGGCCATTGTGATGCCGAACTCGCGGTAGAACGTACCCACGGGTCCGGAGATGAAGGTCACCGGCACGAAGACCGCGGTCATGACCAGGGTGATGGCAACGATCGCGCCGCTGATTTCGTGGAGCACTTCCATGGTGGCTCGATAGGGCGACAGGTGCTTCTCGGCCATCTTGGCGTGCACCGCCTCGACGACGACGATCGCGTTGTCCACGACGACTCCGATCGCCAGGACCATCGCGAAGAGCGTGATCAGGTTTATGGAGAGCCCGAATAACCTGAGGACGAAGAACGTGCCGACCTGCGACACCGGCACTGCCAGGGTCGGAATGGCAGTGGAGCGCAGATCCCCGAGGAACATGTAAACCACCAGCGACACCAGGATGAACGCTTCGAGGAGGGTGTGCAGGACTTTCTCGATGGACGCGTCCACGAACTTCGAGACGTCGTAGGCAATCTCGTAATCCATGCCCGGCGGGAACGACTCCTCCTTGATCTGCTCGAGCTCCTTTTTGACCTCTTCTATGACGGCGGTGGCGTTCGATCCGGGGCTCTGCTTGAGCATGATCGATGCTGCGGGGTGCCCGTCGACATCGGAGTAGATGTCGAAGAACTCGGAGCCGAGCTCGACTTCGGCGACATCCTTGAGGCGGAGAATCTCGCCGTCAGCGTTGGCTCTCAAGATAATGTTCGCGTACTGCTCAGGCTTGTTGTAACGGCCGATGTACGTCAGCACGTATTCGACCGATTGCGACGTCTTGCCGGTAGCCTGACCGAGGCGACCCGGTGAACCGATGACGCTCTGTTCGGCGAGCGCCTCCATCACATCCTCGGCCGATACTTTGTAAGCGCGCATGCGGTCGGGATTGAGCCATACACGCATCGCGAAGGCTCGGTTGCCGAGGTTGCGCGGTCGCCCCATTCCCTTGATGCGATTGATGACCGGCATCACGTTGGCGTTGGCGAAGTTGTAGAGGAACTTCTGATCCGCCTTGGGGTCGGTGCTGTAGATGTTCACGTACATCAACATGCTCGGCACGACCTGGCTTACGAGGATTCCTTCCCGCTGAACCAGGGGAGGCAATCGGTTCATCACGATGTTGACCCGGTTCTGAACGTTCACGACGTTGATGTCCGGGTCGGTGCCGGGTTCGAAGTAAATAGTGATCGTCGCCTCGCCGGCACTGGTGGCGTCGGAGACGATGTACCGCATGTTCTGCACGCCGTTGATCGATTGCTCGAGCGGAATCAGCACGGAGTCGACCAGGACGTTGGCGCTGGCGCCGGGGTAGGCGATGGCGACCTGGACTGTCGGCGGCGCGATCGAGGGAAACTGCGCGATCGGCAGTGTCTTGATCCCCAGCACCCCCAAGAACAACAAGAGGATCGAGATCACGATCGCCAGCGCCGGCCGATGGAGGATTTTGGTAAACATCGATGGGATCCTTGTCAGGAAGCAGCGGGCAGCGTCGGCTACTCGGCGTGAAACTTGAGATTGGAAAGAGCCTTGTCCGGCTCGAGAACGTCGAACTCGACCTTGTCGCCGTCGCGAACCTGTTGAACTCCCTCGAGGATGATCCTGTCGCTGGCGGAGAGACCGTCCTTGATGAGGAAGATGTCATCCGTCTCGTGCCGGATGGCGATCTCGCGCTGATGGACGACGTCGTCGTCGCCGACGACGAAGACGTAGCGCTTGTCGAGCACTTCGAAGGTCGATCGCTGCGGAATCACGATCGCGTCATGCGCGGTGCGCTTGAGCAGGATGTTGCCGGTCTGACCGTGGCGTAGCACTCCGTCGGGGTTCGGAACGTCGGCGCGGAAGGGGATGTTGCCGGTCTTGTTGTTGAAGTTGGCGGCGATCGCGGCGATTTTGCCCTCCTGCGGAAACGTGCTGCCGTCGGCCAGGACGAGCTCCACTCGCTGTGTTTCGCCGTCGTGCTTCTCGTCGGCGACGTACTCGAGGTACCGGGCTTCGGGCACGTTGAAGTACACCCACATCACCGTGTTGTCGGAGAGCGTCGTCAGCATGTCGCCCTCGCCGACCAGACTTCCCTGCTGCATGTGCAACCGGTCGATGATGCCGTCGAAAGGCGCCTTGATACTGGCGAAGTTCAACTCGGCCCGGGTCCTATTCACCCTGGCCTCGGCCTTGGCCAGCTCGGCCTTGGCCATGTCGACTTCGGGCTTGGCTACGACGTTCTTCTCGTAGAGCTGCTCGGCGTTGGTCAGCTTGATCCGCATCAACTCCGCCTCGGCCATCTCCGAGTCGAGCTTGGCCTGGTAGAGGACGGGGACGATTCTGAACATCAAGTCGCCCTGCTTGACGGATTGACCTTCCTTGAGCGGAATCGCCTCGAGATAGCCGCCCGCGAGGGCGCGAACTTCGATGTGCCGTTGTGAATGAATCTGGCTGACGTATTGCTCGGTCAGGACGACGTCCATGACCTTGGGGCTGGTGACCACGATCTTGTGGTGGTGCTCCTCGTGAGGCTCCGACGCTTCGGTGCGTTGGTCGCACGCGGGAAGCGTGAAGAGCAGCGTCGAAACGACCGCCGCGCTCGACGCCGCGCGGATGAATTTCCTGGTCATGGTTTTCACGAAACGGGTCCTCTCTGGCCATGCGCAATAGTTGTTGGTTCTGTAGGCGAGATCCTTCTTCGTCGCGCCGAACCCACAGGACGGCTTCGCCGAAGCGAATCGAAGGCGCCGCGCTTCCCGAGCTGATCGGTGGATGCTCACGCACCCAAGCCGCTGCTCCTGAAAAAACGACGGCGGTGAACGTGCTGCTGCCGGCCTTGCTGCCGACACCAGTTGCTCAGGACGAACGATGCCTGAGCACTACGGCGCGGATGCGGAGAATCGGCTCCCGGGGTCGAACGGACAAACCGTCCCTCTCCCGGCGAATCAACCGATCTCGGCGATTACGGGGTAGGAGAGCCCGCTCGCCTGCAACGTCGCACGTTCAGATGTCGAACAGCGACGGAGGTCCTCGGGGTGTAACCGAGGATCGGATCGAGCCGACGACGAGAGTTGCCGCACCCCAGCCAATGGCCCGATCGCGAAGCGATGGAGCGACCACGATCGTACGATCGGCCGCGCCGTCCGTCTCCGGTTGCACCTCGTCCGCGGCCTCGAGCTCGTGCGCCGGCGTGATGTCGCAAGGCAGCCGACCAACCTGCGGTCGTTCGAGAAGGTGCTCCGTCGCGTTGCGGTCGGCGACGGATGCCGCCGCGTGGCCCACGGCCCGAACGGACGCATCGACGTCCGTCGATCTCGCGAGGACGCCGCATGCGGCGATGAGTACCGCGCCGAGGATACGCCGTAGTCGGCGATTTCGGGTTGCCCGACGCTGCGTCATTCCCGGTGCCCGTCTGCCGCGCTGTCCGACGCGAGTGTCGGCGCGGCTGAAAGCCATCGAGTTGCTGAGACCTTTCCAAGTCCCGAGGCAACGGCCATCCATCGGAGCTACCAGCCACCGCCGTGACTGTAAAGATCGGGGACGATGTCCGCTCGGAGCTGACCGTGCGCTTCGTCGCGTCTGGCTCGACAGTTGCGTCCGTGCTTTAAGATGGCGCTCGTAGTCGAGATCTCGTGGTCCTCCGAATCGACGGCGTCGATGTGGATGAGGGGGGAGCGGCAGCCTGGGTTTCGTTGCCGTGGGAGGTGGGATGGAGTCGCGCCATGTCTGAGCTGTTTGGTCTGCTCTTCGACTGGCCGCTGATGTCGGCGGAGATCGGGCTCGATGGAGTGCTCTACGCCATCCTGGCCCTCACCGGCACGACCCTGTTCGTGGTCCGCTTCGCGATGGCAATGCTCGGCTTCGGCGGCGAAGACGATGTCGAGGCGGGCGGCGAACACAGCGACGGCATGCAGATCTTCTCGCTGCTGTCGGTGACCGCCTTCATGATGGGGTCCGGCTGGATGGGCCTCACGTGCCGCATCGATTGGAAGCTCGCGGCGACGCCGTCCGCTTTCGTAGCCGGCGCATTCGGTCTCGGACTGATGATGTTCGCCTCGCTGCTGCTGCTGGGGATGCGGCGGCTCGGCCAAAACGTGACCTACGATACGGCGACGGCGATCGGACGCACCGGAACCGCGTATTCGAATATCCCCGCCCGCGGCCTGGGCACGGGACAGGTCCGCATCACCGTGTCGGGCCGCAGCATGGTGTTGCCGGCGGGCAGCACCGGCGAGGCCATCGAGGCCTTCGCCGCGGTTCAGGTGGTGAGCGTACGCGACGATCAGGTGTTGCTGGTAAAGCGTGCCCCCGAACCGCCCAGCGAGGATTGAGGAGTTGGCGATGGATGTCTTCGGCAGTACCTTTCTGATTGGACCGTTCGTTCTCATCCTGGTCGTCGTCGCCATTCCCATCCTGGTGATGTCGATCGTCAGCCGGCGCTACAAGCGCTGTCCCTCGAACCGCATTCTCGTGGTCTACGGTAAGGTCGGCGGCGAGCGCGCGGCCCGCGCCTACCACGGTGGCGGCTCGTTCATCTGGCCGGTGATCCAGGACTTCGACTATCTGTCACTCGAGCCGATCACCATCGACATCGAGCTCAGCTCCGCTCTCAGCAAGAAGAATATCCGCGTCGCCGTACCGAGCACCTTCACCATCGGTATCAGCACCGAGCCGGAAGTGATGAACAACGCCGCCGAGCGACTGCTCGGGCTGAACGAGCAGGATATCGCCGCCCAGGCGCGCGACATCATCCTCGGCCAGATGCGTCTCGTGATCGCGATGCTCACCATCGAGGAGATCAATCAGGATCGCGAGAAATTTCTCGATCTGGTGAACAAGAACGTCAACTTCGAGCTCGGCAAGGTCGGGCTCTACATGATCAACGTCAACATCCGCGACATCACCGACGAATCGGGCTACATCGATGCGCTCGGCAAGAAGGCCGCCGCGGAGGCGATCAACCAGGCCAAGATCGACACCGCCGAAGCCGATCGCGAGGGCGCCATCGGCACCTCGAACGCCGACCGCGAGCGCGAGGTCAAGGTCGCCGAACAGCTCGCGCAGGCCTCCGTCGGACGCAAACAAGCCGAGCGCGACCAGCGGATCAAGGTCTCGCTGCTCGAAGCGGAGGGGGTGGCCGGCGAAGCGGACGCCGGGCGCGAGAAGGAGATCGCCGTTGCCACCCAGGCGGCGCGCGCCGCCGAGGCCACCAAACAGGTCGAGTCGGAAAGGCGCATCAAGGTAGCCGGCATGGAAGCCAGCGCCGTGCAAGGCGAGAACTCTTCACGCGCCGAGATCGCCGACTCGGAAGCGACGCTCGCGGTGCGGCGCGCCGAAGCCAAACGACGCGGCGACGTTGCCATGGCGGCGGCGGATCGCGACGTGCTGATCGCTCAGAAGGAACAAGAGCTGGCGCGCATGGAGAAGGAGATCATCGCCAAGGAGATGATCGAGCGCCAGCAAATCGAGATCAACGCCGAAGCCGAAGCAGAGCGCCGCCGCCGCATCGCGAAGGGTGACGCGGACGCCATCCTGGCGAAGTATCTCGCCGAAGCGGAAGGCATCGAGAAAGTTCTCGAGGCCAAGGCGCGGGGCTACCAGCGGTTGATGGCGGCGTGCGGCGATCGCGGCGACCTGGCGCCGAGCCTGCTCATCATCGAGAAGCTGCCCGAGCTGATCGCCGAGCAGGTGAAGGCGATCCAGAATCTGAAAATCGACAAAATCACCGTCTGGGATTCCAGCGGAAGCGGCGACGACGGGTCGGGGTCCACCGCGCGGTTTCTGCGCAGCCTGATCGGTTCGTTGCCACCGATGCACGATCTGGCCAGGCAGGCCGGCATCGATCTACCGCACGTCCTCGGCAGCTTCGACAACGGAGCCGCGGAGGCGACGCCGGGGCGGGAAGGGTCGGCGCGGTCGAGCGCGGCGGCGACCAGCGTCGGAGATCCGACGAAGCGCTGACGCGGCGCCAGCGCTGCCAGAGGGGTCACCCGGCAGACCAGCGACGCAGAGGTGCCTGCGTTTCGATGGGCTGCTAGCCTGCTCGCTCGTGCTCAAACGCTTAGCATCGACGCCCGGATTCCATTTCGCGTTCATCGGCGCCGCTCTCTACCTGACCCAGGCGTGGTGGGCGCCAGCGCCGGTGCGGCCACGCGGCGTCGATGTCGTCGTCCGACAAATCGCGATCAGCCCTGCGATTCTCGACGGGCTGCGGCGCAGCTTCCGCGAGACCGCGGCGCGCGATCCGAACGGCGAAGAGCTCGAGGCACTGGTGCGCGATCATGCGGACAGCGAAATCCTGTACCGCGAAGCACTGGCACGCGGCCTCGACAAGGGCGACCGCAGCGTCAAGTGGCGACTGGTGCAGAAGATGCAATTTCTCGGTGAGGCCGGCGCCGAAGACACCACCGACGAGGCCGCGCGCGAGGCTCTGTACCGCGAGGCCCTGACGCTGGGACTGGACCGCGACGATCTGGTCATCCGCCGCCTGCTGATCGAAAAGATGCGCTTGCTCATCAAGCTCGGCGCCGTGCGCGAGGGTCCGACGGACGACGAGTTGCGGCGCTACTACGAGACTACCGCCGAAGCGTATCGACAGCCGGCGCGAGTCTCTCTGCATCACGTCTTTCTTTCAGCGGATCAACGCGGCGATCGCCTCGAGGAAGATGCGGCAGCGCTCCTCGCCCGGATTCGCGACCCGTCGATGACTCCGGCGGCAGCGGTGCGACTGGGCGATGTCTTCCCGCTCGGCCACGAGCTGCGCGGCAGCTCCGAGCACAACCTCTCCAAACTGCTGGGACCAGGTTTCGCCGGCGCCGCGATCGGCCTGTCGCCCAACGCGTGGCACGGCCCCATCCCGTCCGCCTATGGCCTGCACCTCGTCTGGGTCGACCAGCGCTGGGAATCGAGCCTGCCGAGTCTGGATGCCGTGCGCGCGCAAGTGCTGCAGCGCTATCTCGCCGAGCGGCGCGATGCGGAGCTGGAGAAGGCGATGGTGCGGCTGCGCGAGCAGTACCGCGTCGAGATCGTGCGCGGACCCGCCGCGTCTGGAGAGCCCAATTGAGGGGCGTCATCGTTCTCGCGGTTCTGCTCGTTGGCACCGGCGCCGCCGCCCACCCGCTGGCGCCGGCGCTGCTCGAGCTGACCGAGCGACCCAGCGGCGATCAGTTCGACGTCGTTTGGAAGACATCGGTCCTCCGCGTCCCGGGCAGCGACCTGCGGCCGCGGCTGCCCGAGCACTGCGCGGAGACGACACCGGTCGCGGTCGAACAGAGCGGCGACCGCCGCGATCAACTCGTGCGGCGCTGGAGTGTCGACTGCGGCGAGCGCGGGTTGGTCGGGTCGCGCATCGGCTTCGACGGTCTCGGGCCTGCTCGCATCGACGCGCTGGTGCGCGTCGCGCTCGCCGACGGCCGCGTCGTGCGCGGCGTCGTGCGCGCCGACGAGCCGCTGCTGGAAGTCTCGCAGGCGCCGACCCGAGACGCCGTGTTCGTCGACTACCTGCAACTCGGCCTCGACCACATCCTCGGCGGAATCGACCACCTGCTGTTCGTCTTCGGCTTGCTGCTGCTGGTGCGCGGCGACACGCGACTGCTCGCCAAGATCATCACCGCCTTCACGGTCGGACACAGCGTCACCCTCTCGCTGGCGGCGCTCGGCTTGGTTCGCTATCCGACACAGCTGATCGAGCTGATCATCGCACTGAGCATCTTCTTCGTCGCCGTCGAGCTGAGCAGGAGCGGCGGCCCCGAAAGCTCCGTGATGCGTCGCCGACCGTGGGCGATCGCCGTCTGCTTCGGACTGCTGCACGGTCTCGGTTTCGCCGGCGCGCTCGCCGAGATCGGACTTCCGGCGGGAGAGATCCCGCTCGCCCTACTCGCCTTCAACGCCGGAATCGAGCTCGGCCAGCTCGCCTTCGTCTTCGCCATCCTCCTCGCGCAACGTCTGCTACAGCCGCTGCTCGACGCGGCGCCGCGCTGGGTCGAACAGATCCCGCTCTACGCCATGGGCTCACTGGCGGCCTTCTGGTGTTTCGAACGCCTCGCCGCCGTCCTCGCCGCCTAAAAGCTTTCACCACAGAGGCACAGAGACCACAGAGATCTCACAATCGATCTGTGTCGCGCCAATCACTCGCGAGGCCTTTACGAATTATTCTTTCTTGGCGAGCAAGTCTCGTGGTGCGGATCGAGTGCGAGATCTCTGTGGTCTCTGTGTCTCTGTGGTGAATCAGTCCAACGCGCGCAGGATTCGTACGAGGCGCTGTGTACCGGCGCCGAGCTCGGCAACCGGCACGCGTTCGTCGACGCCGTGTAGGCGTCGCGTTTCTTCATCGGTGAGAACGACCGGCACGAAGCCATAGACGACCATGCCCTGGCTGCGGAAGTAGTGGCTGTCGGTGAAGCCGCGCAGCACGTTGGGGACGACGGCCGCGCCGTCTTCGCGCGCCACTTGCTCGATTGCTCGGTAGAGGGCGGTGTCGGTCGTCGACGCCGACGGCGGCAACTCGACCAGCCGTTCGATCTCGATCTCGTCGTCGGCGATGGTCGAGCGCAACTCGGCGAGAAACTGTTCCGGCGTCTCGTCGGGAAGCAGCCTGCAATCGAGATCGGCTGACGCTTGCGGCGGGACGACGTTGGTCTTCTCGCTGCCGTTCAGGACCGTGATCGAGATCGTCGACTGCACGAGCGCCGCGTCCTCGGGCCGGGCGAGGAACTCTTCGCGGAAGGCTTGGTCCTGCAGCGCCGTCGCGAGGTCGGCGTAGCGGTTGCGCAGCGGCTCGTCGCGCAGCGGCGCCAGCGCACGGTAGTAGTCCGCGACTTGCGGCACGACGCGAACATCGCGCGGCCGCGTGCGCACGCGCTCGAGGGCGCGCACCAGGCGCTCGACCGCGGAGGTACCGCGCGGCGTCGAGCCGTGGCCGGCCGGGCCGCTGGCGGTCAGCTTGAGCCAGAGCGGCGTCTTCTCGACGACTCCGACCTCGTACACCAGCTTGCCGTCCTCGAGGCGGCGTCCGTGGCCACCCTCGTTGAGCACCCACTCGGCGCCGTCGAGCAGGTCGAGGTGGTTCTGCACGAACCATCCAGCGCCCAGCTTGCCGCCCGTCTCCTCGTCGGCCGTGCCGAGGAAGATGACGTCGCGCTGCAGCCGCTCGCCAGAGCGCGCGATCGCGAACATCGCCATCGCCTCGACCACCGCCAGGCCTTTGCAGTCGACGGAGCCGCGGCCGTAGAGGAATCCGTCGTCGATGACTCCCTCGAACGGCGGATGCGACCACGGCGAGGGGTCGGCGCCGACCGTGTCCAGGTGATTCAGCAGAACGATCGGTTTGCCGCCGCCCTTCCCCGGCAGGCGCGCGAGAATGCTCGCCCGCCCCGGCTCGGATTCGAAGACGCGGCTCTCGATTCCTTCCTTCGCGAACCGCTCGGCGAGAAACTTCGCCGCGGCGATCTCATTGCCCGGCGGATTGCTGGTGTCGACGCGCACGTAGTCGCGCAACATCTCTGTCGCCTCGGCGCCGATCGCCGTCCAGTCGACCTCCGCGCCCGTCGCGGCACCGGCGAGCGAGGTGAATAGGAGCAGGGAGCCAACAAGTGACCGCATCGCCGGCAAGTAAGCCACAAACCTCGCGCGCTAAAAAGACTGATTCACCACAGAGACACAGAGGACACAGAGATCTCGGACTCGAGATGTGACAGTTCAGTAGCTGGCGGTGAGCCCGATTGCAGTCCCACGATCGAATTGAGATTGGCGAGCAATCCCGAAGACGCAGATCAAATCAGAGATCTCTGTGTTCTCTGTGTCTCTGTGGTGAAAGTCATTGCGGCACGCGGAAGGAGCGACGCGCCTCGGCTACCCGGCTGCGCGCGGCACACTTTGGCAGGTGATCGTTCACCAGACCCATCGCCTGCATGAAGGCGTACGCGGTCGTTGGCCCGACGAAGCTCCAGCCGCGGCGTTTCAAGTCCTTGCTGAGCTCGGTCGATTTCGGCGTCGTCGCGACGATGCCGGCGAAAGGTTTGCGGTCCTCGAATCGCCAGAAGTACGCCGCGAGTGAGCCGCATTCGTCGATCAGCTCGGCGGCGCGCCGCGCGTTGTTGATGGTGGACTCGATCTTGCCGCGATGGCGGACGATGGAGGCATCGGCCAACAGGCGTTCGACCTTGCGCGCGTCGAAGCGCGCGACCTTCGCGAAGTCGAAGTCGGCGAAGGCGCGGCGAAATCCTTCGCGCTTGCGCAGAATGGTGAGCCAGCTCAGTCCCGACTGAAATCCTTCGAGGCAGATCTTTTCGAACAGACGGCGGTCGTCGCCGACCGGCATGCCCCACTCGTCATCGTGGTAGCGAACGTAGAGCTCGTCTTGACCGCACCACGAGCAGCGTCGCACCCCATCTGCTCCCCGAACCACTTCGATCATGAGCGGTTGTTAGCCACAGATGAACACAGATGGACACAGATTCTGTAGGGATCACTCCGAGGATTCTTCGTACAGGCGAAGCATCCGTGTTCATCTGTGTTCATCTGTGGCGATTCTCCGCCGTCAAGCCGTCGGCAGCTTGTAGGTCTCGAACTGCTTGCGCAGCGTCAGCTTCTGGATCTTGCCGGTGGCAGTGTGCGGGATCTCGGCGACGAAGGCGACGTCGTCGGGCATCCACCATTTGGCGATCTTGCCTTCGAGGTACGCGAGAATCTCCTCGCGCGTCGGTGTCGTGCCGGGCGCCAGGACGACGATCAGCAGCGGCCTCTCGTCCCACTTCGGATGGGCGACGCCGATGACGGCGGCTTCCTGCACCTGCGGATGTCCGACCGCGAGGTTCTCGATCTCGATGGAAGAGATCCACTCGCCACCCGACTTGATGACGTCCTTGGCGCGGTCGGTGATCTGCATGAAGCCGAGCTCGTCGATCGTCGCCACGTCGCCGGTGTCGAACCAGCCCTCCTCGTCGAGAATCTGGCCGCCTTCGCCCTTGAGATAGGCGCCGGCGATCGCGGGACCGCGCACCAGCAGGTGTCCGAACGCCTTGCCGTCGTGCGGCAAGTCGACTCCCGCGTCGTCGGTTACCTTCATCTCGACGCTGTAGATCGGGCGGCCCTGTTTGACCTTGATGTCCATCCTCTCGTCGAAGGAGAGGTTCTCCATTCCCGATTTGAACGACGCCAGGGTTCCGACCGGGCTCAGCTCCGTCATGCCCCAGGCGTGTACCACTTCGACTCCGTAGTCGCGCTCGAACTTCTCCAGCATGACGCGTGGTACCGCCGAGCCGCCGATGATCACGCGCTTCAGATGAGGAAGCGTGGCGCCCGTCTTCTCGAGATACTGCAGGAGCATCATCCACACAGTCGGCACCGCGGCGGTCACCGATACGCGTTCGCCCGTCAGCAGCTCGCAGACATTCTCGCCGTCGAGCCTGGCGCCGGGCATGACGAGCTTGCAGCCCGCCATCGGTCCGGCAAAGACCAACCCCCAGGCGTTGGCGTGGAACATCGGCACGATCGGCAGGACGTTGTCGACGCTGCGCGCGCCGATGCCGTCGGCGCAGTTGACCGCCAGGCCGTGGATCACGTTCGAGCGGTGCGAATAGACGACACCCTTGGGATTGCCGGTAGTACCCGACGTGTAGCAGAGACCGCACGCGTCATCCTCGTCGACCGGCGTCCAATCGCAATTCCCATCTTCCGCCGCGATCAACTCCTCGTAGCAGAGGGTGTTGGACAGAGTGGTGTCGGGCATGTGCGCGCGATCGGTGAGCAGCACGTAGGCGGCGACGTTCGGCAATTGGGTTTGGATCGATTCGAGAATCGCGACGAACGAAGTATCGAGCAGGATGATGCGATCCTCGGCGTGGTTGATGATGTAGACGAGCTGCTCCGCGAACAGTCGAGGATTGAGCGTGTGGCAGACGCCGCCGGCGCCCATGATCGCGTACCAAGCCTCGAAGTGCCGATGCGTGTTCCACGCCAGAGTACCGACGACCTGGCCCTTGCCGACGCCGAGTCGGCGCAGCGCCTGTGCCAGCTTGCGCGCTCTCTCGTGCAGCTCGGCGTAGTTGGTCCGGTGAATCGCGCCCTCGACGGTCCGCGTCACCATCTCGCGCTCGCCGTGCCAGCGCGCTGCGTGATCGATCACCGACGGCACCGTCAACGGCCAGCTCTGCATCAGTCCGCGCATGCTCTCCGTACCTCCTGTCGCCGCGTCTCGGATCTTCGCCTCTCTCCCACAGCACGGCGGCGCGGGCAATCTTAACCAGGGGTCAGGGGTCAGGGGTCGGGGATCAGGGATCAGGGGCTGTGGGATTCGCCAGCGGCGAATCCACGCGTTCTAAAATTCAACGACAGGGATCTTCGCGCAGCGAAGATCCCAACCTACCCTGACCCCTGGCCCCCGGCCCCTGACCCCTGGTTCGAAACCAGCGCGCCCTCGAGTTGGAGCAGCGTGCGTTTGACGTCGGTTCCGCCGCCGAAGCCCGTGAGGCTGCCGTCGCTGCCGATTACGCGGTGACAGGGCACGACGATCGGCAGTGGGTTGCGCCCGTTCGCGGCGCCGACCGCGCGCACCGCCTTCGGGCTGCCGATGGTGCGCGCCAGCGCCGCATAGGTAGTCGTGGCGCCGTACGGGATGTCGCACAACGCCCGCCAGGTGCGTAGCTGGAACGCGGTGCCGCGCGGCTCGAGCGGCAGATCGAAATCGCGACGCCGCCCGGCAAAGTAATCGCGCAACTGCGCCGCGGCTTCGGGCAGACAGCCATCGTCGCGCCGCCACTGCGGCTGCGGACCACGCCTCGTCTTGCCAGTGGCGAACTCGATCTGCAGCAGACCGCGCTCCGTCCCCACCAACATCAACCGTCCGATCGGCGTCTCCAAATACCTGTACGTAACGTCGTCCATCAGAACCTCCTGCCGAAAAGCGCGGCACCAAGCCGCATCATCAATCTCTCGCCCCTAAGGTCGCCCACAGATGCATCGCCGCGTACGACCGCCACGGTCGCCACGCCTCGGCTCGCTGCTCCAAGCTGCGCGCCGAGGGCGTGCCGTTCGCATCGATCGCGGCGAAGGCGCGACGCAGGCCGAGATCGGAAGCCGGAAAAGCGTCCGGCTCGCCGAGCGCGCGCATCGCGACGTAGTGCGCCGTCCACGGTCCGAAGCCGGGGATCTCCTCGATGTCCGCGAAGAACGCGTCTCGGTGGCGGTCGGGTGTCAACAGTGCCGGTCGGTTCAATACAGCACTAGCCAAGGCCCGGATCGTCGCGGCGCGCCGCGACGGCATACCGCGCCCGTCGAACGATTGCAGCGCCGCAGGCCTCGGAAACAGGCGGTCGATCCCTGCCGATGCAATCGGCAGCGCCTCGCCGTGCGCGGCAGCGATGCGGCCGGCGAGGGTCGACGCGCCGCGCACGGTGACTTGCTGGCCGAGCACGGCGCGCACCGCCAGCTCGAAACCGTCCCATGCGCCGGGCACGCGGATCCCGGGGCGGCGTCGCACGAGCGGTCGCAATTGTCGATCGCCGGCCAGTTGCGCATCGATGACGTCGGGGTCCGCCCCGAGATCGAAGAGGCTGCGCACGCGCGCGACGATGCGCGGCAGCTCGGGCGCCGCCGCCGCTTCCGTCTCCAGCAGGAGGTAGTCGCCGGTCCCGGGAACGACGCGGATGACGCCGCGATAGTCGCCGATCGCGACGCTGCGCGAATAGCCTTCGACGCCGGCGACTTCGACCCCGGGAATGGCGCGCAACGCGAGAAAGCCGATCACCTGCCGCCAGTCGAACGGCGGTCGATACCCGAGGCGCAGCCGGATGACCGCAGGCCGCATCGGCGGTGCGCCGCGCCGTCGCAGCTCGCGCGGACTGCGGCCGTAAGTATCGAGCATAGCGCCATTGAAGCGCCGGACGCTGTTGAAGCCGGCGCTGAACGCGATCTGGGTGATCGACAGGTCGGTTTCATCGAGCAGCTTCTTGGCGAAGTGGATGCGACGTGTCTGTTCTACCGCCGCCGGCGGCGCGCCGAGGTGCTCGACGAACAACCGGCGCAGTTGCCGCCCACCCATACCGAGGCGCTCGGCCAGCGCTTCCGCGTCGCCGTCTGCCAGAGCGCCTTCCGCGATCATGCGCAGTGCTCGGGTGACGGTCGCCGAAGTGCCGGCCCACGCCGGCGTGCCGGGTGAGGACTCGGGACGGCAACGCAGACACGGTCGAAACCCGGCGTCGGCAGCCGCGGCGGCGCTGCCGAAGAAACGGCAGTTGTGTCGCCGCGGCGTGCGCGCCGGACAAACCGGGCGGCAGTACACACCGGTGGTCAGGACGCCGGTAAAGAACCGCCCATCGAAGCGCGCGTCGCGACTGGCCAGAGCGCGGTAACAGATGTCGCCGTCGATCTGCATGCACGCACTCGTAATACACCGCACCGGAACGAACTAGCCATTTTCGGACCTGCTCATCGAAGCGTTTCGGGGACGCGGCAAAACGCTTTCGCGCTGATGTGTCAGCGAGTACCATGCGCCGCGTGGAAAGAGTTGTGGACGACGCGATGGTTCGAGGGCTGCGCGTCGCAGCAGACACCAGAGGCCTTTCTCTCCTAACGCTCTTCGGCTCGCGCGCGCGCGGCGATGCCTTGCCGAGCGCCGATTGGGACTTCGGCTATCTCGCCGACGGATCGATCGATCCTCTGGCGCTGATGGCAGAGCTGAGCCGCGTCGTCGCGACTGACCGCCTGGACGTGGTCGATCTGACGCGGGCGAGCGGCCTTCTCCGCTATCGCGCTGCACGCGACGGCTTGCTCATCTACGAAAGGGATCCGGGCGTGTTCGATCGCTTCCGTTTCGAGGCCGCGCGCTTTTGGTTCGACGCGGAACCAATCCTGCTGCCCGAATACGAGGCCGTCCTGGATCGCCTGGGCTGAGGGGCGCGATCGATCTTGTTGTGCTCGCCGAGCGGACGGCGGCGGTGGAACGACACCTCGCGCGCGTCGCCGCGTGCCTGCCCGCGGAGGCGGCGCATCTGCAGCCTTCTACTGATGCATCCGACGCCGTCATCCTGCACCTTTGGCAGGCAGTGCAGATCGTGATCGATCTCGGCCTATCGGCGTGTCTGCGTTTCAATCTCGGTACTCCCGAGAGTTATGGCGATGCATTTCGCCGACTGGCCGACGCCGATCTGCTCGACCGCGATCTCGCGCAACGCCTGAGCCAGGCGGCCGGGTTCCGCCATCTCGTGGCGCACGCCTACGACTCTCTCGACATGCGACGCGTTCATCAGTCTGCCTCAGAGGGTCCGAAGGACCTGCGCGCGTTCCTCGCCCGACTGCGTGACCTCCTTTCCTGAATCCAACGTCTAGTTCTTCGCGACGAACTTGCCGTCCTCGTTCTTCTTCACGTCGAGCGGGTTGAAGACCGACTCCCAGCACGCACCGGTGTCGTCGTTCTTGGCCTGCGCGGTGATCGGCAAAGCCAATGGCGCCGTCGGTGTGAGCAGGTGGACGCCCTTTGCCTTGGCGAGGATCTGTCCTTCTCCTGCCGTGCTGGTCTTGGCCTTGGCGACCTTGACGCCGAGGATGTCCGCCTCCTTGTCTTTGTAGGAAGAGCCGGACGACTTCGTCGTCCAACCCGGAGCGCCCGGCGGCAGCGAACCGCCCAGCAGCTTGCCGGTTCCGTCGTAGAAGCAGAAGTCGATCACATCCGAGACCGCGGGATCTCCGAGATCGACCGGGTCCACATTCATCTCGAGCGCCTTCCAGATCAGCTTGTCGGCGGAGTCCTTGGTCGCATTGTCCTTGATCACGATCTTGGACTTACCGGCCAGCGTGCAGCCGAGCGTCGGCGTCGCGGGACAGGCCGTCCCCTTGTTGAGCTCGAAAGTGTCGAGGACGGTTCCGGTGTTGTCGAGGAACGTTCCGACGGCGCTCTCGCCGTTGACATCGAGGATGAACGAGCCGAGCGACTCGAGCGCCTTCTCCATCACCGGGTGGAGTCCGAGATTGTCGCGCACCTCGCTCGCGCTCCCGGCGACGACGTAGACCGCGCCGCTGTTGGGCACTAATCCGGTGCCGCGCTTCTCGTAGGCGCCGTCGCCGACCGGATCGCCATCGCCGCCGTCGACGACGTGCTCGGGACCAAACGTCCCCGACAGGCCGTAGTGGCCGTTGATCATGATCGAGCGCTCGTAGTGGTGGCTGTGTCCGGCCAGGACGATATCGACGCCGTAGTCGTCGAGGATCGGCACCATCTTCTCGCGCATCGCGATCTCCTCGACTTCGACGTCCGAGTCGTGGAGGAAGCCCTTGCTGTAGGGCGGGCGATGCCAGAAGGCGATCAGCCATTCCGCGTCGGTCGCGGCCAGATCGGACTCCAGCCACGCCTGCATCGCCGCGGTGGCGGCCGGGTTGGCGGCGAAGATCGACTCCTCGGAGTCGAGCACGACGAAGTGGATGTTGCCGTAGTCGAACGAATAGTAGGACTCGGTCCCCGACGGCACGCCGCCCGCTTCGCCCGCCGCCGGCAGGGTGAAGACATTATAGTAGTCGCCGGTCTGGGCGATGCTGTCGGCTACGAAACCTTCGTGATTGCCGATGCAGGCCCACGCCGGCGTCGTGCGCATGAAGCCCGGGTACTGCTCGAACAAGTCCGTCTGGTACTCGGCATCGGTCGCGAGCGTGTAGGCGTTGTCGCCCAACAGCAGGAAGACGTCCGCGGAAGCGACACCACCGTTGTATGCGATGTAGGCGTCGCGCACCGCATCGCCGTCGCGGATCCAGGCTCCGACTACTCCCGGATCGGGATAGCCCGAATCGCCTATCGCCCAGATTCGGGTCGGCACCGAGTCACCGGTCGCCGGCGCCGTCTTGAAGAAATGGTCGATATCGTCGCCCGCCAGCGGTGTCGTGGTCGAGCCGACCTCGTAGTAGTAAACCGTGTTCGGCGTCAGCCCATCGATCGTCACCGAGTGCTCGGTCGTCACCGTCGCGTCGTCTTCGCTGCTGGAAAGCGAGCCCTGCGTCGTCCCCCAGCGAACCCGGCTGTCCTCGGCGACGTCGGTTCGCCATCGCACGACCATGCTCGTCGGCGTACCGAGCTGCAGATAGGGTCCGCGGATCAGTGCCGCATCGGCTGCTCCGGCAAGCGTGAGCACCAGCGCCATGCCCGCCCACGTCGTCGTTCTGGACTTCATCATTCTCCCCCCCGTTCGGATGGCACGGCCGCGTCCATCGCGAGCGCTGCCACCAATTCCTTTTCGAGATCCGCCAATCGACGGCTGCCGCGCCGGGCCGACTTCGCCCGCACGATATCGAGCGCCTTTCGGTAAGCCGCTTCCGCCTCTTCGGTGCGCCCAGCGTCCCTCAGCACATCGGCCCTGCGTTTGCTCCACAGTGGATGGTCGGGACTCTGCGCCAGCAGCGCGTCGACCCGACGGAGGGCGTCGTCATGACGACCCCGATCCAGATCGAGATCGATCGCGCTCTCCTGTAGGGCCGGGACCAATCCGACGCGGGCGATCTGCTCGTCGATGATCGCGACGGCGTCGTCGGGTCGTCCCGCTGCCACCAGGGCGTCGCGGCGCTCGAGCACCAATCCCGGACTGACGCGCTCGAGGACGCGGTATGCCACCGCGTAATCGGCGTCGGCACCTTCGGGGTCGCCGAGCTTCATCCGCGCTCGCGCTCTGCCGATGCGCGCATGCGGATCTTCGGGTGCACTCGCCAGCGCCGCGTCGAAGCGCCGGGAGGCCGTCCGGATCCAGCCCGCGGCAAAGAACGTCTCGCCCTCCAGCGTCGCGATCCGTTCTTCCGTAGCCCCCAGCGTGCGCGCCTGTTGAAACGAGTCGAGCGCCGCATCCCAGTCGCCGCGCTCCTTGTACAACTTGCCGCGAGTGATGTGATTCGCGGGGTCGGCGGGCTTCTCGACCAGCGCCTGCTCGGCAGCCTGTTCTTGCTCGTGGGCGCCGGGGTGGCCCCACGCTGCAGCGGAATGAAAGGCCAACACAATCACCGCACGCGGCAGCGCAGACCTTATCGTACCCATCGGAGCCCCCGTCCAAGTCTCATAGACGCGTTCGATATTGCAAGCAGTGCTTTCGCGACCCCCTGTCGACCGGCGTTCGTTCTCCCCAGACTGTCGGAAAACGAAAGATTCGCGACCGTAC
>CADEER010000044.1 GCA_902826395.1 uncultured bacterium
GAAACGCGGATCGCATCGCAGCGAGATAGCGCACCCCGGCCCGGATGTTGGAGTCGGGGTCTCCATACGGGAACACTCCAACCTCGCGAGCCGCCTCTTCCTTCACTTGCATGAGTCCGAAGGCTCCGGCGGGGCTGAGGGCATCGGCCTGAAACGCGGATTCCTCGTAGATCACCGCTGCAACCAGACGCCAATCGATTCGCTCTTCGGCCGCATACCGACCGATCGAGTCCGCGTACAGAGCAAGGCGGTCCAGTCGCAGATTGCCGCCCACCTCGAAGTCCGGGGGGGCAGGCGGCGGAAGGTCAGTTGGGATCGCAACCCCATCGACGACGATCCGCCAGCCGTCGACTCCGACCGACCACGCGCTGCTGGGCGCGCTCACGGGCTCGACGAGGACATCCTCCCGCTCTGCGCTCACCCTCGCTAGATCCGGGCTTCGCCACCCGAGGTTGGCGAGGGCGACCACGACGATGAGCCCGAGCAAGGGCCGGCCCAACGGAGCAAACTCGATTGACATCTTCGCCTGCATTCCCTACCGATGGCCGCCAGTGTTGCGGTCGAGGAACTCGTGAACGAAGCCCTGCCCCAAGGCATTCGAACCAGGGACCGGATCCTCTCGACGGCGGCTCGACTCTTCTCGCAGAAGGGTTACGAGCACACACCGCTGTCGCACGTCGCGCGCGAGGCAAATGTCAGCAAGGCTCTGATTCTTTGGCATTTCGAGTCGAAGGAGGATTTGTTTCGCGCCGCCCTGGGAAGAACTCTCGAGCCCTATTACATCGACATGGGCGATATCGGAAGCCTCGACGAGCAGAACCAGATTGAAACCCTGATCGACTCCTACTTCAAGTTCGTCCGCGAGAACGGCTATTCCGTCCGCTTCATCGTCGACCTCATGGTCCGCGAGTCCGGCCCAGACGAGGTCATGAGCCACGTCCATGAGCTCTATGTGGTCTTCCGCAACCTGCTGGCCGAGGCAATCGACCGGGGCCGCCTGAGCGGCCGCTTCCGACCCGATGTCGAACCAGAGCTGGACGCTGCGCTGATCGTGACCACGCTCGACGGGATCCTGATGGAGCGCTTCCTCAGCGAAAAAGGGCGCCCAACAACGGCCGAGAACTTGGTCGAGCACCTCAAGAAGACAACCTTCCTGAGAATGCTTGCGGAACCAGCCGCGTCGAAAGCCGGCGCAAATGACGTTCTATAGAGAGCGGTTTATCTTTGCTTGCTAGCGCGGCGTCGAGTCCCTATACTCCGCCGCCGGTGGGAAACCACCCCCGCGGGGCGCCCCTAGGGGCGCCCCGCGCCGGCTCCTCCGGCCACCACACCACCGCCACAAACGAGGGGCCACTCCACAGCCGCGTCCCAACCATTCCCCTCGTACACCGAGCGGCGCATCCATAGAGTTTGCTCCGATGCGATCAGGAGCACCCGCTGGTCGCGCCGCAATTCAGACACTTGTAGCAACTGCCGTTGCGAATCATGATCGCCCCGCAATCAGCGCAGCTCGGTGCGTCCGACTGAGGGCTGAATCCAAGGGCATCTACTTCAGCGGGGCCGCCGGAGGCCATCCCGCGCCCGCCCAAATCTTCGCCTTCCAGGGACTGAATGCCCACCGCCGCCTGTTGGTTGGCGTCGAGAAACTTCGAGCCGAGATACCGGAACATGTAGTCGATCAGCGATTTGGCGATCGGGATCTCGGGATTCTTCGTGAAGCCCGACGGCTCGAAGCGAACGTGGCTGAACTTGTTCACCAATACGTCCAGCGGCACACCGTACTGCAAAGCCATCGAGGTGAGGATGCCGATGGTGTCCATCAGGCCCGAAATCGTGCTCCCCTCTTTCGCGATCTTGATGAAGATCTCCCCCGGTGTCGCGTCGTCGTAAAGGCCAACATGGATGTAGCCCTCATGACCCGCAATATCGAACTTGTGCCGCAGCGAGCGGCATTCCTGGGGAAGGCGGCGACGAGTTGGCTTGGCCTCGGGAGCTTTGCGGGCGGTCTTGTCGCCGTCAGTCTTGGACGTGTTGAGGGGCTGCGTGCGCTTGCAGCCGTCGCGGTAGACCGCCACTGCCTTCACGCCAAGGCGCCAAGCCTCGACGTAGGCATTCATGATGTCCTCGACTGAGGCATCGTTCGGCATATTGATGGTCTTGGAGATCGCACCGGAGATAAACGGTTGCACCGCACCCATCATCCGCAGGTGCCCCATGTGATGAATCGCACGCTTGCCGTTGGCGGGCTTGAAAGCACAGTCGAACACCGGCAGGTGCTCGTCTTCCAGGTCGGGGGCTCCTTCGATCGTGTCGTACGTGTCGATGTGCTCGACGATCGCTTGAACCTGCCCCGACTCATACCCGAGCCGCCTCAGAGCGCGCGGCACTGTCGAGTTGACGATCTTCAGCATGCCGCCGCCAACCAGCTTCTTGTACTTGACGAGGGCAATGTCCGGTTCCACGCCGGTCGTATCGCAGTCCATCATGAACGCGATCGTTCCGGTAGGCGCCAACACCGTCGCCTGGGAATTGCGATACCCGCTCTCCTGGCCATGTGCGTACGCATCGTCCCATGCGCCGCGCGCGGCAGTCAGTAGATCGAGCGGGACATAGGCGGGGTCGAGCTTGTAGGCATGGCTGCGATGCTTGCCGATGACCTTCAGCATCGGCGCTGCGTTCTTCTCGTATCCCTCGAATGTCCCCTTGTGCGCCGCGATTCGCGCCGATTGCGCGTAGGCCTCGCCGCACATCAGTGCCGTAACCGCCGCTGCGTACTGGCGGCCCGGCTCGGAATCGTAGGGGAGGCCGAGGGACATCAGGAGTGCGCCGAGATTGGCATACCCCAGGCCGAGCTGGCGGTACGCCTTGGCGTTCTCGGTGATCTTCTCCGTGGGATAGCTGGAGTTGTCGACGATGATGTCCTGCGCAGTGATCATCACATCGACGGCGTGGCGGAATGATTCGGTATCGAACTCACCTGCGTCATTGACGAACTTGAGCAGGTTCAACGAGGCGAGATTGCAGGCCGAATCGTCGAGATGCATGTACTCCGAACAGGGGTTCGAAGCGTTGATACGGCCGCTGTTCGGGCAGGTATGCCAGGCGTTGATGGTCGAATCGAACTGCATCCCGGGGTCACCGCAAACGTGGGTCGCCTGCGCTATCTCCCGCATCAGTTGGCGCGCCGGCATCGTATCCGCCGTCGCACCGTCCATCACGTAGCGGGTTTGCCACTTGCCATCGCTTTCGACGGCTTGCATGAACTCGTCGCTCGCACGAACCGAGTTGTTGGCGTTCTGGAAGAACACCGAGCCGTAGGCAGGTCCGTCCAACGAGGAGTCGTAGCCCGCGTCGATCAGTGCCCACGCCTTGGCTTCTTCCTCGGATTTGCAGCGGATGAACTCGAGGATATCGGGATGCTTCTCGTCGAGAATCACCATCTTCGCGGCGCGGCGAGTCTTGCCGCCCGACTTGATGACTCCTGCCGAAGCGTCGGCAGCCTTCATGAACGACACCGGCCCCGACGCCGTGCCCCCACCTGCCAGGTGCTCCTTCGACGAGCGAATTCGAGAAAGGTTGACTCCGGAACCGGATCCGCCCTTGAAGATGATCCCCTCGTTGCGGTACCAGCCGAGAATCGAGTCCATCGTGTCTTCGACCGACAGGATGAAGCATGCCGAACATTGCGGGTGCGGCTCGATTCCGACGTTGAACCACACGGGACTGTTGAACGACACCTTCTGGTGCAGGAGGAGGTGCTTGAGCTCGGACGAGAACGCATCGGCGGACTCTTCCGTCGAAAAGTAACTCTGTTGTTCGCCCCAGCCGCGGATCGTGTCGACGACACGACCGATCATCTGGCGGGCGCTCTTCTCCCGCTCCGGCTTGCCCAGCGCACCGCGGAAATACTTGGAAACGACGACGTTGGTCGCCAACTGCGACCACCCAGCAGGCACCTCGACATCGCGTTGCTCGAAGACGGTGCTGCCCTTTTCGTCCTGGATGATCGCGCTGCGCGTGCTCCATTCCACTTCGTCGAATGGATCTACGCCCGGGGCGGTGAAGAGACGCGCGGTGCCAACACCCGCACTCGCCGCCGCGGCCCCGGCCGTCTGCTGACTTTTTTTGATCTTCATGGCTCGATCCGCCATCGGCACCCCTCCCCATCTCCCGATCCACCGGGTCCCGATTCTCCCCAGATATCGTGGCCCGGCTTTCCGACTACCCCAACATGTAGTGGGGCGACCTTCCTAGCGCCAGACAGTCGGGCTGTCAAGATTGAGATCCGGCCAAGGCCGTGGCGAGGGCGACTTTTTGCCAAATAACAAGCCTTTGTGATGAGAAAAATTTTGCCGATTCGTGCAACACGGGCCCGCGGACTGTACGCTGCGCCGATGAGCGCCCAGCGTCCATCGCGTCACTCAATCCCCAGCCGAGTTGGAGATACTCTGCAGCGGATCCTGCAGAGGATAGACCCTGACCACCGCATGGACGCCTATCGAGTCTGGACGTTCTGGGACAGCGAGGTCGGAGAATCTTTAGCGCGTCACGCCCAGCCAGACAGCTTTCACGCCGGCGTCTTGTCGATCCGCGTCGATGGAGCGACCTGGATGCAGGAGCTGCAGTTCCTCAAAGAGGGCATCCGCGGGCGCCTCAACGAACGACTCGGCGCGCCTCTGATCCGCGACATCTACTTTGTTTCGGGCAGAATCAACGACCGTGCCGTCAACGCGAAGCTACCGGGGCCGCCCCGCGCGCGTCATCGCGTTACACCGCCCGTCCCCATGCCGCGCCTGCACAGTCCGGAGCTCGCCGACGTCTTCGAACGTATCGCAGCGGCCAGCGCCAAGCGGCGGCGCGACGAGTGATGCGGGTCGAACCGCGGCTCAGGTAGACGGAGGAGCCCCGGCCGGACGACGACGGGGCCGGATACGCAAGCGCTGCGTGCTCGGATCGACTGACACCGACGCCGTACCCTCCAGAACCGCAAGCAGATCGCCGCCCACGAGGGCGCGGCGCCAACCGTGCATCAGGCGAAGATCGTCGACGCCATTACCCTGCAGGTGTCGAGAAGCCAATTGCTGCAACTCCGCCTGGGTCGCGAGGATCGATGCCGCTATCGAGTGCTCATCGGCTTGCTCGCGGACGACAGCTTGCAGAAGCTCGACGACACCCGGTGCCGGCGTCGGACCCTGCACCGGCGGCGGCTGCGGCCATTCCTCTCTGGGGCCCGCCAACGCGGCATTGACGCGATCGACGACCTCCGCCGCATGTCGTTCCACCTCGCGCGAACGGACAGCGCGCAACCCGCGCAAGCTGCTCACCGAAGTCGGCGAACGGCGCGCAATCTCCACAAGGGCCTCGTCACGAGCGATACTGACACGCGGCTTGTTGCGTTCGCGCGCAGCGCTCTCACGCCAGGCGGCCAACTCACGCAGTACGGCAAGCGCACGCGGCCGCAGGGAGCCCCGCCCGCGCACTCGCAGATAAGCCTCCTCGGGCGCCACGGTCAGGCCTCGGCTCACCGTCTCGATTCCTGCGCATTCCTCCTTGAGCCAATCCCAGCGTTCGAGCTCGGTGAGGCGCGCTCGCAGATCTTCGTACAGAGGCAACAGGTAGCGGACGTCGTCCACCGCGTAAGCCAGCTGTGCCTTGCTGAGCGGCCTCCGCGACCAATCGGACAATGTCTCGCTCTTTTCCAAAGTCACGCCGAGAATGCGCTCCGCGAGCTGTGCGTACCCAACCTGGGCGCCGTAACCCGCCAGCGCCGATGCGACCTGGGTGTCGATGACCGGTCGCGGCACCTCGCCGGTGAGGCTCTCGAAGAGCTCCACGTCCTGCTGAGCCGCGTGCAAAATCTTCTGGATCCTTCGATTCGCGAGCACCTCGAAGAAAGGACCGAGGTCTTCGACCGCCCGGCAGTCGATCAGCGCGACCTGCTCGCGACTCGCCACCTGAATGACCTCGAGCTTCGGATAATAGGTGCGCTCGCCGACGAACTCGGTGTCGAGAGCAAAACGCCTGGTCGTCGCGAGGTGCCCGCACACATTGATGAGCGCTTCGGCATTGTCGACGTAGACGACCGGAAGGTCGTCTACCGGCGGGTTCTTGCGCGGGCGGCTGCTCACGGGTTGTTCACGCTCGACCCGGGCTCTACACGACGGCGGCGGCGGACGCCAGCAGCAGCGCGAAATACCCGTCGCCCGATTCGTACCAGTGGCGTGGCGCAAACCCGGCCCCGCAAACGAGCCCGACTGCTGAGCTTTTCGAGAACTTCCGACTGATCTCGGTCTGCACGGATTCGCCGGAAGCAAACGCGATTTCGAGGCCCGCACCCGGAATCGACACACGTTGCCGGTGATCGCTCCTCAAGTGCATCTCGATCTGTGATGCACCGACATTGAAGAACGCATCATGCCGGAACGAATCCAGATCGAAATTGGCGTCCAGCTCACGATTCAAGACACGCAGCACGTTCAGGTTGAAGTCGGCGGTCACACCAGCGGCGTCATTGTACGCTGCGTTCAACACCTCGACCGGCTTCACGAGATCGAACCCTATGAGGATCCAATCTCGCCGCGAGAGCTGCGCTCGCAGCGACCTGAGGAACCGCCGAGCGTCGATCTCGGTGAAATTCCCGATCGTACTCCCTAGAAAGATCACCATCCGGCGATCGGCCGGAGGCAGATACCGAAGGTCCCGATCATAGTCGCCGACGATGGCGTGGACTGCGAGCTCCGGATAATCGCGCCCCACGGCGTCGGCGCTTCGACTCAACATCTCGGCGCTGACGTCGACCGGGACGTAGCATGGCTCGTCGCCGCCGTTTTCCATGAGCGCATCGAGAAGGAGCCGGGTCTTGCGGGAGGCGCCGCTACCGAGCTCGACCAGTTGGCTCGGGCGGCAGATGCGAATCGCTTCATCCGCCATCTCAGCCAGCATCCCCTCCTCCGTGCGCGTGGGGTAATACTCGGGTTGGTCGCAGATCGCGTCGAACAACAGTGCGCCCCGCTCGTCGTACAGATACTTCGCCGGTAGAGTCTTGGGGTACGCCCCGAGACCGCGGCGTACGTCGGCGACGAGAGTCGAATGTGCATCGCCTTCGAGATGTCGCTCGATGGCGAAGTGGGCGACTCCGTGGCGACCCCGCTCCTGGTTCAGATTGCGTCGTGTTTGCGCCACTTTTCCGCCTGGCAGGATGCGTCGGTCGAGGCTGCTTGCATGAGGCGAGTGCCCAGGGGGAGGGCTTGTCGCACAAGGCTTCGCGTTACGGATTTATTGAACCATAGGCGGCGCGACGGGGTCGACGCAACCCGCGGGCGACAGCCCCCTCGGTGCGAACCATCGCGATGCCACCAAGAGGCGATTCCTTGCCCCCGAGCGCGATGTCGCGAATGATTCAATGCCGTCGATCGGGGGAGCGCAGGTCGTGATCGCTCTACAGTCCGTATCCAAAGCCTACCCACTGGGGCACTTTGCCCTGCGTGACATCGACCTCGACGTCGAAGCCTCGACGACGCTGGCACTGCTCGGACCTTCGGGTTGCGGCAAGACGACCACCCTGCGCTTGATCAATCGACTCATCGACCCTACCGCCGGCCGGGTGCTGGTCAACGGTCGCGACGTCTCCACCGTCGATCCGATCGAATTGCGGCGCGGCATCGGCTACGTCGTGCAGAACGCCGGGCTGTTTCCCCACATGACGGCGCGCGACAACGCCGAGACGGTGACTCGGCTTCTGGGGTGGCCGAGAGATCGCCGCCGAGAACGTAGCGCCGAGCTCTTCTCGTTGGTCGGTCTCGATTTCGATGGAATCGCTGACCGCTATCCGAACCAACTCAGTGGCGGACAACAGCAGCGGGTCGGCCTCGCGCGAGCGCTCGCCGCAGACCCGCCCCTCGTGTTGCTCGATGAGCCGTTCGGCGCTCTGGATCCTATCACCCGCCGAAAGCTACAGACGCACTTCCTCGAGCTCAAAGCTTCGCTGCGCAAGACGATGGTGCTCGTGACGCACGATGTCGACGAGGCGCTGCGCCTTGCCGACCGTATTGCGATCCTGATCGATGGACGGATCGCACAGGTCGGGTCACCCCGCGAGATTCGCGCTTCGCCACAGACCGCGGATATCGCCGAACTCGTCGCGAGTGCCCTGGATGCGTAGTCGGGCGACCTTCGCGGCACTGGGCTTAGCCCTGATCGCGGGACATTCTGCTGCTGCATCGGCATCGATCGTCGTGGGCGCCAAGAACTTCACCGAGGGCGCAGTCCTCGCCGAGATCATGGCGCAGACGATCGAATCGCAGACGGACATCGAGGTGGTGCGCCGGCTGAACTTGGCAGGAACGCAGGTGTGCTTCGAGGCGCTGCGCGCAGGCGAGATCGACGTGTATGCGGAATACACCGGCACGGCTCTGCGCAATCTCGTCGGCGACGAGGCGCTGCACCTATCGCCCGCCCAAGTCTACGCCACCGTCTCGCGCGAGGTCGCCCGGCGGTTCGGTCTCACATGGTTGGCACCCTTTGGCTTCGAGAACACCTACGTAATGCTGGTGACGGCACAAACCAGCGCTCGCCTTCAGCTCACCACGATGAGCGATCTACACCGTCATAAACTCCGCTACGGAATCTCGCACGAGTTTTTGCGCCGGCCCGACGGCATGCCGGGCCTGAGAAGCGCCTACCGCCTCGACGAGGACACCACCACCGGCCTCGCGCACGACTTTTCCTATCAGGCTCTCGCCGATGGCGCCGTGGACGTAATCGACGGCTACTCGACCGATGCAAAGATCCTGCGCTACGGATTGGTGCCGCTGCGCGACGACCGCAACTTCTTCCCGCCTTATGAAGCCGCGCCTCTGATTCGCTCCGACCTGGAGCAACGCGCGCCCGGCGTCACGACCGCCCTATTGCTGCTAGCGGGGCGCATCGACGATTCGGCAATGCGCCGATTGAACTACCAAGTGGAGATGGAGCGACGTGAGCCAGCTGCGGTCGCCGCCGAATTCCTTTCCGACTTGGGCGTCAAATCCGATCGGCAAATCCAGGTTTCGCAGAGGCACGGTTTCCTGTCGCTTCTCTATCAACGGCGCTGGCAAACCTTGGAGCTGACCCGTCGCCATCTGGCATTGACGATCGGTGCAGTGGCGCTGGCGGCCGTGATCGGTATCCCCCTCGGCGTCGTCGCCAGTCGGCGGCCTACCCTCGCCCGCGCGGCGCTCGGCCTCGCTGCAACTCTGCAGACGATTCCCTCAATCGCCTTGCTCGCCTTCATGCTGCCGCTATTCGGCATAGGCGTAACGCCCGCCTTGGTCGCGCTGCTGCTCTACGCGATTCTGCCGATTCTCAGGAACACTGTGACGGGCCTGCGCGGCATCGAAGAGCGCCTCGTCGACGTCGGCCGAGGTTTGGGCATGAGCGATTCGGAGATCTTGCGCCAGGTAGAGCTGCCACTCGCCGCGCCGGTTCTGATGGCGGGAATCCGCACCGCGACCGTGATCAGCGTCGGCACCGCAACTCTCGCTGCCTTCATCGGCGCCGGCGGGCTAGGCGATCCGATCGTCACCGGTCTCGCAACGACCGACTATGCCCTCGTCCTATGCGGTGCCTTGCCTGCCGCTATGCTCGCGATCGCACTCGACGCGCTACTCGGCGTCGTCGAAATGTGGACGACACCACGCGGCCTGCGAGCCGACTGATACCGCGCCGAATGCGCGCGTCGGGCAACGAGGCGATCGACGCTTCCGCTATCTCCGCTTACGATCCCGCTTCCTGACCGATCGCCTCGAGAAACTTCTCGTGGATGATCTCGCAGGCAAGACGATACAGCTGCTCGCGATCATTGTGCTGGGCGAGAAAGCCTATCGGGATCTGGAACGCACCCTTGTCCCGCACGTTGCCGCCGCCGTAGTGGGAGCCCTTTTCCTCGTCGATGCCAAACGCCTTCTTGAGGAAGGCGTCGGGGTTCACCGTGTCGCTGCGCGTTCGCAACGAGCCCTCGATGGTCCGGCCGTTGACGACACCAAACACCAACACGGTATCGATTCCCGCGCGCGTCAGCAGAAAATCGGCGGCCTGCGGAATGCCGTCGCGATTTTCCTTGCGCACGAATCCGACATCGCTGAACAGGTAGTTATCGTATACCCGCCGTCGCTCGAGCGCTGACTGGATCATGTCCATCACCGCCGGACTGAGTGACTGCGCCGAGATCTTGCGCAGCAGCGCCTGATCGACAGCGGGCCACAGATAAGCCGCGGCATTGAAATCCTGCTGACTGGCCTCGATGAAGATCCGCGTGTCCGAGCGAATGCCGTGCATCATCGCGGTTGCCAGTTTGATGTGTTCGGGTTCGTTCGAATCCAAGCCCTCTGGCAACGACGCTTCCAGATACTCGGCGAAGATTCCGCAGGTCGAACCCGCGTCCTCACGCACGTCGATGAACTCGGCTTCCACGTCGGAGGATCGCTTGTGATGATCGACCACCGCGATCAAGGTCTTCTTCTCGAGCTCCTCCTCGATCGGCGTCGCCTCCGGACGCTGGGTGTCGACGAGCGCGTAAAGCTCGTACTCCGAGAGGTCCGCGCGTTCATCATAGAGCCACAGGTCGAGCTCGAGCTGCTTCACGAGGGCGCGATTCTCTTGATGGCTGACCTCGTGAAAGGACAGCAGGCTGGTTTCTATCTCGTATTCTCTGGCGAGGAATTGCAGGGCCAGTCCAGAGCCGATGTTGTCCGGATCCGGATACCCGACGAGGACTACCAACAGCTTCTTGCCGCGATGCTTCTCGAGCACCGCCGCCAGGGAGGACCACTGACTCTTTTTCTTCTTCACTTCCGGCTTCACAGCCCGCAGCCGTGGTTCGGCTGTCGGGTCGATCGACGATTCAACGGATGAATCCGCCATTGTTCCTCCTGGAGCCTGCGTCATCACAGGCGCGAGCCCTTCCGCTCGCAAGATCGGGGTCGCTCAACGAGAGCCCCGGCAGATCGGAGCGCGAGAGGAGGCTTCGAAAGACGCCAACCCCGCGGCCCGCCCGAAAGCGATTCGCTCGAGATCCATGTTTGTGTCTGTCTGATTGGACAGGAGAGAGAGCCGGCTCATCGGCTCCGATTCGGCGATCCGATCTACACTGAAGACGATCCGCCGAATTGCTGCGAAGGTTACCATCGGGATGTCGCGCCGCCAATCCAACCTGCGCCCGCCCTTAACGCGGGTCGATCAGGCGGGCAACAAGTTTCTCTGCCGAGCCGCGTCAACGAAACTCTTGACGTCGGGAAACCGCAATATTCTTAGTCTGTTGCGACGGGAAACGACGTTCTGGAAGGAGGCTGACTTTTTTCCGACTGATGCGCCGCGGCCCGAACCGGACGAGACTCAGTCGATGGCGTTGGCGCCGCCCATGTAGGGCCGCAGCGGCTCGGGAACCTGCACCCGGCCGTCGGCCAGCTGAAACGTTTCGAGGATCGCGATCAGGACTCGAGGGAGGGCCAGCCCCGACCCATTCAGGGTATGAACGAGCTCGGGTTTGGCGCGCGGCTCGGATCGGTAGCGGATGCGTGCCCGGCGAGCCTGGAAGTCCCGGAAGTTCGAGCAGGAACTGACCTCCAGCCACTCTCCGCACCCCGGCGCCCACACCTCTACGTCATATTTCATGGCAGCTACAAAGCTCAGATCGCCCGTGCACATCTGCACCACCCGATGGCGCAGCCCGAGGCGCCGGCAAACGTCCTCGGCATCGTCGAGGAGTCTCAACAGCTCGGCGTCCGACGTTTCGGGGCGAACGAACTTGACCATCTCGACCTTGTCGAACTGGTGCCCGCGCTTGATGCCGCGGACATCGCGACCCGCCGACATCTTCTCGCGGCGGAAACACGGCGAGTAGGCGACGTGGTAGAGCGGCAACTGATCGGGCTCGAAGATTTCGTCTCGATAGAGGTTGGTTACGGGAACCTCGGCGGTCGGCACCCACCAGAAATCCTCGTCGACATCTCGGTAGAGGTTGTCGCCGAACTTGGGCAAGTTGCCGGTGCCTACCAGGCACTCCTGGCGAACCATCGCCGGCGGGTAGACCTCCGAATAGCCGTGCTCGCCGACGTGGAGATCGAGCATCCAGTTGATCAGCGCCCGCTGCAGACGCGCCCCTTGGCTCCGCAGGACATAGAACCGCGAGCCGGACACCTTGACGCCGCGCTCGAAGTCGATGATCCCGAGCCGCTCTCCGAGTTCCCAGTGCGGCAGCGGTTCGAAATCGAATTGCCGCTCCTCGCCTACCTCGCGGATCACCGCGTTCGCCGACTCGTCAGGCCCGACCGGAACATCTGGATGGGGGATGTTCGGCAATAGCAGCATTGCACTCTCGAACTCCGCCTCCGCCGTCACGAGCGCCTTCTCCAGGTCGGCGATCCGATCCCCGATGCCGCGCATCTCCAGCACCAGGGGTTCCCGCTCCTCGGCGGACATCTTGCCAATGCGTTTGGATGCCGCACCTCGCTCGTTGCGCAACTGCTCCACTTCGGCGATCAACGACCGACGGCGCTCGTCGAGCCGCAAAACTTCATCGATCTCGCCGGCGCTGACGCCGACCGTCGACAGCGACGCTTTGACGTCGTCCGGCTTGTCGCGAATGAGGCGAATGTCGAGCATCCGTCACGCGGTAACACGCACAGCGGCGCTAGGAAAGCGCCGCTAGCGACTCCGAAGTAAAGGCCGCTGGCGCGGCCAAACTCGTCCGCGGCATCGCTTCCGACCTCACGGTGTCTACTACCAGGGACGGCGCGGGGGCGGCAGGTCGTCGAGGCGAAATGCGTCGACGAGCAGCTCGCACTTCATGTCGCCGCCTTCCACGCGGACGGCGACGAGGTCGAAGCGCTGTGGATGGTCGTGCAGGTGCTTGCTCATCACGTAGTAGCGAGCCGCCGTGACGATGCGCCGCCTCTTGTTGCCGTCGACGCTCTCGAATGGATGCACCATCGCCTCGGCAGCCCGCGTCCGCACCTCGACGAAGACCACCGTGCTACCGTGCAGAGCGATGAGATCGATCTCACCGCCGCGACACCTGTAGTTCCGCTCGACGACGACGTACCCTCGACGCCTGAGAAATGCCGCCGCCGCTCGTTCTCCCGCCTCGCCCCTCTCGCGTCGGTCGGTCATTGCACAGAAGCCTACGCACCGGCTCCCAGCTCGGCAAAGTCGCGGATCGCTGCACGCGGCCGCGTTGAAGCCCCTTAGCCCCTGTGTTAGCGGGGGCGGATGGCCATCACGCGCGACGATGTTCGCCACGTCGCCCTGCTCGCTCGGTTGAATCTGACCGAGGCCGAGGAGTCCGAGCTGGTCGAGCAACTCGATCAGATTCTCGAGTACGTTCGGGTGCTCGAGAAGCTCGACACCGCGAACGTCGAACCGACGGCGCACATCACCGCGATGGCTACGCCATTCCGCGAGGACCGAGTCACCAATCAGCCGCAGACGGACCGCTGGATGAGCAACGCCCCAGCCTCCGACGGCCGGCACTTTCGCGTTCCCAAAATCATCGAATAGAAGCCGGATGAGCGATCTGACCAGTCTCACCATCGACGAGGCACGGCAGCTGCTCGACGCCGGCGAGGTGTCGGCACGTCGACTCGCCGAGGCGTTCCTGACCCGTATCCAAGCTACCCAGCCTCAGCTCAACACTTTCATTACCGTCACCCCCGAGTTGGCCTTGGCCCATGCCGACGACGCCGATGCGCGCATCGCGGCGGGCAACGCCGGGCCGCTCTGCGGCATACCGATGGCGATCAAGGACATCATCCTGGTGCGCGGCGCGCGCGCCACCGCCGCCTCGCGCATCCTCGAGCCGTTCGTCGCGCCGTACGACGCCACCGTGGTCGCCAACTTGCGCGCCGCCGGCGCGGTACTGGTCGGCAAGCTCAACTGCGACGAGTTCGCGATGGGCTCGTCGAACGAAAACTCGGCCTTCGGAGCCGCGCGCAATCCGTGGGACCTGGAGCGCGTTCCCGGAGGCTCGTCCGGGGGGTCTGCTGCCGCCGTTGCCGCTCACCAGTGCATTGCCGCGCTCGGCACCGATACGGGCGGCTCGATCCGCCAGCCTGCAGCGTTCTGCGGCGTCACCGGCCTCAAGCCGACATACGGCCGGGTCAGTCGCTATGGAGTCGTCGCCTTCGCCTCGTCGCTCGATCAGGTGGGGCCGTTGGCGCACAGCGCGCGCGATGTCGCCCACGTGCTGTCGGGGATCGCGGCGCACGATCCGCTCGACTCCACCTCGGTGGACCGCGAGGCTCTGGACTACGCGGCCTGCCTCGACGGCGACGTCAAGGGCCTGCGCATCGGCCTGCCGCGCGAGTACTTCACCGGCGGCATCGACGGGGAAGTCGCCAAAGCGGTGCAGGCAGCGGCGCGCCATTTCGAGTCGCTCGGCGCCAGCGTCGACGAAGTTTCGCTGCCGCACACCGAGTACGCGATCGCGACCTATTATTTGATCGCCACCGCCGAAGCGAGCTCGAACCTGGCGCGCTACGACGGCACCCGCTACGGCCTGCGGCGCGACGAAGGCCACGGCCTGCTGACCATGTACCGCGAAACCCGCGAATGCGGCTTCGGCCCAGAGGTAAAGCGGCGCATCATGCTCGGCACCCACGCCTTGTCGGCCGGCTACTACGACGCGTACTACCTCAAGGCGCAGAAGGTCCGGACGTTGATCCGCCGGGATTTCGAAGAGGCCTTCGCACGGCACGACCTCATCCTGGCGCCGGTGACACCGACTGTCGCATTCCGCCTCGGCGAGAAGAGCGCCGATCCCCTGCAAATGTATCTGAACGACATCTTCACGATCTCCGTGAATCTCGCCGGTCTTCCCAGCCTCGCATTGCCCTGCGGGTCGAGCGGCGGTTTGCCGATCGGCTTCCAACTCATCGGCAAGCCGTTCGACGAGTCGACCGTGCTCCGCGCCGGAGACGCCTACCAACGCGACACCGACTGGCATCGGCGCGCGCCGGAGTCGGCGCAATGACCGACTACGAAGCCGTCATCGGCCTCGAGGTACACGCCGAGTTGCTGACGCAGTCGAAGATCTTCTGCGGCTGCTCGGCGCGCTTCGGCGCCGCGCCCAACGACAACACCTGCCCGCTGTGCCTCGGCTTGCCGGGGGTGCTGCCGGTTCTCAACCGCCAGGTGGTGGAATTCGCGATCAAGACCGGCCTCGCGACTCATTGCGAGATCCAGTCGAGGAGCCGCTGGGCGCGCAAGAACTATTTCTATCCCGACCTCCCCAAGGGCTATCAGATCTCGCAGTACGAGCTGCCGATCTGTCTCGGCGGCCGCATCGACATCAGCGCCGACGGCGAAGCGCGATCGATCCACTTGACGCGCATCCACATGGAGGAGGACACCGGCAAGAACATTCACGAGGCGCACGGCGACTCCAGTCTCGTCGACTACAACCGCTGCGGCGTGCCGCTGCTCGAGATCGTCAGCGAACCGGAGATCCGCAACGCCGCCGAAGCCGGGGCCTATCTGCGAAAGCTCCGCGCCATCCTGCAGTATCTCGAGGTCTGCGACGGCAACATGGAGGAGGGCAGCTTCCGCTGCGATGCCAACGTTTCGCTGCGACCGCGCGGAGCGAGCGAGCTCGGCACCAAGGCGGAGATCAAGAATCTCAATTCGTTCCGCTCGGTCGAGCGCGCCATCGAGTACGAGATCGAGCGCCAGGCGAAAGCGCTGCGCAATGGCGAGAAGATCGTCCAGGAAACACGCCTGTGGGACGCCGACCGAGAGGTGACGCGGTCGATGCGGTCCAAGGAAAGCGCGCACGATTATCGCTACTTTCCCGAGCCCGATCTGCTGCCGCTCGATGTCGAATCCGACTGGATCGAGCGAGTTCGCGCCGCCCTGCCCGAGCTGCCGGACGCCCGCGCCACCCGTTTCGCCAGCGCTTACGCCCTGCCCGCCTATGACGCCGAAGTGCTGACCGCGCGCAAGGACCTCGCCGACTACTTCGAAGCGACCGTCGCCGTCCACGGCAATCCCAAAGCGGCGAGCAACTGGGTCATGGGCGACGTCCTGCGCGTCGTTCGCGAGCGCAAACTCGATCAGCCGCTCGTCATCGAGCGCTGGCCGCTCTCGCCCCAGCAGCTCGGCGGGCTGATCGCGCTCATCGACAACGGCACGATCAGCGGCAAGATCGCCAAGGGAGTCTTCGACGAGCTGGTCGACACCGACGCGACGGCCGCCGAGATCGTCGAACAACGCGGCCTCGGCCAGGTGAGCGACGCGACCGAGCTCGAATCGATCGTAGACGGCGTCCTCGCCGGCCAGGACGACAAAATCGCCGACTACCGCGCCGGCAAGGACAAGATGCTCGGCTTCTTCGTCGGCCAGGTGATGAAGGCGACACAGGGAAAGGCCAACCCTCAACTGGTCAACGAGATCCTGCGCAAAAAGCTCGCCGGATGAAGGCCCGCGGCACACGCCGTTGGCGCCGATTCGCATTGCGGGCGCCAGCACAGAGCCGCCGGCAACTTTTGACTTAGCGAACGCCATAAATCTTGCCGGCGCGGCTTCTTGACTTTGGGCTACTACATTAAGGACACTGCGCCGGGCGCGGCGCCGGTGAGGGGAAGGATGTTGCAGCAAGCGAAAGCCTTGATCGATCCATCGGTGCGGAGGCGTCGACTTCGCAGCACCGTCGGCACACCCCTCGTCGCCGCGACCGTCCTGCTCGCCCCCGCCGCGTTTCCGGCCGGCACGCATGGCCAGGACGTGGAGTTGCTCAGTCGCACCACCCGGGGCTTCAGCGCCGAAGGGCGCAGCAACGCGCCGGCTCTCTCCGAGGACGGTGCCATCGCGTTTTTCCGATCAGTCGCACTCGACCTGGTTGCGCCGCATCTGATCCAGCCCCGCGCCGACTTCTACGTGCGATCGCGCGGCAATGATCCGACGACGACCCGCGCCGCTGCCGGAGCTGGCAGCACCGTGGATGGCTTTGCACCGACCATATCGGCAGACGGACGCTGGGTTGCCTTTGCCACCGAATCACCCAACCTGGTCGACGGCGACACGAACGCCGCGAGCGATATCTTCATCGTCGACCGGGACAGCGGCGAAACGACCCGTATCGAGGGCGTCGGAGGCCAAGCCAACGGCGCCAGCACCTTTCCGAGAATGAGCGCCGACGGGAGGTGGATCACTTTCACGTCGCAAGCGTCGAATCTCGTGCCCGACGACACCAATGAGGTTCTCGACATCTTCCTCTACGACCGCGACAGCGGGGAGATCAGCCGCGTCAGCGTCGCGTCCGACGGCACGCAGTCGGACGGCCTCAGCCGCTCACCGGCGATCAGCGCCGATGGCAGCACCGTCGCTTTCGTTTCGGCTTCAACCACTTTCGTCACCGACGACCTGCGCGGCATCGAGCAGGTGTTCATCCACGACGTCGACAGCGGCGAGACTCGCCTCGCCAGCATCTCTTCGGCAGGCCGACCGGCCGACAACACCTGCTTCCTGCCCGACCTCAGCGGCGACGGATCGGTAGTCGCGTTCAAGTCGGAGGCAACGAACCTGGTGCCGGGCGACACCAACGGCGTCCCCGACGTCTTCGTTCACGAGGTCGCCAGCGGCTCGACCGAGCGCGTCAGCGTCGACGACTTCGGCAACCAGTCGAACGGTATCAGCGGCGGCCCGGCGATCAGCGATGACGCGCGCTACGTGGCGTTCATGTCGTTCTCGGCGACCTTCGACCCCAATGACGGCAACAACTCGTCCGACGTCTTCGTCGTCGATCGGCAGGTGGCATTTGGACAACCGCGCATCGAGCGCGTCAGCCTCGAGCTCGCCGACAGCGGCGGCAGGCCGGGCGGCAACGTGCCCGACTTCCCGGTGACGATGAGCGGCAACGGCGTGTGGATCGGATTCTCCTCCGCCGCCGAGAATATGGTCGTCGGCGATATCAACAACGCCATCGACGCCTTCGTCGCCTGCAATCCGTTCGAGATCGACCGCTGCGGCGAAATCTTTGCCCCGCCGTCGCCCACTGCGACGCCGGTGAACACGCCCGGTCCGGCCGCCTGCACCGGGGACTGCAACGGCGACGGCGCCGTCGCCATCAACGAAATCATTCGCATGACCAACATGGCGCTCGGCATCAGCATCTGTGGTGAGGGAAACGTCCAGCCGTGTCCGGCCGGCGATGCCAACGGCGATTGCGCCATCACCATCGAGGAATTGATCCGCGCCGTGGGCAACAGTCTCAACGGCTGCACGCGCTTCGGCGACCTGCCGCTCGAAGACGTCATCGAAATGTGCTGCTCGCTCTGATCCGGAGGTTCTGAAATGTCGCTCCGCGGAGGCATCGCATCGCTGCGGTCCACGATCGCCGCTTGGCTCGTCCTGACGGCTTGCGCCGCGGGGGCCGCCACGGTCGAGTGTGTCTCGACCACCGGCCCGGCGGGCGGAACGACGTCCCTCGAGTTCCGCCTCACGCTCGCGGAAGGTGACGCGGTCGGCGGTACCCAGAGCTCATTCAGCTTCGACGCTTCGGTCTTTGATGCAGCCGAGCCCGGCGACGACACGCCGAACTGCACCATCAATCCCGCGATCGGTCCCGGAACGGTACCGGACAAGCGCCTGGCCGATGCCTTCGTCGACGACGATCCCGCCCGCGTGATCGCCTTCGTGTTCGCCCAGCAGAATCAAGTCGAGATTCCCGAGGGCGCGCTCTTTACCTGCACCTTCGCCATCGCGTCCGAGGCGCCGCGCGAGGCGTTCGCAATCCAGCTATTCAACGTCCTGGTCAGCGATCCGGACGGCGATCTGATCCCGAGCGAAGCTGTCTCGTGCGAGATCACGGTCGTCGAACCGCCGACGCCCACCGCCACGCCGACACCGGTCGGCTTCTGCGAAGACGACGAGGATTGCCCGGAAGGGCAGATCTGCATCGACAACCGCTGCGCCACTCTCACGCCGACGCCCGAAGGCTACTGCGAAGACGACGAGGATTGCCCCGAGGGTCAGGTCTGCATCGACAACCGCTGCGCCACACCCGAGCCCACCCCGACGCCGGAGGGCTTCTGCGAGGAAGACGAGGACTGCCCGGAAGACCAGGTCTGCATCGACAACCGCTGCGCCACACCGACACCGATCGGGTTCTGCGAGGACGACGAGGACTGCCCCGAGGGCCAGATCTGCATCGACAACCGCTGCGCCACGGTGACACCGACCCCGATCGGCTTCTGCGACGAGGACGAGGACTGCGACGACGGCGAGATCTGCATCGACAACCGCTGCGTCACACCGACCCCACGAGACGACGGAGGCGGCGGTTGTGACTGCAGCATCGAACGGGATCCGCCGTCACAGGTCGTGCTCAATCTGATCGTCGCCCTCCTGCCCGTGCTCCTGCTGCGCCGCCGCCGGACTTGAGGAACCCGCCTGGGCAGGGCTTCCCGTCCCGTGCGGTGGAGAGACCTGGGCATTACACGCGGCCGTTCACCAGCGGTGGGCGAATTCCTCGGCCCAGCCGAGGAGGCCGTCGATGCAGATCTCGCGGTCGGCCGCGCGCACTACGCCGTGCCACCTGCCGAAGACGCAGGTGCCGCCGGTGGCCAACAGGCCGAGGTCGAGCCCCACCTTCTTGGCGTGGATCGGGGTCAGCGAGAGATCGATGGCGCCCGAGTGAGGTGCACGCACTCGCCAGACCGCCCGCGTGTCGGCGAGGTCATACGTCCACTCGAGATCTTCCATCACCTTGTGCAGGCGACCGTCGAGCAGGATGCCGTTCTCGTTGGCACCCGTGCCGGTGGTCCACTTGCCGCCCATGTTGACCCCCACCGCCACGCCGTCCTGCACTCCGGTGCAGACCGCCCAGTTCCAGAAGGACCGGTACGGCCAGATCCCGCGCCCCCAGTCCTGCACGCCGTGCCAGGTCGCCGGCTGCAAAGTGTAGCGGCGATCGCCGACGCGCAGTGTGCCTGTGCACGGCAGCGTATTGTGCTTTGAATTGAGCTGGAATCGTCGAGCCGACCACGGGACGACGACGTTCAGCGATTCATGCTCGCTCGGCGCCTGCATGGCAAAGTCGGCGCGCAACGGAACGCCCTGCACGTCGGCGCACTCGATCGCGACGTCGCCGTCGCCGATCGCGCAGCTCATCGCGCCGCTCTGCCAGACCACCCCGCCGTCGACGTGCTCGGGCAGGAGGGTGAAGCCGCTGCGCCGGACGTCCATCCGCTCGATGCTCTGCCCGGTCTCGAAGTCGATGAACGCCACGGCGCAGAACGACGCGATGTCGATGTCGGCCACGGTGAGCGAGAGCACGGCTTCGGGGCTGATCCAGTTCCAGAAGTTCCAGCGCTTCTTGCGCGGCCAATGGCCGCGCAGATTGGCGGTGACGACCGGCCGCCGCGACCAACCGAGCGCCGCCGGATTGACGTTGCCGCGGGCATCACACAACTCGACCGGCTCGGTCAGCTCGCGCTCGCGGTACACCGGCGAGTACCCGCTCGCCATGCGTCCGGCGACAATCGGCATGTAGTCAGGCAACACATCCGCTTCGATGTCATCCCGCGTCGACTTGTTCAACGGCAGTCGCCGTGACCGGCCCGCCGAGCGCAAGTCCGTCGGCGCTCAGCGGCGGCGCAGGCGGAAGACGTTGATGTTTCGGGCGGTGCGGTGCTCGTACACGTTCATCTGCGGAATCGTGTTCTTGATCGCCGGCCACAGGCGCGCCTTCTCGTCGTCGCTCAGTCGCTCGGCGCGCGCCGCGAAGGTCTCGCCGCGCAGCCGCACCTCGACGTCGGGATGCGCCTCGAGGTTGTATTTCCAGGCCGGGTGACGCTCCTGGCCCATGGCGCTCGCTACCACCAGATAGTCGTCGCCGTCGCGGTGATAGGCGAGCTGGATGTCGCGGCGCTTGCCCGATTTGCGGCCGACCGTGGTCAGCGCCAGCATCGGCAGAGTCGGTACGCCGGTCGAGGTGAAGCGGCCGTTGGTGAGCCGGAAGACGACCGGATCGACGCGCGACGAGAAGCGCTTGACGATCCAGGAGCCGAACGGCGTTGCCGACAGCCAGTTGACGAACGACGAATACATCACCGCTGCATTCTCACCAGTTCCGACGGTCGGCAAGCGTCTCAGGTCTCACGCATCACGCGTTGTGATCTCGCGTGATCGCTCCCTGAGGACGTATTTCAGCACCTTGTTCGAAGCGTTCATCGGCAGCGCGTCGATGATCTCGACGTAGCGCGGCACCTTGTAGTTCGCCATGTGCTCCTTGCACCAGGCGATGATCGCCTCCGGCTTCGGATCGCTGCCGGGCACCGGCACGACGAACGCCATCCCGACTTCGCCCATGCGTTCGTCGGGCACACCAATGACCGCGGATTGCGCGACGTCCGGATGGTTGAATAGGAGATTCTCGATCTCCGCCGGATAGCAGTTGAAACCGCCCATGATGAACATGTCCTTGATGCGGTCGGTGATGTCGACGTAGCCGCGCTCGTCCATCACGCCGATGTCGCCGGTGTGCAGCCACCCGTCGGCGTCGATGGTTTCGCGCGTCGCCGCCTCGTCCTCGAAGTAGCCACGCATCACGTTGTAGCCCCGCACCACGATCTCTCCGGGCTCGCCGCGCTGCACCTCATTGCCGTCCGGATCGACACATTGCACTTCGACACCTTCGATGGCGCGGCCCGACGTCGTCGAGATCGTCTGCGCGTCGTCGTCCGGGCGACATACGGTGGCGACACCCGACACTTCGGTGAGCCCGTACGCGGTCACCACCGTTTCGAAGCCGAGCTCTTCGCGCATGCGGCGCACCAACTCGACAGGAACCGGCGCCGCACCGGTGACGGCGAGGCGCAACGACGACAGATCGTAATTGGCGCGATCCGGGTGGGCGAGGATCGACTGGTAGAGGGCTGGCGGACCGGGAATTACGCTGATCTTGTCGCGGCCGATGCGCTCGAGAACCTGGGCGACGTCGAAGACTGCCTGCGGCAACGCCGTCGCTCCACGCATCAGACAGGACATCCAGCCGGCCTTGTAGCCGAACGAGTGTGAGAACGGATTGACGATCAGATAGCGATCGCCCTCGCGCAGCCCGACGATGCCGGACCACTCCGCGAAGGTGCGCAGATTCTGCCCGTGCTCGGTCATCACCCCTTTCGGGTGCCCCGTCGTTCCCGACGTGAAGAGGATGTCGGACAGATCGGTCGGTCGCACCTCCGCCGCCGTCCGCCGTGCACGTTCCGCCGGAATGGCGCGGCCGGCCGTCAGAAAAGAGGCCCACGCCTCGACTCCACGCTCCTCGCCGCGCAAGACGACGATCTTCTCGAGCGCCGGGAGCTCCTGCCCGCGCAGCATCTGCACGTAGTTGGTGCCGAGGAAGTCGCCCATCGTCAGCAGGATGCGGGCGCGGCTCTTGTTCAGGATGTAGGCCGCTTCGGCTCCCTTCATGCGCGTGCTGAAGGGGACCAGAACGCCGCCTGCCGACTGGACGCCGAGCGCGGCGAGAATCCACTCGTGTACGTTCGGCGCCCAGATCGACACCCGATCGCCCGGCTGGATACCCGCCGCAAGGAAGGCGCGCGTCGCATCGAGTGTAGCAGCGGCGAGCTCGCGAAAAGTCAGGCGGACTTCACCGTCTTCGATCGCGCTGGCGTCGCCAAACCGGTCGGCCGCATAGCTCACCAGGCGTGGGATGGTCATGCTCGAGAAGTCGGGTTCTTGCGACATGATGCGTCCCTCCGAGCTCAAGCCCGGGTGATGAACTGCGCTTGCTGATCGAGGATCGGCAACACCTGTTCCCCCGGCGCGGAGGGAATCCGCAGCACCACTTCCTCGATACCCAGCGATGCGTAGTAGTCGAGCTTGTCGCGGTTCGGCACGGTACCGAACGGAACCACTTTCGCATGCCGCGGATCGCGACCGGCCTTCTCCATTGCGGCGTGCAGATCGGGAAGCGCCTTGGCGATTCCGGCGCCGCCGATCGGAATCCACCCGTCGGCGTACTCGGCGATGTGGGCGAACATCTTCGGGCCGGCGGCACCGCCGATCAGGATCGGCGGGCGCGGCTTGCGAACCGGCTTCGGCCACGACCAGCTCGGCGCGAACTTCACGTGCTCGCCGTCGAACGCAGCCTCCTCCTCCGTCCACAAGCGCTGCACTGCGAGCATCTTCTCGCGCACCATCTCGCGGCGGGTGCGGAACTCGACGCCGTGGTCCGCCATCTCCTCGACGTTCCACCCGAACCCGATGCCGAGAACGAACCGCCCTCTCGAGTACAGATCGAGCGTCGCCGACTCCTTGGCGAGCAGGATCGGATCGCGTTGCGCCACCAAACAGATCCCCGTTCCCAGCTCGATCTTCGACGTCACCGCGGCGGCCGCGCCGAGGGCGACGAAGGGATCGAGGGTGCGCCGGTACTCCTCGGGGAGCTGCGCGTCGCCGGTCGGCGACGGCGTCGTGCGGCTGGTCGGAATGTGCGTATGCTCAGGCAAATAGAGCGACGAGAAGCCGCGCTCCTCTGCGGCACGCGCCAGGTCGACCACGTTCATCGCCTGGTCGGTGGCAAACATCGTGATTCCGAGTTTCATCGCCGCAACTCAGCACGCTTGAATCGGGGAGTCGAGAGAAGGGCCGAGCCGGGCTGTTTTCCAACGCGATCTGTGGCTAGATCGGCGCACTTCGACCGGGAGATGCCAATGCAATTGAAGAACGTCGTCATCGTCGACGGAGTCCGTTCCGCCTTCGCGCGCGGTGCGCGCGGCAAGCTCGTCGCCACGCGGCTCGACGACGCCGGTGCGCAGGTTCTGCGCGCGCTCATGGATCGCAACCCGAAGGTGCCCGACGTCATGGTCGAGGACATCGGTCTCGGCAACGTCGCCGGGCGGTCGGAGTTCAGCTACATCGGCACCGTCCAGAAGCTCGCCGGCTTTCCGCACGAGGTGTGCTCGTTCCATTCGAACCGGCAGTGCGGCTCGTCGATGGAGACGCTGCATCGCATCGCCATGGGCATCATGGTGGGCAACATCGAATGCGGAATCGCCATGGGCATCGAGCGCATGGGCCGCGCCATCGGCGGCGACGGCGGCTCGAATCGCATCACCGCGATGAATCCGCGGATCGTCGAGAACAGCGCCGCGCAAGTCGCTCCGGCCGTCGATCACGATCGCTATTTCTCGGTGCCGTTCCCGGACTACATTTTGCGGTCGCCCTGGATCCAGCCGATGCCGCAGACGGCGCAGAACGTCGCCGAGGTCTACGGTCTCGGCCGGCAGGAGCTCGACGCCTACACAGCGCGCAGCCACCAGCTCACCCACGAGGCGTACGAAGCCGGCGTCTACCGCGACGAGGTGGTGCCCCTCGAAGTGGAGGACCCGGTGTTCGACGATCAGGGCAACTGGCTCGAAGCCGAACGCGGGTCGCGCGTCCTGTTCGACCGCGACGAGTGTGTGCGTCCCGGCACCACCGCCGAGAAACTCGGCTCGCTACCGGTGCTGCGCGGACTGAAGAGCTTCGGCGACAAGGAGTTGGTGATCAGCGCCGGCAACTCCTGCCCGACCAACGACGGCATCACGGCCGCCCTGCTGATGAGCGAAGAGAAGGCGGCGGCGCTGGGACTCGAACCGCTGGCGAGAATCGCCGGCATGGCGGTCGGTGGCGTGAAGCCACAGTTGATGGGCCTCGGCCCGGTCGTGTCGTCGAAGAAGGCGCTCGCGAAAGCCGGCATCGGCGCCGAGCAGATCGATCGCGTGGAGTTCAACGAGGCGTTCGCCGCCCAGGTGCTGCCGTCCATCAAGGAGCTGGGCATCGCGATGGAGCGGGTGAACGTCAACGGCGGCTCGCTGGCGATCGGTCATCCCCTCGGTGCGACCGGCGCGCGCCTGGTGCTCACCGTCGCCAAGGAACTGCGCCGCAGCAAGACCCGCTATGGCCTGGCGACGCAATGCATCGGCGCCGGCATGGGCATCTCGACGGTGGTGGAGCGGCTCGACTGACGCGGCGTCAACGGCCCGACGTGCCGTTGCCGAGTCGCGGCTCTTCGTCCTCGTCGTCCAAAACGTCAGGTCGGATCGGCGTGACGGCGCGCCGCTCGAGCTCGGCGACCCGGGCACGCAACAAGAGGATCTGGTCGCGCAGCGCCGAGAAGGCGAAATCGCAGTCGGCGTGCAGCGATTCCAGCGCCTCGAGCTTGTCGAGCGTCCGGCGATGCGATTCGCGCTCGGTTGCAACCTGATCGGACGCCTGCTGCGCGTCGCCGCGCAACTTGGCCATCTGCTCGCGCATCGCCGCCAGGCGCGCTTCGTGCGAGAAAACCTCGTTGCGCAGATCGGCCACCTGCGCCTCCGCCGCGTGCAGGCGCTCGGCTCGCTCGCGATCCTCGGTCTGCTCTTCTTGCGCTGATTTCGCCGCGGCGAGGCTTGTCGCTTCGTCGGCCACGCTCTGCAGTCGTTCGTTCTCGACCAGTTGCGCGGCCAGCTCGGCGCGCAGCGCCGCGCCGTCCCGCCGCGAGATCTCGAGCATCGATTCGAGCTCCGCGTATCGTGTTTCGAGCTCGGCGAGGCGCGGCTGCAGCAGCATTGCCTCCGGTCCGACTTCCCGCAGCCTCTCCTCCAGTCGCGCGACGTCGCTGTTCGCGATCTCGAGCTGCGCGCGATCGCTGGTACCGCGACGCGCGGCCCGCAGGAACCAGCCGATGCCGACGCCGAGCACGGCCGCGGCGAAGAGTGAGAGTACGATCTCGGAAGCCAGGTAGAGCATAGGCGACTACGATTCCCCTCTCGGCATCTTCAGATGCGCTATGTCGAGCACACATCCGGCAGCCGCCAGCTCATTCCGCATCCTGTCGGCGTCGTCGCGCGACTTCGCCTTGCCGAAGACGCGCGCCTCCTTCAGGCCGATGTCGAATCGGCCGTTGACCAGCTTGCCCACCCACGGCAACGCCGCGAGCGCGCAGTCGCCGTACGCCTCGGGGGCATCGAAGGCTTCGACCCGCAGGCGATCCTTCACCTGCATCGCCGGATGCGCGGCGGCGGCCTTCGCGAGCCAGTTGCGCTTGGCCTTCCCGTCCGGGACGACGCCGCTGACGACTACCGAGCCGTCGCGGTTGCGCGCCAGCGTCAGATGCACGGCGGCGGCAACCGGCTTGCTCGCGCCGGAAGCGTGAACGTCGATGGAGAAGCGAATCGCACGCGGGATGTCCGCCGCGAGTTGCTCCGCGATCGCTACCTCGGTGCTCGAGTCGGTGGCGCGGCCGACGATCCGCAGGCGCGCCGGCGTCACGTCGAGGCTTCCTTCCTCGAGTCGGCTGAGCTGCGACAGTCCGGTCACCACAGCCGCAGACAGGGCGTCCGCCTCTTCCGAGCGCCCGCCCTCCCCGACCTCGAGGCGATCGCTGATCTCGTCGTCCGGGAACGAAACGAGCGCCGCGGCCAGCCACTGTTCCTTCGCCGCATCGCTCGGCGCCTGGCCGTCGAGGGTCACCCTGCCGTCGGCCGACAGATCGATTTTCACTCGCAGCGTCGCCGAGCTCGGCACCGCCTCGACGTTGAGATCGGCAGCAGCAGACGCAGTCTCCACCACCTGGATCTCATCCGCCACCTGTCCGACACCCCACAGATCCGACACCAGCCGGATCGCATTGCGTCGGGCGTCACTCGTCATCTGCCCCGAGAGCACGATGTCGCGACCCGAGATCCGAACCCGTGCCGCCAGGTCTTCGCGAGCCAGCTCGGCTTCGGTTCGCCGCCCGATATCGGCTTCGATCGACTGGATGTGTCGGGGAACGGTTGCCATGGCGAGACCTGCGAAGAGCAAGCCGCCGACCACAATGATGTTCGTAGAAGTCACAGTATCGAGAAGGGCGCCGGCACCGGAATCCGTCCGTCCGGCGTCGCGCGATCGCCGGAAATTGTTGAGGAAGGACAGCCCCTTGGCAACAGACAATTGCTGGGACAGCGAGATTGATGGCGCGCCCCGTCGCCTGTCCACCAGGGAGGCAAACGACCGTTTGACATGCCCGGGGAGGTCTGCGAGACACAGCTCTTCCCGCACCGCAATCGCCGCGATCGACCCGCCGGCCCCCCGGCTCCCGAACTCAAGACGAGGTAAGTAGTTGAACAAGCGCATGTCTGCCGCCGACGTCGTCGGAGGCTTGAGAGACGGAATGACGATCGGCGTCGGCGGTTGGGGAGCGCGGCGCAAGCCGATGGCTCTGATCCGCGCCATCGCCCGCTCCTCTCTCCGGGACCTGACCGTGGTTTCCTACGGCGGACCCGACGTCGGCATGCTCTGCGCCGCGGGCGTAGTCCGCAAGCTGGTGTTCGGCTTCGTCTCGCTGGACGTGATCCCGCTCGAGGCTCATTTCCGCAAGGCTCGTGAATCTGGCGCCATCTCGGTGATGGAGCTCGACGAGGGCATGCTCCAATGGGGACTGCGCGCCGCGGGCTATCGATTGCCCTTCTTGCCGATTCGGGCCGGGCTGGCGTGCGACATCGAGCGGCTCAATCCGTCGCTGAAGACCGTGCGATCGCCCTATGCCGACGGTGAGACGCTGCTCGCCATGCCGGCGCTGCGGCTCGACGCCGCACTGCTGCACGTCGACCACTGCGACGAGCGAGGCAACTCGCAAGTGCTCGGTCCCGATCCGTACTTCGACGATCTGTACGCCGCCGCCGCCGCCAAAACGTACGTGAGTTGCGAGCGCATCCTCCCAACAGAAGCGTTGCTCGAGCGCGGTTGCGTGCACTCGCTGCTCCTCGACCGCGGCTCGGTCGACGGCGTCGTCGAAGCGCCGTTCGGAGCACACCCGACGTCGTGCTCCCCGCGCTACGGTATCGATGCCGAGCACTTGAAGACCTACTCGGCTGCGGCGAAGAGCGACGAGGCGTGGGCCGACTACCGCGCCCGCTTCATCGACGTCACCGACGCGGCGTACGTCGCGGCAGCCGGCGGTGAATCCCGCATCGAATCCATCCCGCACACCATCTTCTGAGCGGCGCGTCTCCGCGAAGCTCAGGCAACGCTCTCCTCGACCAAATGACCGACAAATCAACCACTCTGGCCGATCTCTGCATCGCGGCCGCCGCCGAGGCGTGGCGCGGCGACGGCGAGATTCTCGCTTCGGGCATCGGCGTCGTACCGCGTCTCGCCGCCAGCCTAGCATGGCAAACCCACAGTCCCGATCTGATGATGACCGACAGCGAGTCGGTGCTGGTCTCCGAGCCCGTGCCGATCGGACCGCGCGGCGACTATCGCCTCAAGGTCGAGGGCTGGATGCCGTTCCGGCGCGTCTTCGACATCCTGTGGGCCGGCCGTCGGCACGCCATGACGATGCCGACGCAGATCGACCGGTTGGGCTACATAAACATCAGCCTGGTCGGTGACCCGGCGCGGCCCAAGGTGCAGCTCCTCGGAGCGCGCGGCATCCCGGGCAACACCATCAATCACACCTGCAGCTTCTTCGTGCCGAGCCACACCCCAAAGTCGTTCGTCGACCGCGTCGACATGGCCTCGGGGGTCGGTTACGACGACGCCCGCTGGGCGGACGGCGTGCGCCGCGACTTCATGGAGTTGCGCCTCGTCGTTTCGAATCTGGCGGTGATGGACTTCAACGGGCCCGGCAAGACGATGCGGATCGTCTCGACCCACCCCGGCGTCAGCGTCGATCAGGTTCAGGCGCAGACGGCCTTCGAGCTCGCCGTCGCCCCCGACGTTCGCGAAACTCCGGCCCCGACGCCCGAGCAGCTGGCCATCCTCGCCGCGCTCGATCCGCACGGCCAGCGAGCCACCGCCGTCGGCTGAGTAGCTGCATGGTGGGCGCCACACTGCAGACTCCCCTTACGGCGAAGCTCGGGTGCCGCTACCCGATCATCCAGACCGCCATGGGCTGGGTCGCGACGCCGGAGCTGGTGGCGGCATCTTGCAACGCCGGAGCGTTCGGCTTTCTCGCGTGCGCGACATCGCGTCCCGAGCAGGCCGACGCCGACATCCGCAAGGTGAAGGAGCTGACCGACCGTCCTTTCGGCGTCAACTTCCTCATGGAACAGCCGGGTGCGGCGGAGATCGCCGCGTCGATCGTCCGCCACGGCGCCGCGGCGGCGAGCTATAGCCGCTCACCGCGACGGGACTTCATCGATCAGTTCAAGGCCGCCGGCATTCTGTGCGTACCGACGGTCGGCGCCGCGCGCCACGCCGAGAAGGCCGTCGAGCTCGGCGCCGACATCATCGTCGCCCAGGGTGGCGAGGGCGGCGGCCACACCGGCATCGTGCCGACTTCGCTGCTGCTGCCGCAGGTCGTCGCGGCGGTCGACGTGCCGGTCGTCGGCGCCGGCGGCTTTCACAGTGGGCAAGGATTGATCGCCGCTCTCGCCTACGGCGCTGTCGGCATCGCCATGGGCACGCGTTTTCTGCTCTCGAAGGAGAGTCCCGTCCCAGCCGCGACGGCAAAGCGATACTTCGCCGCGTCGGTCATGGACGTACCCGTCACCACTCAGGTCGACGGTCTGCCGCAGCGGGTCGTGCGCAACGAACTGGTTGGCGAGCTGGAGGCCAGCAGCTCCGCCGGACTGCTGCTGCGGGCACTGCGCAGTGCGCTCGAGTACCGCAAGCTGAGCGGCGCCTCGGTGGGAGAATTGATGCGCGCCGCCTTCTCGATGCAGCAGAGCGATAAACTGACGCGCGCTCAGACGATCATGGCGGCCAATGCACCGATCCTCATTCGCCGGGCCATGGTCGAGGGCGTGCCGGCGGAGGGCGTGCTGCCGAGCGGCCAGGTGGCGGGCTTGATCGAAGACCAACCGACCTGCGAGGAGCTGGTGCTCCGAATCATGCAGGAAGCAGAGGAAGCTCTCGGGCGCTTGTGCGGTAGATAAATGACCAAAAGGACTGCAAGGACAGCAGGGACGGAAAGGACGGCGGCAGACCATGTCGTTTGAAACTGTGATCGAGAATGGGGTTGCCGAGATCGTCCTGGACCACCCGCCGGTCAACGCGCTGGACAGCACGGGGTGGTTGCGGCTGGCCGACGAGATCGAGCGCGTCGGCAAGGACGGCGCCGCCAATGCGGTGCTGATCCACGCCGTGGGCCGCGGCTTCTGCGCCGGCGTCGACATCAAGGAGTTGGCGCGCGACGGCAGCCTGATCACCGCCGTCAACCACGGCTGTTACCGGACCTTCGCTGCCATCTACGACTGCCCGATCCCGGTCATCTCGGCTGCCCATGGATTCGTGCTCGGCGGCGGCATCGGCATGGTCGGCGCTTCGGACATCATTCTCGCATCGGACGACGCGACCTTCGGTCTGCCCGAGATCGACCGCGGCGCCCTCGGCGCCGCCACTCATCTGTACCGTATGTTCCCGATGCAGACCGTGCGCCGCATGCTCTACACCGGCGAGCCGATCAGCGCCCACGACGCCTATCGCCTCGGCGCTCTCGAATCGGTGGTACCGCGCGACGAACTGCTGCCAGCGGCGCGCGCGCTCGCCGCCAAGATCGCCGCCAAGAGCGCCAAGGCGCTGCGCCTCGCCAAGGAGTCGCTCAACGGCATCGAGCTGCTCGACGTCAAGCGCAGCTACCGATACGAGCAGGGATTCACGCTCGAGCTGTACACGTCGCGCGACTCGCAGGAAGCGCGCGACGCGTTCGTCGAAAAGCGCGACGCCAAGTTCGATAAATGACCTCTCCGTCGAAATCGAAATCCAAATCGAAATCGAAATCGGACACTCCCGTGCAGCCACGATCATCGATCTCGAGGCCACGATTTCGATTTGGATTTCGATTTCGACGGTCGGTCCGCGATACGGCGCTGTGGTGAGTAATCTCCGATGGATCTGACGTTTACTGACGAGTTGAAGGCGTTTCGGGCCGAGGCGCGCGCTTGGTTGGAGGCGAACGTGCCTTCGCCGCCGCTGCCGTCGCTCGACACGCGCGAGG
>CADEER010000045.1:0-13476 GCA_902826395.1 uncultured bacterium
CCGGCGACGCGCGCTGGGATGACGTTCATCAGCACCGACGACGGGTACGCCCCCTTGCCCCCCGGCACATAGACACCGACGCGGCGCAGCGGCGTGATCTGCTGGCCGAGCGTCAGGCCCGACGCATCGCGGTAGCTCCACGAGCTCTGTCGCTGGCGCGAATGGAAGGAGCGAATCCGCCGCGCCGCCGTGCGCAGCGCACTCACCACCTTGCGCGGCATCGCGTCGACCGCGGCATCGAGCTCGGCATCGCCAACGCGCATGTTGCGCGCCGTCAGCGCGATCCCGTCGAGCTCCTTCGCGTAGGCCGCCAGAGCGGCGTCGCCACGCCGGCGCACCGCGGCGACGATCTTGGCCGCCACCGCTTCGGCACGAGCGGTGTCCTCTTCCTGCGTCGACCGCAGGCGCGCCAGCTCGCGCCGGAAAGCCGGCGCGCTGGTATCGAGGATGCGCACGGTGTCGCTCATCCACTGGCTCCTTTGACCCGCTCGATGTCGGCGCCGAGCCCGGCCAGCTTGGCTTCGATCCGCTCGTAGCCGCGATCGAGATGGTACACGCGCAGGATCTCGGTCGTATTGTCGGCGACCAGCCCGGCGAGAATCAGCGACACACTGGCGCGCAGGTCGGTCGCCATCACCGGTGCGCCGCTGAGGCGCTCGACCCCGCGCACTACGGCATTGTGGCCGTCGAGCGAGATGTCGGCGCCGAGCCGCGTGAGCTCGACGGCATGCATGAAGCGATTGTCGAAGATCGTTTCGGTGACGACGCTCGAACCCTCGGACACCGTCGCCAACGCCATGATCTGCGCCTGCAGATCGGTCGGGAAGCCGGGATAAGGCAGCGTCTTGATGTCGACGCCTCGCAAGCGACCGGCGGCGCGCACATGGATCGCGTCGGCGTGCTCCTCCAGATCGGCGCCGGCTTCGCGCAGCTTGACGATCAGAGCCTGCAAACAATCCGGTCGAGCGCCGCGCACCAGCACATCCCCAGCGGTCATCGCCGCGGCGATGAGAAACGTGCCGGCTTCGATGCGATCGGGCAGTACCGTGTGATCCATGCCGCTCAGGGTCTCGGCGCCCTCGATCCGAATCGCCGCGGTGCCGGCACCCTCGATGTTGGCGCCCATCGTCGCCAGCGCCGCCGCGAGATCGATGATTTCCGGCTCGCGCGCGGCGTTCTCGATGATCGTCACTCCCTCGGCCAGACAGGCGACCATCATCAAGTGCTCGGTGGCGCCGACCGACGGAAAGTCGAGCTGGATGTGGGCGCCGCGCAGGCGGCCCGATCGAGCCTCCGCATAACCGTGCACCAATTCGACCTCGGCGCCGAGCTGCTGCAATGCGTGCAAGTGCAGATTGACCGGCCTGCCGCCGATCGCGCAGCCGCCCGGCTGCGATACGCGCGCGCGGCCGACGCGCGCCAATAACGGTCCGAGGACGAGGAACGATGCGCGCATCGTCTTCACCAGCTCGTAGGGGGCTTCGGACGACGTGAGCTCTCGGGCCTGGATGGTCACGTCGGCGCCGCGCTGCTCGACATCGGCGCCGAGGTCGCGCAGCAAGCGCAGCGCCGTCCGCACGTCGACGACGTCGGGGATGTTGCGCACCACACACGGCCGGTCGCTGAGAAGGGTAGCGAAGAGAATCGGCAAGGCCGCGTTCTTGGCGCCCGCCACCTCGACCTCACCCACCAACCGGCGGCCCCCTCTGACGACGATCTTGTCCATGGTTCAGCGGTCAGCTCTCACCGGTCAGCTATCAGCTTTCCGCACACACCGCGACGACCAGTCGCGGCAATCCCGACAGATCGCTCTGCACCGCGACCTGCTTCAGTCCTTCACACTCGGCAACCGAGACCGCCGCCTGAGCCTGCGCGCTGCCGATCTCGAACATCAATGTGCCGCCGGGCGCGAGACGGGCTGCGGCTTCGGGCACCAGGCGCCGTATCACCGACAGCCCATCCGGGCCGGCGCGCAACGCGCCGGGCGGTTCCCACGCCAGCTCCGGCGCCAGGCCTTCTTCGTCGGCGACGTACGGAGGATTGGCGACGACGACGTCCCAGCGGCTCTCCGGCGCCAACCCGCCGAACAGGTCGGACTCGACGAAGTCGATGCGCTCATCGACGTCATGCCGCCGCGCATTCTCGATCGCGACGGCAAGCGCGGCCGAAGAGACATCGCACGCCGTCAGCCGCAGATCGGGCCGCCGCACGGCGATGGCAATCGCAATGCAACCGCTGCCGGTGCCGACGTCGAGCACCCGCGCCCCCGGCGGCGCTCGCTTCAGCGCTTCGTCGACCAACAGCTCCGTTTCGGGCCGCGGAATCAAACAATCGTGCGTGACGCGGAACGCGAGCGAATAAAACTCCTTCTCGCCGATGATGTACGCCACCGGCTCGCGCCGCGCGCGCCGCGCGATCAACGTGTCGAACTCCACCAAAACGCCTGCGGCCACATCCTCTCGCAGCCGCGCAAAGAGCCCCGCGCGCTCGAGACCAGATGCATTGGCCAGCAGCACCTCTGCATCCAGGCGAGGCGATTCGACACCAGCCGAAAGCAAAATAGACGCCCCGCGCCGCAGCGTTTCCTCGTATGTCGCAGGAAGCGACGGACTGGACTGCGCGTTCTCGGTGCCTCTGTGTCTCTGTGGTGAAATTTCGATCACTCCGCCGACTTCAACTGCTCGGCCTGGAAATGCGTATTCAACGCGTCGATCACGGGATCGAGGTCGCCGTCCATGATCTTGTCGAGACTGTAGAGAGTCAGGTTGATCCGGTGATCGGTCAGGCGGCCCTGCGGAAAGTTGTAGGTGCGGATGCGCTCCGAGCGGTCGCCGCTGCCGACCATGGTGCGGCGGTTCGCCGCTTCCTCGGCATGGGCTTCCGCCTGCGCGCGCTCCAACAGGCGCGAACGCAAGATCTTCAGCGCCTTCGCCTTGTTCTTGTGCTGCGACTTCTCGTCCTGACAGGCGACGACGAGACCGGTCGGCAAGTGCGTCACCCGCACCGCCGAGTCGGTGGTATTGACGCTCTGCCCGCCCGGGCCGGACGAGCGATAGACGTCGATGCGCAGCTCGGTGGCCTCGTCGATGTGGACGTCGACCTCCTCTGCTTCCGGCAGGACGGCAACGGTCACGGCCGAAGTGTGGATGCGCCCCGACTGTTCGGTGACCGGCACTCGCTGCACGCGATGCACGCCGCCCTCGTGCTTGAGACGGCTGTAGACGCGATCGCCCGAGATCAGCGCGATGATCTCCTTGAAGCCGCCGAGGCCGGTGTCGCTGCTGCTGAGAATCTCCACCCGCCAGCCGCGCCACTCGGCGTAGCGGCTGTAGGCGCGGAAGATCTCGGCGGCGAACAGCGACGCTTCTTCACCGCCCGTGCCGGCGCGGATCTCGAGCACGGTGTTGCGCTCGTCGTTCGGATCCTTGGGCAACAGGAGCAGCTTGAGCTCCGCCTCGAGCGCTTCGGCGCGCTCGCGCAGGGCCGGCAGCTCCTCTTTGGCGAGCTCGCGGATCTCGGCGTCGCTCGACTCCAGCAGCTCTTTGTGGCCGTCGAGGTCGGCGCGCACGTTCTTCCACTGCCGATAAGCGCGCACGATCGGCTCGAGATCGGAGCGCTCCTTGGCGATCCGGCCGTAGCTCTTCTGGTTGCCGAGGACGTCCGGATCGATGAGCTGCGCCTCGAGCTCCGTATACCGGCGCTCGACGTCTTCGAGCTTCTGCAACATGGGCCCTCTCGGAAAACGAAGAGGGCACGAGATGTAGACGCGCCCTCAGACCGCCGCATCCGATTGGATGCGGATTCCGAGAACTCGCTACTTCTTGACGCCGTACTTGCGGCGAAAACGCTCGACGCGCCCGGCGGTGTCGATCAGCTTCTGCTTGCCCGTGTAGAAGGGATGGCACTGCGAGCAGATGTCGACGTGCAGCTCCGGCAAAATGGAGCGCGTCTCGAACGTGTTGCCGCAGGCGCAGATGGCCTTGGAAACCTTGTAGTCGGGGTGAATTCCTTCGCGCATGGTCGTGTCTCCGAACTGGCCTCCTTACCAGCGGAGATCCACCTCCGCAAGCCGTGCCCACACCTCAGAGGCCGGCCGGCTCGCCGTCCCCCCCTTCCGAGGCCGCGCCGGTCATCAAAAGCAGGTACTGCACCGTGTCGCTGCCGTCGGGGGCCCAGCGGTGCAGCAGCATGTTGCCGGAGAACCATCGCCCGAGGCTGCGCATAGTGGCTTCCAGCGAAGCGACGCTGTCCTCCTCGTCGCGCGACAGAAGTAGAAAGCACAGCGGCCGATCGCGCAGCACGCCGGGTTCGCCGTCGCCTTCCGAGAACTCGATGAACCCAAAATGCTTCCCTTCTCCCACCCGGCGCGCCGGCTCGTACAGGTGTACCGAGGCAACCATCTGATCCTCGAACGTGGCGTTGACGAAGTAGACCCGGCACGAAGGCAACAGGCGCTCCGCCTCGGCCAGCATGTCGAGGTGGTAGTCCGGGCCAAAGTAGGAGCCGATGCCGACGATCGAGTTGGTCCGGGCGTAAACCTTCAGACCGTGCACGGAGGCAATCACCCAGAACGCGACAAAGGCGGCCCGGATGGTCGCCCGCCACCACCGCCGGTCGATCAAGCCGGCGCAGATCGACGCGAGCTCTCGGCCGGCGAGCACCCCGACGACATAGACGAGCGGCCACAGGACGAGCGTCCGCCGCTGCACCGGAAAAATCATCAAGGGCGGGATCACTCCGATCAGGAAGTAACACGCTGGGACCCACGTCTCGGCGCGCCACAGCATCCGAACCGCCAGGAACACACCGATCGTGAGCGCGGTGGGGTACCACGCCAGAATGCGGTTCTCGGCCCAGGTGCGCGTCCACCATTCGGCGAGGTTGCGCCAGACGTTGCCCGCCACGACGGTCAGCGGCTGCGTCTCGGCCGTCACCTGGTCGTGCAGCGTCTTGTGCCAGACACTGTTATCGGTGGCGAGCGGCCCGAAATCACGGCGGAACATATCCTCGAAACGCGGCGGCACCCCGAGTTGCACGGCAAGCACGCCGCCGGCGAGCGCGAGCGAGAGCAGCGGCCCGCGCCACCAACCGGATTCGCCGCGGCGCCACGCCGCCGCCGTCGCGCGCAGCCAGACGATCGCGAAGAACAGATAGAGGACCTTGAGCGGCGCGTAGGCGTAGCCGATCAGGCCGGCGAGCAAGCCGAACGTCGCCCAGGTCAGGGGGCTTGCCGCGCGACCCGAGCGCTCGGCGCGATCGACTCGGTCAGCCGCCCAGAGCAGCGCCAGGCCGAGAGCGACACTGGCCGAGAAGAACGTCCCCATCCGCGACTGCGCGAGATGCCACGGAGAGAACGCGAAGGTCGCCAGCGCAGCGACGCTCCAGAGGCCGTGCAGACGGTCGCGCAGCCAACCGAAGAAGACGACGAGCAATACCGTCGACGCCAGCACTTCGGCGAAGCGCACGGCGGAGACGGTTCCACCAAACACCCGCACCGCAATCCACGTCAGCGGTAGATGCAGCGGCGACCGTCCACCGTTGACCAGATCGTACTCCTGCCCGCGCCAGAATCCGTCCGGCCACACTCCTTCCAGCGTCAGGATTCCCCACCAGCCGGTCTCCGCCGAGTACGCGTTGAGGTGGTCAGGGAACCCGGCGAGGTCGACGAGCTTCACGGCGGTGGCAACGGCGACGACCAGCGCGGCCCACCACCACGACGCTGGCGGACTCGGCGACTCTCCTCGACCCAGTTGAGGGGTCGCGGCGAGGCCGATCACCAATGGCACCAGTCCATAGAGCGCAAATCGACCGTCGGCGGCGAACTGCCAATCCGCGACCAGAAAGATCGCGGCGGCGGCGATGAGCGCCGCCTCGCCGAGGCGACGCCGATCGCTCGCTGCTCCGACCAAGGCAGCGAGCAAACAGACGAGCAAAAGCGCCAGCGCGCCCGCCAGCAGCGGCGGAACGGCGGGCGACAACAGCGCGTAGGGGCGGACGAAGGCGTTCAGGGGTACCCGTCCCTAGTCCGCGGCGGCGCGGAACGTCTGCGCCGTCGCGACGGCCTGCCGCCACTTTGCATACAGCGCATCGCGGTCGGCGGGTCGCATCGCGGGCTTGAAGAGCCGATCGCGCTGGCGCGCTGCCTCCAGTTGCTCGCGCGTCTTCCACACGCCCACCGCCCGGCCGGCGAGCAGCGCGGCGCCGAGGGCAGTGGTCTCGACCAGCTTTGGCCGATCGACGGCGACGCCGAGGATGTCGGCCTGGAACTGCATCAGGAAATCGTTGGCGGCCGCGCCGCCATCGACGCGCAATCCGGCGAGGCGCTTGCCCGACTCGGACGCCATCGTGTCGACGACGTCGCGCGTCTGGTAGGCGAGCGACTCGAGCGCGGCGCGCACGAGGTGCTCGCGGCCGACGCCGCGCGTGATTCCGACGATCGTGCCGCGCGCCCCTGGATCCCAATACGGAGCGCCGAGTCCGACGAATGCAGGCACCAGATAGACACCGAGCGTCGACGTCGCCTTGCGCGCCAGCTTCTCGCTCTTCGCTGCCGTCTTCAGCAGGCCGAGCCCGTCGCGCAGCCATTGGATGGCGGCGCCGGCGACGAACACCGAGCCTTCGAGCGCGTACGCCGGGCTGCCGTCGAGCGCGCAGGCGATCGTCGTCACGAGCCCCTTCTTCGAGCGCACCAACTCGTCGCCCGTGTACATCAGAACGAAACAACCGGTGCCGTAGGTGTTCTTCACCAGGCCGGGCGTGAAGCACGCCTGACCGAACAGCGCCGCCTGTTGATCGCCGGCGATGCCGGCGATCGGCACCTCGGCACCGAAGGCGGCTTTCGTGGTGGTGGCGGCGACGGCGCTCGAGCCGACCACCTCGGGAAGGATCTCGGCCGGTACGTCGAGCGCCTCGAGGAGCTGCGGATCCCAGCGCTTGCGCTGGATGTCGTACAGCAACGTGCGCGACGCGTTGGTGAAGTCGGTGACGTGCGCCGCGCCGCCGCTGAGCTTCCAGATCAACCAACTGTCGATCGTGCCGAAGGCCAGGTTCGCGGTGCGACGCCTCAGTCCCTTCACGTTGTCGAACAACCACCGAACCTTGGTCGCCGAGAAGTAGGGATCGATCACCAGTCCGGTCTTGCGGCGAACGACGCCCTCCATGCCGTCGGCCCGCAACTTCTCGCACAACGGCGCGGTGCGGCGGTCCTGCCACACGATCGCCCGGTGCACCGGCTCGCCGGTCTTGCGATCCCACACCACCGTCGTCTCGCGTTGGTTGGTGATGCCGATCGCCGCGACCTCCGCCGGTCGCGTCTTGGCGGCGCGCAGCGCCTTGGTCACGACCCGGCGCGTCACTTGCCAGATCTCTTCCGCGTCGTGCTCGACCCAGCCCGGCTTGGGGTAATGCTGGGTGAACTCCGCATAGCCACGACCCCGGACCTTTCCGGACTCGTCGATGACGAGAGCAGTCGTGCCGGTCGTGCCTTGATCGATCGCGAGAATCCGCTTGGCCATCGCTACCTCCAAGCGGCGTACCATAGGGGAGTCGAGAGTCGGGAGTCGAGAGTCGGACACTGACGCCTCGCCTCTCCCCGCCGGTGAACCGTGAACCGTGAACGGTGGGGCGAGAAGCTGATCGGGAGTCGAGAGTCGGTAGCTCTCGAGCGGAGTCGGCTACAATTCCTCCGATGCGCTCTATATTCTCCGCCGATGCCGACGGCGGCGCCCATCCTCTTCATCACCGGCAAAGGTGGCGCCGGCAAGTCCACGGTCGCCTGCGCGCTCGCCATCGCACTGGCGAGGCGCGGTGATCGAGTGCTGTTGATAGAGCCGTCGGGGGCCGGTTCGATTGCCGCCTTTCCCACAGCCGCGCTCGGCGGCGAACCGACCACCGTCGCCGCCAACCTGGATGCGGTTCAGCTACGGCCGCGCCGGCTGCTCGAAGACTATTTCAGCGGCCTCCTCAAACTGCCGGCGCTGGCGCGGCGGCTGTTGTCGAGCACGACCTTCAACGCCGTCACGTCGGCGGCGCCCGGTGTTTCCGAGTTTCTGATCCTCGACCGCCTGGAGACCTACAGCCGATCCCGCCGCTACGATCGTCTGATCGTCGACGGGCCGGCGACCGGACACGCGCTTCAGCTCCTGCGCGCGCCCTTCCAGCTCGCCGCCATCGCCAGCAGCGGGCCCCTGCACGCGCCGCTGCGCCGACTCACCGAGACTCTGCGCCGGCCGGCGCGCGCGAGCGTGGCGTTCGTGTCCATTTGCGAGGAGATGTCGATCGCCGAGAGTATCGAGGCTCGCGGCGCGGTCGCCGATCTCGGCATCAGTGTCGAGCGCCCCCTGCTGAACCGCTGCGCCGAGCACCGCTTCAGCCGCGACGAAGTGCACCAGATCGAAGCGCTGCCACACGAACATCCGCTGGTACGCGCGGCGCTGCTGCACATCGCCGCACAACAGCGCAGCGCGGCCTTCGCCTCGACCCTCAAGAAAGCCTTCGGCAGCGCCACTTTTCCGCTGCGGGAGAGCGAGGGCGACGCCACGAACGGCGAAGCTATCGCCGAGATGGGCAGCTCTCTGCTTCGAGGATTGCGCCTGTGAGCCCGCAACGGTCGAAGCCAGCGCGTGCGATCTTCGATGGCCGTCTCGTGCTGTGCATGGGCAGTGGAGGGGTCGGCAAGACTTCGACGGCCGCTGCGCTCGCTTGCGCGGCTGCCGCCGGCGGTCGCCGCTGTGCCCTGATCACGGTCGATCCCGCCCGGCGCCTGCGCACCGCCCTCGGCCTCGCCGAGCTCGCCGCGGAGCCGACACCCATCCCACTCGATGTACCGGGCGAGCTGTACGCGATGGCCCTCGACACCAAGCACGTATTCGACGAGCTGATCAGTCGCGCTGCACCCACTCCCGACATCGCCGCGCGCATCCTCGCCAACCCTCTCTACCGCGAGCTGTCCAACGAGCTCGGCGGATCGACCGAGTACATGGCAATGGAGAAGCTGCACGACCTGCTGGCGCGCGGCTACGATCTCGTCGTCGTCGACACGCCGCCGGGCGCGCACGCCCGCGACCTACTGGCGGCCCCGGCGCGCATTGCCACACTCATCGACTCGGGCGCCGCCGCGGTTCTTCGCGCACCGGCAAGCATCCTGCGCGGCAGTCGAATCGCCAACGCCGCCCTGGCGACCATCCTGGCAGGGCTCGAACGCTGGATCGGCAAGGGGCTGGTGCGCAATCTGTCCGACTTCGCGTCGGCGTTCGAGCCGCTCCTCGCAGGATTCCGGGAGCGCGCCGACGACGTGCAGCACGTATTGCTCGACCGCGACACCGCGGTCGTGCTGGTGACCACGGCCGAGCCGGCCGCGGTCGCCATCACCGGCGAGATGGCCGAGGAGCTGCGGGCCAGTGAGATGCGCGTAGCCGGCATCATCGCCAATCAGGTGCACAGCGTCGGACGACACCGCGCGGCGCCGCTGCGCTGTGCGCCGGCGCTGCGCGAGCGGCTCGAGGCGAACTACGACTCCTACGCCGCTCGCGCGCGGCGCGACGCGGCGGTCCTGCGCCGCGCCGCCGCCGACATCGCCCCAATGCTGGCGACCATCCCGCGTTTCGAAGAACCGGTCGCGTCGCTGCCGCAGCTCCTCGCAATGGCGCAGATCCTGAGCAAGCAGCTCGACTGAGACTCAAGTCTCCATCGAGGACCGTCCCGGCATGCCACGCCCTCGGCAGCCGCGAAAGAGAGAAGCTATCTTCGCGTCTTGGCGTTCTTGGCGCGAAAAGAGCGTCCTTTGAGAAGGTCTCATCCGCAAGCTCCCATGATGATGACCTATCCGCCGTATCAGATGCTGTCGTCGACTAAAGGACTTCTCGCGCCAAGATCGCCAAGACGCCAAGGGCTCGCGGGCTCACCGCCTCAAACGCTAAGACCCGCGACATCCTCCCCACAGCTCGACGAAGTTTCCCCTCCTTGGAGCTCGCGTCGGGCCGGTGATAAAGCGCTTACGTGAGCAAGGCATTCACGAAGGAGTCGGACGGCGACGACGGCGACGACGAGCGCGGCACCGGGTCGGCTCTGCCGTCCGACTTCAAGAACTACATCACGCCGGGCGGCTTCCGCCGTCTCAATGAAGAGCTCGACCGCCTGTGGAAGGTCGATCGCCCGAAGCTGGTCGACATCATCGCCTGGGCGGCGAGCAACGGTGACCGATCGGAGAACGGCGACTACATCTACGGCAAGCGCAAGCTGCGCGAGATCGATCGCCGCCTCCGCTTCCTTCAGCAGCGGATCGACAGCGCCGTCGTCGTCGACAACGCAGGCAAAGACCACGAGCGCGTGTACTTCGGCGCCACGGTGACCGTCGAGGGTGAGGACGGCCAGTCGCGCACCGTGAGCATCGTCGGAGTCGACGAGATCGACCTCAACCGCGGCCGCGTGTCATGGATTTCGCCGATCGCCAACGCCCTCATGAAGGCGGAAGTCGGGGACACAGTCATTCTGCGCACCCCGCGCGGCACCGAGGAGCTAGAGGTCCTGGAAATCCGCTACGACGAACTGCCATGAGATAGAGCACTGCGGACCCGCGATCTGCCGCGTCAAGCCATCGTGCTGCGCATGCTTCCAAGCCGTAGCCGGAGCTCACCGGGTTGGCGATCCTCAACTCGGGGGGGAGCCGTCGACAACGAGCATTCCCGGGGCATTCAACAGGTTGGGTGTCTAGCTCACACGTCGCCTCGCCGCGTGGGCCGCTGGCGGCCCTTCATTCAGGCCCGCAATAGCATTCCCCGGTGGCGTCCACCGCCTGGCAGATCGTTCCAGGTGTCGTGCATGTGCCACCACAAGTGGGATACGGCGAACCGCCGTCGCAGGCCTCGAGGCAGAAACAGACGCCAAAGAAATCGCGACAGGTGGCCGGAGCGCCGCACGCGCCATCACAGACAGGCGCGCCGCTGCCACCACTGCAGAACAGCGGAATGCACGAGTACGGATCTTGCGGCGAAGGTGCGAGGCATTGAAAGCCCTGCGGACAGCCGCCGCAAGGATCGGTCGGCGGCTCGGTGAGGCAAGCGCAGTATTCGATCGAGAGTCCGCCACAGCACGTGAAGTCGGTGGCATAGCAATCGCTGCCTTCCGGACAGTCGCCGTCGCCGCAGGTCGGGTAGACGTCGCCGCAGGCCGTACTGCCAATCGGCAGGCAGCCGCAGGTGGTAAAGGGCGCGCCGACGATCGGGCCGCACTCCTCTCCGGTGGGACACTGCCCGTTGCACACGGGATGGGTCTCGCCGCACGGGTCCGAAGGCGATGCGCAGAAGCAACCAAGTTCCTCTGAACCGCCGCACTCGCCATCGCCACTGCACACGCCGCCGCAGGTCGACGTTTCCGAACACGGTATGCCGTACAACGCCTCGTCGTTACATTCGGCGAATGTCGGTGCGTCGGCGTCGCGGGCGACAAAGCGGCCGGCGCGGTCGCGGCGCACGGAGTCGCCATCGAACACCGCGCACAGTCGCGTCGTCCCCATTTCCACGCGAACGCCGACGGCGGTCTGCGGGCCGGCCAACGCGAGTCCGGCGGCGCGGGCTACGATCCGGATGCTCTTGCCTTCTACGATCTTGATCGAGCGGATCGGCGACGGTCCGCCGGGCGCCGAACGGTTCTTGTAGGTGTAACGCGTCGTGTCTCCCGTTCGCGCCGTCCAGCCCGCCCCGGGGGGCGCCACCAACTCCGCACCATCCTGTCCGTCAAGCGCGAAGAGTTGGACGTGCAACCCCGCGCTCAGCGGATCGTCGAGGCCGCCCGGCTCGGGGACACCGATGCTCGGGTGCTGCAACACCACGACCAGCTTTTCGCGCGACGCCCCCTTCGCGGCCACCAGTCGATCGCCGGGCAGTGGCTGGTCCGCCGCCCATGCGGCGCCACCGATACAGGCTGCGGAGAGTACGACTCCTGCGGTCACGAGGCGACTCAGCATGGCTCCTCCGTATCGCGATCCGACACTCGCTCAGTGTCTCAACTCGATTCGCACACTTTTCGACGAGGCCTCAGGCTGAACGAAACCGTGCAGAATGAGAACTCTCATACAGAACTCGGGTCAGCGCAGGTAGGAGCGAGCTTCCGACACCCGCTCAAGACCGAGGCTCAATCAACGATCTGTCGGAGCAGTAGGCTGCGGAGTCGCCCGCTGTCAACGAAAATTCTCGCGGATCACGTCCGCTACTCGCCCTCTCGTCTGAGGGGGCCGGTCGAATCAGTCTCGCGCAATACGCTTGCGGGCCGCGCGCTTCTTCGATTTGGTCGCGCGCCTCTTCCCGGCCGGCAGTCGGCGCGCTGCGATCGGTACACCCCCGCCCACCGTACCCTCCGGCGACGACGTCGCCGGGTCGGACTTGATCAGCGGTCTCGGCACCGCCGACTCCGCGCTCCGCGTCGCGGTCGCGATGAGACGATCCATCTTCATGTTCAGGTTGGTGATCGCCCCTTGTAGCGAGTGGATCTCGTCGACGAGCTTCGTGTAGTCGCGCCGGGTGGGGAGATTGAGCGCGCCGAGAACTGCTTCGACGTTGCGGTCAACGGTCTTGCGGGCTCGGTTCGCTCGTCGCAGTGTCTTTTCCAGCTCCTCGCGCAGGCTCGTGCTGCCGGTCAGCTCTTCGACGAAGACGCTCACCACCTCTTCGCCGCGATCGATGATGTCACGCAATGTCGATCGCGTGTCTTCCAGGGTGGACCTTTTGGGCGTCATGGTTTTCTGACTATAGTGGCGCGCTTGGGGGCGCAACCGTGTCGTGGGAGGCATTCTTCGGGTATCTGACCGGTCTTGGCTTCGTCGCCGACATCGAGCTGGCGACGTTGTTGCGGACCGCCGTCGTCCTCAACACATGCAACGCCGTGGCCTGCCGCCTGATCGCTCACAACAACGGTCTGGACAAGAATCGCTGGACCGCGCTCGGATTCGTCTTCGGCTTCTGGGCCGTTGCCTGCGTCCTGCTATTGGGCTCCGTCCGCTCGCTCGGCGACGACAAAGGCCGTCGCTAGCTCCTCGGTGTGCGTCAGCGCCAGATGCCAGCGCTCAATGCCGAGCGCGGTGGCCCGCATCGCGGCGCGGCCGCTGAGACGGACCGTCGGCGCCTGGTTCCTTTCGCGATACACCTCGATCTCTTGCCACGACACGCCGCGCATGCCGGTGCCGAGCGCCTTCATCACCGCTTCCTTGGCGGCAAAACGCGCCGCGAAGCTCTCGGCGTAGCGCTTGCGCCGCTCGCAATACTCGATCTCCGCGTCGGTGAAGACGCGGCGGCGAAACCGCTGCCCCCAGCTCGGGTGATCGACGGCGCGGCGAATCCGCTCGACCTCGGCGTGGTCGACGCCGACGGCGACGATCATCGCCGTCGAGGCCAAAGCTCCTCCTCGGCTATCGCCTCGAAGGAGCGTCCCAATCGCCGCTGCACGCGGCGGGGGGTTCGGCAGAGTTCACGGTTCACGGTTCAC
>CADEER010000045.1:13576-30502 GCA_902826395.1 uncultured bacterium
TGCAGATAGCCTTCGCGCGGCGATTCGGTGTCGACCTCGAGGTTGGGGATTCGCCCGCACATGCGGCGCAATTCGCGGAAGCTGCGACGCAGCTCGGCGAGCGGTCGCATCGGATCCCATTGGAACGGCGTCCAGGGCTTGGGGACGAAGGGGTTCACCGACACCGTCACCCGCCCGACGCGATGCGCGCCTTTGGCGCCTGCACCGAGTCGCGCGCGGATGGCACCGACCAACTCGGCGATGGCGGCCACGTCGGCCGGTGTCTCTTCCGGCAGGCCGATCATGAAATACAGCTTCAGATGATCGACACCGCCGCCGACCATCAGCTCGGCGGCGCGCAGAATGTCGCCCTCGCTGAGGTTCTTGTTGATGATGCGACGCATGCGCTCCGAGCCGGCCTCCGGCGCGATGGTGGCGCTGCGCGTGCCCGCGGCGGCGAGGGTCGCGGCGAGCGTGGGCGTCACGCAATCCGCCTTCAACGACGAAGGTGAAAGCCGTCCTCCGGCTGCGACGGCTTGCGCCGCCAGCGGCGCGACGCCCGGCACACTCGCCATCTCGGCGCCGACCAGACCGATCGTGCTGCGCTGGCGCAGGCCTTCGGCCACGGCGCCGGACAATTGCTCCGGGCTGCGCGTGCGAATCGGCCGGTACATGAAGCCGGCGGCGCAGAAGCGACATCCCCACTGGCAACCGCGACTGGCTTCGACCATCACCATGTCGCCGAACACCGCCTCCTCGGACAGCACGCGCGTCGAAGTCGGAAAGCGGTTCAGATCCCAGATCAGACGCCGCTCGACCGTGCCGGCGCCGTCGCGGTGCCCGTGCTCCAGCAACCGTGCGCCTTCGTAGACGGGCTCGTAGTGCGACGGGACGTAAGATCCCGCAACCGACGCGGCGACCCGTTCGAGGAGCTCGTCGCGCCCGGTGGTCATCCTCGCCGCGGCAAAGACGGCGAGGAATTCGGGCAGCATCTCCTCCGCCTCGCCGATCAGCACCAGGTCGAGAAAATCGGCGACCGGCTCCGGGTTGAGGAACATCGCCGGACCACCCGCCACCACCAGGGGATGATCGGCGGCGCGATGCGCCGAGCGCGCCGGTATCCCGATCAGCTCGAACAGCCGCGGCAGGTGCAGATAGTCGGTCTCGAACGAGACCGAGAGTGCGATCAGATCGAAGTCGCGAACCCGCCGGCCGCTCTCGAGTGTGCGCAGACCACCCGCGTCGACCGCCTCGTCTTCGTCCGGCACGAAGGCGCGCTCGCACACCGCGCCGGCGGTGCCGTCGATGATCTCGTACACGGCTTGAAAGCCGAGATTGCCCATCGCCACCGCGTAGCGGTTTGGATAGGCGAGACAGATGCGCAGCGGCGCGTCGCGCGTCTTGTCGAACAGCAGCCGCTCACCCGCCAGACGCCGCGAGCGAACTGCATGAGAGGTCGCCTGCACCGGGCAACCATAGACGGCCCGCCGCCGATTCGGAACCGGGGCGAACGGGGAGTGGAGATTGGGGGAGTGGGGAGTGGGTGGGGAGCCGACTCCCCACTCTCCACTCCCCGCTTTTTTACTTCGACCCGGCGCGGAGGAAAGCCGGGATATCGAGCTCGTCCTCTTCGCTGTCGCTGTGCCCCATGGTGAAGCCCTCGTCGCGGGCCGGCTCCGGATCGTGCGGGCGGAACACAGGCTCGCCGCCTTCTTCGCTCAGCGTACCGAGGCGGCGAACCGGCCGGCTGGGATCGCCGCTCAGCATCAAGGTGCGGCGGCCGTTGCCGGCGACGGCGCGGACCGGGACGGCCTCGACGATCGGCTCCGGCTCGGCAGCCCGCATGCCACCGATCGCGTGAGCACCATGGCCGTTGCGAGCGTACTCGACCGCGGGCTCCGGTCGCCTCTCCTCGGCGGCTTCACCGAAACCGGTGGCGATGACGGTGATCCTCATCTCGTCGCCCATCTCCGGGTCGATGACCGCGCCGAAGATGATGTTGGCATCCTCGTGGGCCTCTTCCTGGATCAGCGTCGACGCCTCGTTGACCTCGTAGAGCGAAAGATTCTCGTTGCCGGTGATGTTGATCAGCACACCCCTGGCGCCGGCGATCGAGACGTCCTCGAGCAGCGGGCTGCGGATCGCCTTCTGCGCCGCCTCGATGGCGCGGTTCTCGCCCGACGCCACCCCGGACCCCATGATCGCCATCCCCATCTCCGACATGATCGTGCGCACGTCGGCGAAGTCGAGGTTGATCAGACCGTGCACGGTCACCAGATCGGAGATGCCGCGCACCGCCTGCAACAGGATGTCGTCCGCCATCCGGAAGGCGTCGACCATCGACGTGTTGCGCGCCGCGGTCTCGAGCAGCCGCTGGTTCGGGATCACGATCACCGTGTCGACGGCTTCCTGCAGCTCCGCGATGCCCTCTTCGGCCTGCCGCTTCCGCGTCTTGCCCTCGAAGTTGAACGGCTTGGTGACCACTCCAACGGTCAGCGCTCCGAGCTCGCGAGAGATGCGGCCGACCACCGGCGCGGCGCCGGTGCCGGTGCCGCCCCCCATCCCGGCGGTGATGAACACCATGTCGGCGCCTTCGAGATGCGAGCGCAGAATCTCCTCGCAGCTTTCCGCCGTGGCGCGGCCGACAGCCGGGTTGGCACCCGCTCCCAGCCCTTTGCCGAGTTGAACGCGAACCTCGGCGCGGCTGTTCTCGAGGGCCTGGGCGTCGGTGTTGGCGACCAGGAACTCGACTCCCCCCAGGCCGGACGCAATCATCGTATTGACCGCGTTGCCGCCACCGCCGCCTACACCCGCGACCTTGATGCGAGCACCCGACGTCTCCTTGCCACCAGCCAACTCAATCATCCCAACCTCCTTCCGCCCAACCGGCTCGAGTCCGCGTCGGCGCTTTCCATCAAACGAAGTCCCGGAACCAGTCCGCCATGCGCCGCTTGACCCGCGCGAAGACGTGCCCGCCATGGTCGATGCCGGGCAACCCGTCGGACGAATCCGACGCGCGTCGCGTCAAGCCGAGCGCCGTCGCGTAACTCGGCCCCGACAGAACCTCCTCCAATCCCTCGAATCCCACCGGACTGCCGTTGCGAACCGGCAACCCGAACACGTGCTCCGCGAGGTCCGCCACCCCCGGAGCGAGAACACTGCCCCCCGTCAACACCACTCCCGAAGCGAGGCGCTGCTCCAGCCCGCTGCGCTCCAGGTGATTGCGCGCCAGTGTAAATATCTCGCGATACCGCGGCCCCATGATCTCGGCGAGCACACGGCGCGGGAAGCGCCGCGACTCGCGGGCGCCGACCATCGAGACTTCGATCATCTCGTCGCCTTCGACGGCCGAATCGAGCACCGCGCCGTAGCGCAGCTTGAGCTGCTCCGCTTCGCGAAACGGCGTGCGCAGTCCCGCCGACAGATCGCTCGACACGTGGTTACCGCCGACCGGGATGACGGCGGTGTGCTTCACCGCGCCGGCCTCGAACGCCACCAACCCCGTCGTACCGGCGCCGACGTCGAGCACCGCCACTCCCATCTCGCGCTCTTCGGGGGTGACGATCGTTTCCGCCGAGGCGAGCGCCCCGAGGCTGAGATCGGCGACGTGCAGACTGCTGCGCTGACAGCACTTGATCACGTTCTGCGCCGGCGCGATCGACGTCGTCACGATGTGGACGCGGGCCTCGAGCCGCACACCCGACATGCCGACCGGATCGCGAATGCCGTCCTGGCCGTCGACCACGAACTCCTGCGTCAGCACGTGCAGGATGTCCTGGTCCTGCGGCAGCGGCACCGCCCGCGCGGCATCCGACACCCGCTCTACGTCTCCGCCGTCGATGTCCTTGCCTTTCAGCGCCACGACGCCGTGGCTGTTGAACCCCTTCACGTGACTGCCACCGACGGAGGCGAACACGGTGTGGATCTCGCAACCGGCGCTCAGCTCGGCTTCGCGCACGGCGCTGCTGATCGCGTGCGCCGTCGACTCCATGTCGACTACGACACCTTTGCGCAGCCCTTCGCTCACGGCAGCGCCGACTCCGAGCACCATCATGCTCTCGGCGCCCGGCTCGACGACCACCGCCGCGACCTTCGCGGTGCCGATGTCGAGGCCGACCACCAGGTCGTGCCGCTTGCCGATCATGCGACCCATGCTTCACCTGCAAGGCACGTTGTGCCCGGTTGTCTGCGGCATTCGCTCATGCGCTCACCTTGCCGTTCGCCGGCACCCGCCGCGGCTCGCGCAGCTCGACGATGACCTGACCGCGATAACGCAGATCGACGCGCGCCAACCGCTCCACCGATCCCTGCCACGAAGCCAGCACGCGCTCGGCGCGCTGCAGACGCCGCTGCCAACCGCGCCAGCCGAGGTACAGGGGCACCCGCGGTTTTACCGGGTGAAGCACCAGGCCGGCATCTGGATCGAGGTGCAGCTCCGAAACTTCGAGGCCGCCGTCGCGCCGATCCCAACGCCGCAACAGTTGAAGGGCGCGCCGCAGGGCCCAGCGCCGCTGGCCGTCGCCGTCGGCCGACTCCAGTTCCTCGCCTTGCATGAGATCGTACACGCCGACCGAAGCCGCGACGCCTGCCATCCCGCTCATCGCGTCCATCGCCGCGAAGTCCTCGGTACCGCCGACACCGGTGAAGACCGGATAGTCGCGATCGTGCCGCGGGCCGAGCGGGCCGAAGGTCTCGCCGTCGCGATCGAGATAGTAGAGGTCGTCGAGCATCGCGATGGCCGCCGGCCGGCGCTCGCGCACGCGTACGTCGAGGGTGTCGGGAAAGGTCCGCCGCACCGTCGCCGCGGCGAGCATCGGATGCGCCATGAGCCGTCTCTCGATCCGCGCCGGCGTCGCCAGCCAGAGGCTGTCGCCCTCGCGCAAGCCGATCCACGCTTTCAGCTCCTCGGCGCTGACCAGCGGGCCGGCACCGTGCACGTGGATCTGATCGACTCGGAAGTACGGATGGTCGCGCACGAACTGGACGATCTCCGCGCCATGGCGGACACCGGCTACCGCCACGATCATCACGGCGAGCACCGCGCTGATCCGCAGAGAGCGGCGCGCCAAGCGCCGCCAGCGCCCCGCAGTGGGCTCAGTCGCCGTGCTCATGCGCCGATCTCCCAATCGCCCACCAGGCGGATCTCCGGCACCAGTCGCACGCGCTTCTGGCTCCACACCTCGGACACGATGCGATCCATCAGACTCTTCACGTCGGCGGCGCGCGCGCCATCGACGTTGACGATGAAGTTGGCGTGCGCTTCCGAGACCATGGCGCCGCCGCAACGAGTTCCCTTGAGCCCGACCGCGTCGATGAGCCGGCCGGCGTACTCTCCGGGCGGGTTCTTGAAGATCGAGCCGGCGTTCGGCAGCCCGAGCGGCTGCTTCGATTCGCGGCGCCGCTTCGCGTCCGCCATGCGGGCGCGAATCTCGTCGTGCACGCCGGGGCGCAACCCGAAGGTGACACGAGTGATGATCAGGCCTTGCGGCAGATCGAAGTACCGATAACCGAAGCGCAGCTCGGAGCGGGGATAACGGCTGACGCCGCGCTCCGCCTCGACTCCCTCGATCGACTCGACGACGTCCGACATCTCGCCGCCGAAAGCGCCGGCGTTCATCAACAGGCCGCCGCCGATCGATCCCGGAATCCCCTCGGCGAACTCCAGGCCGCTGAGGTCGCGCGCCGCCGCCTCGAGGACCACCTTCTTGAACGACGCCGCGGCGCCCGCCGCGACGCGCATGCCCTGCGGCGACGGCTCCCATTCGATCGCGCCGAGCCCACGCCCCAGCTTGACTACGATGCCGCGCACACCGCGGTCGCTCACCAGCACATTGGTGCCGATGCCGATGACGAAGACGGGCACCTCGCCATGGCGCGCGATCCGCTGCAGCTCGTGCAGCTCCTGCGCGCTGTCGACCTCGATCCACACGTCGGCCGGGCCGCCGATGCGGAATGAGGTGTGTCGAGAAAGCGGCTCGTCGAAGCGAACGCGTTCGCCGAACCGTTTCCTCAACTCATCGTGCAGCGTCGCGGACATGACCGTCACTGAACCGTCCAGGTCCCCTCGATACCGGCGATCTGCCGGACCAGATCCTCGGCGACGTGGTGAATGCTGCCGGCGCCCATCACCATCACGACGTCGCCGGGCCGCAGGTGCGGCTTCACCTCGGAGACGATGTCGTCGACACGCGGCACGTAGCTCACGTCCATGTGGCCGCGCCGCTTCAGGGCCCAGTACAGGACGTCACCGCTCAGGCCGTCGAGCGGCTCTTCCCCCGCCGGATAGATGTCCGTCATGAAGACGTGGTCCGCATCGTCGAAGCACTCGAGGAACTCGTTGAAGAGATCGCGCGTGCGCGTGTAGCGGTGCGGCTGGAATATCGCCACGATGCGCCGGCCGAAGCCCTCGCGCGCGGCGGCCAGGGTCGAGCGGATTTCCTCCGGGTGATGGCCGTAGTCGCTGAACACCTTCACCCCGCCCGACTCGCCACACAGCTCGAAGCGGCGGTGGATGCCGCCGAACTCCGCCAGAGCGGCGCGAACGTCGTCGAACGGAACGTCGAGCTGCCGCGCGACGGCGATCGCCGCCAGGGCGTTGAGCGCCTGATGACGCCCCGGCAACCGCAGCCGGACGGTGCCGAGCACCTCACCGCGGTAGATTGCCTCGAACACCGTGTCCATGCCGACGACACAGAGATCGCGCGCCTGGTAGTCGGCGTCGGTCGTCGTGCCGTAGGTGACGACGCGCTTGCGGATGTTCGGCAGCATGGCGCGGACGTTGACGCTGTCGAGACACAGCACGCCCATCCCGTAGAAGGGAACGCGGTTGACGAACTCGGTGAACGCCGCGCGCACCCGATCCATATCGCCGTAGTAGTCGAGGTGCTCCGGGTCGATGTTCGTCACCACCGCGATCGCTGGCGTCAACAACAGGAACGAGCCGTCGCTTTCGTCCGCTTCGGCGACCAGCAAATCGCCTTGGCCGAGGCGACTGGCGCCGCCGAGCGCGTGGACGACGCCGCCGATGACCGCCGTCGGATCGCGGCCGGCGCGAAACAGGATCGAGGCGATCAACGACGTCGTGGTGGTCTTGCCGTGGGTCCCGGCGACCGCAACGCCCTCCTTGAGCCGCATCAGCTCGGCCAGCATCTCGGCGCGCGGGATGACGGGAATCCCCAACTCGCGGGCGCGGCCGATTTCGGGGTTCGAGTATTTCACGGCCGAGGAGATGACGACCACGTCGGTGTCCGGCCCTACCGCGGCGGCGTTGTGCCCGTACGTCACCATCGCTCCGTGCGCGATGAGGCGCCGCGTAACTTCGGTCTCGTGGATGTCCGACCCGCTCACCCGATGGCCGAGGGTCAGCAACACCTCGGCGATGCCGCTCATGCCGATGCCGCCAATGCCGACGAAGTGAATCGAGCACGGCCCCTTGAACAGTCGACTCATCGCTCCCCCCCGCTCTCCACCAACTCCCGACACACCTGCACTACGCGCATGGCCGCGTCCGGCCTGGCGAGCGAACGCGAAGCGCGCTCCATGGCCTCCAGGGTCGGCGCCGAGCCGGCGATTTCCTCGATCGCACGAGTCAGCGAGTCGCCGTCGAGATCCGCGTCGAGGATCATCCGCGCCGCGCCAGCCGCCACCACGACCTCCGCGTTGGCGCGCTGGTGATCGTCGGCCGCTTTCGGATACGGAATCAGGATCGCCGCCTTGCCGACACTCGAGAGCTCGGCCAGCGTCGTGGCGCCGGACCGGCAGACGACGAGATCGGCGGCAGCGTACGCCGCGCCCATGTCGTCGATGAACTCGTGCACCTCCGCGGTCACACCGGCGCTCGCGTACGCGGCCCGCACCGGCTCCGCCGCGCCGCGACCGGTCTGGTGCGTCACGCGCAGGCCGGCGATGCGCGAAGACAGGAGTAGCGCGGCGGCGCTCATCGCCGCGTTGATGCTCTGCGCTCCCTGACTGCCGCCGAATACCAGCAGGTGGAAAGTGCCCTCGTGGGCAGCGGTACGCGCCACCGGTGCGAAGGCGCGCACCGGATTGCCGGTGACGACCACTCGCTCGGCAGGGAAGGACGCGCCCGCCGCCTCGAACGACGTGCAGACCCGAGTGGCGATGCGGCCGAGCACTCGGTTCGCCATTCCCGGCCGCGCGTTCTGCTCCAGCAACACCGTCGGGATGCCGCGCCGCCACGCCGCCACCACCGCCGGGAACGACGCGTAGCCGCCGACCCCGACCACCACTTCGGCGCCGAACGCCGCCACCTCGTCCCCCGCCTGGCGCAACGCGCGCCGGATCTGCAGTGCGAAGTCGGCGACGCCGCGCCAGCCGCGGCCGCGCACACCGCTCACCTCGAGAGCTCGGAAGGGGAAGCGAGTCCGGGGGATGACGCGAGCTTCGATGCCGCCCGAGCTGCCGACGAACAGGGCGGCGTCGGCGTCACCCAGCGCCTCGGCGACTGCCAACCCGGGAAACAAGTGGCCGCCCGTGCCTCCACCCGCAACGATCATCCTCATCCTCAACCCGTCATCCGCGAGAGCGCCGCGAGGATCCCGACCTGCAACATTGCACTCAGCAATGCCGATCCTCCGTAACTCAAGAACGGAAGCGCCAACCCTTTGGTAGGCAGTACACCCAACACCACCCCCACGTTGACGACCGCGGACAACACTATCACCGACGTCAGTCCGAATGCCAGTAAACTACCAAAAGAATCCGGGTGTCTTGCAGCGATCCGATAGCCGCGCACGGCGAAGACGGCGAACAGTGCCAGCACCGCCAGAGCTCCCAACAAGCCGAGCTCCTCGCCGATCAGCGCGAAGATGAAATCGGTGTGCGCCTCGGGCAGGAAGAACATCTTCTGGTGGCTGTTGCCGAGCCCGACACCGGTCGCACCACCCGAGCCGAAGGCGATCAGCGACTGCGCGAGCTGAAAGGAATCGCCCTGGCTCTGCGCCCACGGATCGAGGAACGAGAACAGTCGCCGCACGCGGTAGGGGGCCGCCATCGCACCGACGGCGAACAGTCCGGCGCCCGCCAGAACCAGCGCGCCGACCTGCAGCGGCCGCGCCCCGCCGGCGAAAAGCATGAGCAGCGTGAGCGTGCCGAGGATCACGGTCGTGCCGAAATCGGGCTGCTGCAGGATCAGCGCCGCGCAGACACCGACCGCCAGCAGCAGCGGCAGCACGCCGCGCGTGAAGCTGTGCATCTCCTCGCGATGGGTGCTGATCCACCGCGCCGCGAACAGGACGACACCGACTTTGGCGAACTCGGTGGGCTGCAGGCTGAAACCGCCCAGGCTCATCCAGCGCTGCGCACCGCCCCGCTCGATGCCGATCCCCGGGATCAGGACGAAGACGAGCGCGAGCACGGCGGCGGCGAAGATCGCGTTGGCCCAGCGCTCGAGAAACTCGACCCGTATCCGCGACCCGGCCATCAGCAGCACGGCGCCGGCGCCGAGCGCGATCAGGTGCTTGCGGAAGAACAACAGCGGATCTCCGAAGCGCGCCTGGGCGTGGAAGTAGCTGACGTTGAACACCATGACGACGCCGAACCCGACCAGCGCCGCGGCGGCGACCAGCAGCCATAGGTCGGGCCGCGTGAGGCGCGGCATCAGAACCCGCCGCTGCAGAGGCGACATCGGCCGCAAGCGGCGCAGCGAGGTCGCTCGCCCGGCCGGCACCAGGAAGCTCGCTTGGCTCACAGCTCCTCCACCAGGGCGCGAAAGCGGCGCCCGCGCTCCTCGTAGTTGCGAAACTCGTCGAAGCTGGCGCAGCCCGGCGCCAGCACCACTGTCTGCCCGCTCACCGCCGTCGCCGCCGCGGCGCGCACCGCCTCGGCGAGTCCGCCGACCACTTCGCACGGCACGCCGGCGAGCTGCGCCGCAATCGACGGCCCGGCAGCGCCGAAGCAAACGAGGCGCGTGACTCGCGCCTCGATCAACGGGCGCAGACTCGCGAAGTCGCCGCCCTTGTCGTAACCGCCCAGCAAGAGCACGACGCCACCGGCGAAACTGGCGATCGACTTCTCGACCGCGCCCACATTGGTCGCCTTCGAATCGTCGTAGTAGCGCACCCCCCGCTTCTCGGCGACCAGCTCGAGGCGGTGCGGCAGCCCCGCTGTCGCGTCGAGTGCGCGGTCGACCGCGGCGGGCGGCACGGCGAGAACCGCCGCCGTCGCGACGGCGGCCATCATGTTCTCCCGATTGTGCGCGCCGCGCAGCGGCCGCCCGTCGATGCGCACGCGGATCTCGCCGCCGCGGCGTCGCACCACCGCGTCGCCGCCGGCGCCGTACACGCCGTCCTCGACCTCGGCCTCACCGAAGGAGAACACCTCGGCACCGCCGTCCAACGCCAATCCGCGCCGCGCCCAGACGCGCGCGTCATCGCGGTTGAGCACCGCGACATCGCCCGGGCCCAACTGGCGCAGCAGCACCGCCTTGAAGTCCTCGTATTCGTCGACGTCGGCGTAGCGGTCGAGGTGATCGGGGGTCAGGTTGAGCCACACCGCGACGCGCGGTCGAAAGCGCTCGATCCACTCGAGTTGGAAGCTCGAAATCTCCGCGACCGCGAAGTCGTACGGTTGCTCGCCAACCGCATCGGCGAGTGGTGTTCCGAGATTGCCGCCGACGAAAACGCGCAGGCCGAGGGCGCGCAACACGTTGCCGATCAGCACCGTCGTCGTGCTCTTGCCGTTTGTGCCGGTGATGGCGACGATCGGACAGTCGAGAAAGCGCGCAGCGAGCTCGATCTCGCTCCAGATCGGAACGCCCGCTGCCCCCGCTGCCACCAGCAGCGGATGGGTGCGCGCCACTCCCGGGCTGGGGACGATCAGGTCGGCGCCCGCGAGCGCCGCGGCGCCCGAGTCGGGTCCGGCCTCGACGCGGTCTCGCGGCCAGTCGCCGGCCGGCGCGGCAGCGCCTTTGTCGAGCAGGCGAACGTTCGCCCCCCGCGCCACCAGCAGGCGCGTCGCCGCGACACCGGAGCGCCCGGCGCCGATCACCACCGCCGTCTTGCCGGCGAGCGCCGGCGTCGTGATGGCCGGAGTGGTGGAATCCAACGGGGGCATCGCAGTCGCCGGCATCATCGCGTTCAGCGCAGCTTCAGCGTGCTCAGCGCCACCAGCGCGCAGATGATGGAAACGATCCAGAAGCGGACGATGATCTTCGGCTCCGGCCAGCCGAGCAATTCGAAGTGGTGGTGCAGCGGCGCCATGCGGAAGATCCGCTTGCGGGTCAGCTTGAACGAAGCGACCTGGAGGATCACCGACATCGTCTCGGCGACGAAGACGCCCCCCGCGACGAGAAGCACGATCTCGTGCTTGGTCAGCACCGCGACGATGCCGAGCGCCGCGCCGAGCGGCAGAGCGCCGACATCGCCCATGAACATCATCGCCGGGTAGGTGTTGAACCAGAGAAATCCCAGCCCGGCGCACAGCAGCGCCGCGGTGAAGATGGCCAGCTCGCCGGCGCCGGCGACGTAGGGAATCTGCAGATACTCGGCGTACTTCAAGTTGCCCGCCGCGTACGCGAAGACGCCGTACGTGAATGCGGTCGTCATCACCGGGCCGATCGCCAGACCATCGAGGCCGTCGGTGAGGTTCACCGCATTCGCGGCGCCGACGATGACCAGTGCCGCGAACGGGATATAGGCCGGCCCGAGATCGACCGAGATGTCCTTGAAGAAGGGCAGATAGAGGCGGGTGTCGAAGTCCGGCGTCAAGAACAGGAAGACCCCCGCTACCAACCCGATCGCGAACTCGAGCAGCAGGCGCACCTTGCCCGGCACACCGCGAAAGTTGCCCACCGACAGCTTCTTGTAGTCGTCGGCAAAGCCCACGGCGCCGAAGCCGAGGGTGACCAGCACGACGATCCAGATGTAGGGATTGGTCAGATCGGCGAGCAGTACGGTCGCCAGAATGAGCGAGAAGAGAATCATCGTGCCGCCCATCGTCGGCGTGCCCGCCTTCGAGAGGTGCCCTTGCGGGCCGTCCGGGCGGATCTGCTGGCCGATCTGTCGCGCCGTCAGGCGCTCGATCAGACGCGGCCCGATGAGAAACGACAGCAGCAGCGCCATCAGCGCCGCGATGACGGCGCGAAACGTGATGTAGCGGAAGACGTTCAGGGCTCCGTAGGTGTCGCGCAGGGAGAAGAGCAGAGAGTACAGCATCAGCCACGCGCCCTCTCCTGCAGCAGCGCGACGACCTCGGCCATCCGCGAGCCGTATCGACGAACGGCGGGATCGTCGTCGGCGCCGCGCGATCCCTTGACGAGAATGACGTCGCCGGCGCGCAAGTCGCTCCCGACCAGAGCGGCGGCGCTCGCCGCGTCGGTGCACTCGCGAACCGAAATCGCCCCGCCCTCGTCGCGGGCGCCCGCCGCCGTCTCCTCGGCCTGCGGGCCGACCGCGATCAGGAACTCGAGGCCGATGCGCGCCGCCTCGGCGCCGACCTCGCGATGCAATCTCGCGCTGTGGCCGCCGAGCTCGCGCATCTCACCCAGTACCGCCCAGCCGCGGCCGCCGGCTGCCGTCCGCGACGCGGCGAGAGCGTGAAGACCGGCGATCACGCTGTTCGGGTTGGCGTTGTATGCATCATTGATGACTGTCGCGCCGTTGGCGAGCTCGACGATCTGCATCCGCATCGCCGCCGGTCGCGCCGCCGTCAGACCGGCGGCGATGGTGCGCAAAGAGAGACCCAGCGCGTGCCCCAGAGCGGCCGCAGCGAGCGCGTTCTGCACGTTGTGCACGCCGGCAAAGCCGAGATCGACGGACGCCGAATCGGCGCCGATGTGCAGCCGCAGCGATAAACCGGCGATGCCGCGATCGACGATGTCGCTGGCGCGGATCTCGCCGCCGCGGCCGAACTCGACGCGACGGCCGCGGAAGCGCTCGGCGATGCGCACGACCTTGTCGTCGTCGAGGTTCACACAGATCGTCGCCGTGTCGCCCATGCCGCCGAACAACTCGCCCTTGGCGGCGGCGACTCCCTCGACGCTGCCCAGACCTTCGAGGTGGGCCGCGCCGATGTTGGTGACGACGCCGACGTCCGGCCGCGCGATCTCGGTCATTCGCGCGATCTCACCCGGCTGATTCATGCCCATCTCGAGGATCGCCAGCGATTCGTCGCCGCTCATCCGCAGCAGCGTCAGCGGCAGGCCGACGAGATTGTTCTGGTTGCCGGCCGTCTTGAGGACCGCGCCGGGCGAATCGCGCGTCGCCTCTTCGCAAACCGCCGCGACCATTTCCTTGGTCGTGGTCTTGCCGTTGCTGCCGGTGATCGCGATCACCTGCAGGCCGCCGACATGCTCGCGAGACCAGTGCGCCAGGTCGCCCAGCGCTCGCAGCACGTCCGGTACGCACAGACAGTCGGCTTCTGCGACTCCCTCAGGGATGCGCTCGACGACGGCGGCACCGGCGCCCGCCGCCATCGCCTGGCGGACGTAGTCGTGCGCGTCGTGGTGCGGGCCGCGCAGAGCGAAGAACAACGAGCCGGCCGCGACGCGGCGCGAGTCCGTCGACACCTCGGTGAAGACGCGCGAACGCAGCTCGCCCGGCGACAGTGTCGTCGAGGCCGTCGTCGCAGCTACGATCTCATCCCCAGTCCAGCGCATCGGCTCCACTGCGATGGCGGTTGCAAGCGCAACCGTCATCGTTTCATCGGACTACGCCATCGACGGCGAAGCTGAGAGTCAATACCCCACCGCTCTCCACCAGTGCTTGCAACTCGGGGGCGCCCGGCGGCGGATCCTGGCGCGCAACGTATCCGGACCCTTGCACCCGCACGCGCCAGCCGCGCTCCTGGGCGCGGACGAGCGCTTCGCGCATCCCGAGCCCCAGATAGCTCGGCATGCTCTCGCCGCCCAGCGACAGTCCGCCAGCATTCGCCGCAAAGCCCTCGCCCGGCGGCCGATAGGCGGCGGCGACGATTCCCACCGTGTCGGCGGAGGCAAGGACGCCGCCAGCGGCCGCGACGAGCTGCGGCGCGCCCGGATCGAGGACGCCGGAGCGCGGCACCGTGTCATACGGATAGAGTCCGGGACCTTCGGAGCCGTTGGCCGGCGGCGCCACGCGAGCGTGCATCGGCTCTTCACTCGGGAAAACCCCGACTCGGCCGAGGGCGTACTCGGCGATGCGCCGGAAGACCGGAGCCGCGATCACGCCTCCGTACGTAGATTGTCGCGTCGGAGTGTCGACCACGACCAGGATCGCCAGCGCCGGATCATGCGCCGGTACGAAGCCGACGAACGAGGCGATGCGGTCTCTCGGGTGATAGCGCCCGTTCTCCACCTTCTGCGAGGTGCCGGTCTTGCCGGCGACCGAAAAGCCCGGCACTTTCGCCTGCCCGCCCGTGCCCTCCTCGACGACGCGCACCAGCAGCTCGGTGACTGTGGCGGCAACCGATGGATCGACGACGTCGCGCGCGACCGTCGGCTTCTGTTCAAGAATCACGTCGCCATCCTCGCCGACGACGCGGCGGACGACGTACGGGCGCATCATGCGACCATGGTTGGCGAGACCCGCGACGGCGCCAACCACCTGCAGCGGCGACACCGCGACTCCCTGGCCGAAGCTGGCGGTGGCGACGTCGATCGGCTTCCACGACGGCAGCGCACGCAGCAAACCCGGCACCTCGCCAGGAAGGCTGATGCCGGTGCGACTGGCGAAACCAAAATCGCGGAATGCCGTGTACAGCCGCTCGGCGCCGAGGCGGCCGCCGATCTTGGCGCAACCGATGTTGCTCGAGTTGGCGATTACGTCGGCGAAGCTCAACAGGTCGTAGCTGTGATGATCGTGGATGACGCGCTTGCCGATGCGGTAGCTGCCGCCCTCGCAATCGATGATCTCCTCGGGCACCACGGCGCGCTCGCGCAGCGCGGCAGCGGCGAGAATCGCCTTGAAGGTCGACCCGGGCTCGTACACGTCGGTGATGGCGCGGTTGCGCCACTGCGTCGGACCCGAGCGGCGGAACTCGTTGGGATTGAAGGTCGGCACATTGGCCATCGCCAGGATCTCGCCGCTGCGCGGATCCATGACGATCGCCGAGCCGGCTTCGGCCGCAAAGGCGTTGACGGCGTTCTCGAGCTCGAGCTCGGCAACGTGCTGGATGCCGGCGTCGATGGTCAGCTCGACACGTGCGCCGACGCGCGAGAGCGGGCCCAACACCTCACCCAACATCCGCTTCCCGCCTCGCGCGTCGCGCCCGACGCGGTAAGCCTCGGCTTCACCGCGCAACTCTTCGTCGAACTTCAGCTCGATTCCTTCGATTCCCTTGCCGTCGATGTTCGTGAAGCCGACCACGTGGCCGGCCAGCGGCCCGCGCGGGTAGACCCGCTCGCGCGTCTGCTCGCGACCGACACCGTCGATGCCGAGCTCCAGGACGCGGTTCCAACGGGCCGGCGACACCTGCCGCTTGAGATAGACGTAGGGCTTGTCGGACTTGACCTGGGCGGCCACGACCTCCGCCGGCATGTCGAGCACACGCGCCAGCTCGGCCAGGGTCGCGGCATCCGCCTTGACCAGGCGCGGGCGGACGAACACGTCGACCGACTCGCGCGTCAATCCGAGCGCCTCGCCGGCGCGATCGACGATCGGCCCGCGGCGCGGCTCGAGCTCGAGCAGCGTCGTATGCTGTCGCTGGGCGCGCTCCGCCAGCCACTCGCCGTCCAGCAGAGTGAGCTTGCTGGCTCGCAGAGCCAGCGCGGCGAAGGCCAGCGCAAAGGCGGCCATCGTCATGCCGACGCGAGAGCGGACGGCGCCGCCGGTCACGGCAGGGGGCCCTCCTCTTCGCGCGTCGGTCGGCGCATGCCGAGCCTGGCGCTAGCCAACTCCTGCAATCGCCACGGCGCGTCGGCCGCGGCAGCTCGAACATCTAGTTCCCGCCGCTCCCTCTCCAACCTCTCCACGAGCTGCCGCGTAACCGACAGGCGATACCCGGCTTCCACCACCTGAATCCGCACCCACACATAACCGAGTAACGACACCGTCGTGAGCGTTCCCAACACCGCGCTCCACACCAACAGCGCGCGCATCTCCGAGCGCGCGCCCCAGCGCAGATTGGGAGGACGCCACGCCGCCTTCGCCGGTAACAACCTGCCGCCCTGCTGCCGGGCCAGCGCGCTCGGCATCATCCCGTGATCCCGAGCAGCGAGATGACCTCTGGGTCATCCGACAGATCGTCTTCTTCACCCTTGTCGAAGACGGCCTTCCAATTTTGATCGCTCCAGATGCGCAGCTTGTCGACCAGACCGACGAAGACCACCTCGTGGCCGAGCCCGGCGAAGTCGCGCAGGCGATTGGCCAGGAGGATCCGGCCCTGCCGATCGACCTGGCATTCCTGCACACCCGGAAGGTAGAAATTCTGCAGGTACTTGATGACGCGCGAGGTACGCTCCGTCGGCTGACGGAGCTTCTCCTCCAGTGCCAGCCACTTTGCTTGTGGGTAGACGTCGAGGCAGGGGAGGCCCTCGGTCTTGAAGTTGGTGATGCAGATTTCGTCGCTGCCCGTCGTCGCCAGAACTTCACGGAACTTGGCCGGGAAGATCACTCTGCCCTTGTCGTCCAACTTCGCCGTAAAGTTTCCCCGAAACATCGGCCGCCAGCCTCATCAACTATGCCGCGCCTCCTCCACTTCACCGCCCCACCACTCCAGAATCCGGCGTTCGGCACCCACTTTTTCCCACGTGCGGGGGCTCCATACCGCCCTAAGGTCGGGGTTGTCAAGCAGTATTTGGCCAGGCGAGTACCGGGCATCTATATTCGCCTTATCTTCGCCCAGCCCCCCGCCTACTCCCTGCCCAGTGAACCGTGAGCCGTGAACCGTGAACCGGCCCCACCGATTCCCTCCCGGCCGGTGAACCATGAGCCGTGAACCGGGTCCCGCCGTTCACCGTTCACGGTTCACGGTTCACGGTTCACCGGCTGTTGATCCGCGCTACGCGCGGAT
>CADEER010000046.1:0-16643 GCA_902826395.1 uncultured bacterium
GCAAGAAGCTCGAGGCGGTGGTCGTCGACCCGGCGTCGAACTGGCCGCTGTTCGCGGAGAAGGCGCGCCAACTGCTCGAGAAGGACAAGGTGGCGGCGGTGTTCGGCTGCTGGACGTCGGTGTCGCGCAAGTCCGTGCTGCCGGTGTTCGAGGAGCTGAACGGTCTGCTCTTCTATCCCGTCCAGTACGAAGGCGAGGAGTCGTCGAAGAACGTCTTCTACACCGGTGCCGCCCCGAACCAACAGGCGATCCCGGCAGTCGACTACTTGATGAACGACATCGGGGTGAAGCGCTGGGTGCTCGCGGGCACCGACTACGTGTACCCGCGCACGACCAACAAGATCCTCGAGGCGTACCTCAAGGCCAAAGGCGTCGCCGAGGCCGACATCATGATCAACTACACGCCGTTCGGACATTCCGACTGGCAGAGCATCGTCTCCGACATCAAGAAGTTCGGCAGCACCGGCAAGAAGACCGCTGTCGTTTCGACGATCAACGGCGACGCGAACGTCCCCTTCTACAAGGAGCTCGGCAACCAGGGCGTCTCCGCGGCCGACATTCCCGTCGTCGCTTTCTCGGTCGGTGAAGAGGAGCTCTCCGGCATCGACACCAAGCCGCTGGTCGGACATCTCGCCGCCTGGAACTACTTCATGAGCGTCGACGCGCCGATCAACGGAGAGTTCATCAAAACCTGGCACAACTTCATCAAGAACCCGAAGCGCGTCACGAACGATCCGATGGAGGCTCACTTCATCGGTTTCAACATGTGGGTAAAGGCTGTGGAGAAAGCCGGCACCACGGATCCGACCGCCGTGCAGAAAGCGATCATCGGTATCGAAGCGCCGAACCTCTCGGGCGGCATGTCGACGATGCTCGCGAATCACCACATCACCAAGCCTGTCCTCATCGGCGAGATCCAGGAAGACGGTCAGTTCGCAACGGTCTGGCAGACCGAAGGTCTGGTGCCGGGCGACGCCTGGTCCGACTTCCTGCCCGACAGCAAGATCATCGAAGCGGATTGGACCGACAAGCTGAACTGCGGCAACTACAACACGGTCACGAAGAAGTGCTCGGGGCAGAACTACTGATTCTGTCTCCGATCTGAGCTCCGCCGACACGGAGCGACGCGGCCTCCGGCGCCGGGCGTCCTCACGACGCCCGGCGCCGTGTCGCAAGGAGTCTCGTCAACGTGCGCATCGCATTCCTCGCAGCTCTGATCGGCGCCGCCGCAATAGCCGGCAGCACGGCGCAGATGCATGCGGACGAAGCCGCCCTCGGCGCCGCCGCCGAAGGGCTGAAGAGCTCGAACTTCCGGCTCAAGGGCGAGGCGATCGACCAGATCGCCGCGGAAGGCAGCGCGCAGGCGCAGGCGGTCCTCCGCGCGCTACTCGACGGCCGGCTCTACATCACGCGCGCCACCGACCAAGTAGTGATCGCCGCCGACGGCGCGCAGACGCCGGCGATCACCGGCGCGGCCACCGGCGCCGATCTCGGCAGCGCCGACAAATCCGATCTCAAGAGAATCATCATCAACAACCAGATGCGCGGCTCTCTGAACACGGCGCTGGCGCGGATGAGCTTGCGCGCACCGGATGCCGCGGCGCGCGTGGCTGCGGTCGAGTCTCTCTTCGATTCGCTGAACCCCGACACCGTCGCGATGCTGCGCGAAGCCGAAGCCGCCGAACGCGATCACAGCGTGCTGCACGCCCTGCGCACCGCGTTGGCGCTCGTCGACCTCGAGTCGACCAACCCGGCGGACCGCCGCGATGCCCTCGAAACGCTTTCCGGCAGCATGCACGCCGACGTGCGCAATCGCCTCGTTGCACGCCTCGGCGACGGTGCGGACGGCGCGCCGATCGAGCCCGATGCGGATCTCCGCGCCACCACCACCGCCGCCGTCGCGCGAATCGACCGGGCGCGTCGGATCTACGGCCTTGTCGAGACCGCCTTCTTCGGCTTGAGCCTCGGCTTCGTTCTCGTCCTCGCCGCGACCGGATTGGCGATCACGTTCGGCGTCATGGGCGTCATCAACATGGCGCACGGCGAGTTGATGATGCTCGGGGCATACGCGACGTGGTGCGTGCAGCAGTTGATGCCCGACAACCTCGAGTGGTCGCTGGTCGCAGCCGTGCCCGTGGCATTCCTCGTCGCGGCGCTCGCCGGGATCGCGATCGAACGCGGCGTCGTGCGCTTTCTCTACGGGCGTCCGCTCGAGACCCTGCTCGCCACGTTCGGCATCAGCCTCGTCCTGCAACAGGCTGTGCGATCGATCTTCTCGCCGCTGAACCGCGCCGTCGCGACACCCGGATGGATGAGCGGCCAATGGGTGATCAACGACGCGCTCGCGATCACGTACAACCGCCTCTACATCATCCTCTTCAGCATCGCGGTATTCCTCACTCTGGTCGCCATCCTCCGCTTCACCGCGCTCGGCCTGCAGGTGCGCGCCGTGGCGCAGAACCGCAACATGGCCCGGGCGATGGGAGTGCGAGGCGGTTGGATCGACGCGATCACGTTCGGCCTCGGCTCGGGCGTCGCCGGCCTCGCCGGCGTCGCGCTGAGCCAGCTCACCAACGTCGGCCCCAACCTCGGCCAGAGCCACATCGTCGACTCGTTCATGGTGGTGGTCTTCGGCGGCGTCGGCAATTTGTGGGGCACGCTGGTCGCCGGCGTTTCTCTCGGTGTCGCGAATAAGTTCCTCGAGCCGTTCGCCGGCGCCGTCCTCGCCAAGATCCTGGTTCTCGTCTTCATCATTCTCTTCATTCAGCGGCGACCGCGCGGACTCTTCCCGCAGCGGGGTCGCGCCGCCGAGGCGTGAGTCGAGATGCTCGCCGCGCTGCGCGAACGCTACCCGCTGGCGGACGTAATCGTCCTCGGCGCACTTGCCGCTCTCGTCATCGCCGTACCGATCCTGAATCTGGTCGTCCCGACGGATTCGCCGCTGCACATCTCGACCTTCACCGTCACTCTGCTCGGCAAGTACCTGTGCTACGCAACCTTGGCGCTGAGCGTCGACCTGGTATGGGGCTACTGCGGCATCCTCACACTCGGCCACGGCGCCTTCTTCGCGCTCGGCGGCTACGCCATGGGCATGTACCTGATGCGCCAGATCGGCGATCGCGGTGTGTACGGCAACCCTCTGCTGCCGGACTTCATGGTGTTTCTGAACTGGCCGGAGCTGCCCTGGTACTGGTGGGGATTCTCGAGCTTTCCCTTCGCGATGGCGATGGTGGTGGCGGTGCCGGGGCTGCTGGCGCTGGTCTTCGGTTGGTTCGCCTTCCGCTCGCGCGTCACCGGCGTCTACCTGTCGATCATCACGCAGGCGCTGACCTACGCGCTGCTGCTCGCCTTCTTCCGCAACGAGATGGGCTTTGGCGGCAACAACGGCCTCACCGACTTCAAGGACATCCTCGGCTTCAACCTCCAAGCGGACGGCACCCGCGTGGCGCTCTTCGTCGTCACTGCCATCGTACTGGCGCTGTCGTACGTTGGCTGCCGCGCGATTTGCGCCTCGCGTTACGGGCGCGTCGTGGTAGCAATCCGCGACGCCGAGGACAGGGCCCGCTTCCTCGGCTATCGCGTCGAGAACTTCAAGCTGTGGATCTTCGTCGCGTCGGCGATCGTCGCCGGCATCGCCGGAGCTCTCTACGTGCCGCAGGTCGGCATCATCAATCCGAGCGAGTTTGCCCCGCTGAGCTCGATCGAGCTGGTGATCTGGGTTGCCATCGGCGGGCGCAGCTCGCTCTACGGCGCGATCGCCGGCGCCCTGCTCGTCAACTACGCCAAGACACAGTTCACCAGCTTCATGCCCGAGGCGTGGCTGTTCGTGCTCGGCGCCATGTTCGTGCTCGGCACTCTCTTCCTGCCCAACGGCATCGTCGGCCTCGGGCGGCGGTGGGCGAAATGAGCGCGCTACTCGCCCTCGACCTCGACGAGGCCACCGCGGCGGATGAGCCACAGCCGGGCGCCAAGGACGTTCTGCACGGGTCGATCCTCTATCTGGAAGGCATCACCGTCAGCTTCGACGGCTTCCGCGCACTCGACGACCTCAGTCTGTATATCGAGCGCGGCGAGTTGCGCTGCATCATCGGGCCGAACGGTGCCGGCAAGAGCACCATGATGGACGTGATCACGGGCAAGACGCGCCCCGACCTGGGCAGCGCCATCTTCGATCGCAACACCGATCTGCTGAATCTCAGCGAGCCCGAGATCGCGGCGGCCGGCATCGGTCGCAAGTTCCAGAAGCCAACGGTCTTCGAGCAACTGCCCGTGTTCGTCAATCTCGAGCTCGCCATGCGCGCCAACAAGGGAGTATGGGCGACCCTCTTCGCGCGCCTGAGCGGCGAGCAGCGCGATCGCATCGACGCCGTGCTCCACACCATCGGCCTGATCGAGAACCGCGACCTACACGCCGGCGCGCTGTCGCACGGACAGAAGCAGTGGCTCGAGATCGGCATGCTGCTCATGCAGGAACCGCGCTTGATGCTGGTCGACGAACCGGTCGCCGGCATGACCCATCAGGAGACCGAGCGCACCGCCGAGCTGCTGGTCTCGCTCGCCGGCGAGCGTTCGGTCGTCGTCGTCGAGCACGACATGGAGTTCGTGCGCTCGATCGCCCGCCGCGTCACCGTGCTGCACGAGGGCCGCGTACTCGCCGAGGGCAGCATGGACACCGTCCAGAATGATCCGAAGGTAATCGAGGTGTATCTGGGGGCGTGATGCTGACCTTGAGCGCAGTCAACCAGTTCTACCGCGAGAGCCACACACTCTGGGATCTGAGCCTGGAGGTGCCGGAGGGATCGTGCACCTGCCTCATGGGCCGCAACGGTGTCGGCAAGACGACGACGCTGAAATGCATCATGGGCCTGCTGCCGCTGCAGAGCGGTGAGATCCGCCTCGGCGACACCGCACTCTCCGCGCTTCCCGCCGAAGCGCGAGCCCGCCATGGGATTGGTTACGTGCCGCAGGGGCGCGAGATCTTCCCGCGGCTGACGGTCGACGAGAATCTCCGCATCGGTATGTCGGTCAACCGCGGCGACGGCGGCCGCATCGCCTATCAACGCGTGCTCGATACCTTTCCGGTGTTGCGCAAAATGCTGCGGCGGCGCGGCGGCGATCTGTCGGGCGGGCAGCAGCAGCAGCTCGCGGTGGGGCGCGCTCTGATTCTCGAGCCGACCCTGCTGATCCTCGACGAGCCGACCGAGGGGATCCAACCCAACATCGTCCAGGAGATCGGCGACACGATCGCGCGCCTCAACCGCGACCTCGGCATGACCGTGCTGCTCGTCGAGCAGAAGCTGCCACTCGCGCGCCGGGTAGCCGATCGCTTCTACGTGCTCGACAAAGGGCGCGCGGTGGCCAGCGGTGCCATGGCCGACCTCGACGACGCGCTGGTGCGCCGCTACCTTACGGTCTGAAGGCGCTCGCAGTAGATAGCGACGCGCAGCGCAAGCGCGGCGAGCAGCCGTTCGTTTTTTCAATCCACGCGATGAAACCATCGCGAGCTCATCGGCCACGAGGGGGTACTGAAGTGAAAGTCTCGATCAATGCGACGGCCGTCGTGGCCTCCTTCCTGGCGGTCGGTTGCGCCGAAATCACCTTCAAGCGCGGCGCGTCACCCGATGCGATGGCAGCAGCCGAGCGCGAGTGCCGCGCCGCTACAGAGGGCGAAGAAGACTACCTCGACTGCATGCGGGAACGCGGTTGGTTCGCCATGGACAGCAAGGACATCGGCAACCGAATCACCGGCGGCGACGAGGCGCCGGCCGAAGCATCTCCGCCAAACACGGCCGAGCAGGCCGCACCGGCGGCGGCGACCCCGCCACCGCCTGCCGCAATTCCCCCCCCGAACGAAACCCCCCCAATTCCGACCGGCGTCGCACCGCCGCACGCTTCGCCGCTGGCCACCAATCGACCGACCGCGAGCCCGACCGTCGCCGCCAAGCCGGATCCCGCGGAGCCAGACTCAATGGCCCGCGTCGAGGTATCGAGCTGGTGGAAGCTGGGCGGCACGGCCGCCGGCCTCGATGCCGCCATCGCCGCCTGTTCCACCGAGCTCGGCGAAGCCCATCGCCCGGCGCCCGGCTCCAAGATATTCACCACCGCCATGCGCGGCTGCCTGCGCGAGAGCGGCTGGCGCCCGGTCGGCGAGAAGCCCGTCGCCGCTCCGAACTGAGCAGCCCCCGAGCGGGAATCCTCGGCGGCTCGGTTGACAACAGCGCGGGGCGCCGGATATGGCCAGCGCTTGATAATGACTTTCAACTTCATACTTTCAAACGCCGCGCTCAGGCAGGAGCTCGAACGCCTCGAAGGGTCGAGAGCGTAAGCGGGTTCCCAGGTCGCTGAGAGGAGCGAGACGCCCGGACCTGCTGGCAAGCGAGAATCCGGACGTCCCGCGGTAAATCTGACGGACCGTCCGTCCGACAGTGGACCGATCCTACGCGATCGCGCCGACCGGCAAAAGCGGAGGATCGGAAACCAATGAAGTCCCTCAAAGTACATTTCACCCTGCTCGCCCTGTGCGGCCTGTCGGTCACCTTCGTTGCCTGCGGCAGCGATGACGACGACGGGGCCAACCCGACGCCGGTGCCGACGGCTACCGCGGTGCCGACCGCGACCGCGGTTCCCGTGGTCTGCGAAGTGACCCCCGGCGAGTGGTCGGCTCCGCAGTGGGAGACCAACGCGGCGGATGCGTTGGCGTTGCGCGCCCAACTGGACGAGCTGGTAGGCGCGAACACCATGCGCGGCGCCGAGCAGGGAACCGTCGTGATCGGCGGCGTGGCGCAGCTCGAGGCTCTCTACGAGGCGGGCGATCCGAGTCTCGCCGACGTAACCACGGCGGCATACGACGCGGTGGTGGCAAACGTTTTCGACGACTTCGTCGCTCTGTTGGCGGCCGGCGCGTTCGACCCGATCGACGCCTCCGGCGCTTGGACTCCCGGTACGGCCGGCGGCGTGTTCGGCTCCAGTCAGCGCGGCATCAACGCCGGCGGACTCGAGGTGCGTCAGATCGCCGACAAGGGGATGTTCTCGGGCGCCTCGTTCTACAATTACGCGCTCGGCCTGACCGAAGGCACGGTCACCCCGGCGACCATCGACGCGCTAGCCGCGGCGTGGGGAGCCAATCAGGATCTCGACCCGGACGGCGCGCTCACCGACGCAGCCAACTACAGCGACGCGATGGGCTTTCACGACGAGATTGCCACCGCACTGACGGACGCCAAAGCCTACGCCGCTGACGGCGACTGTGCCGCCGAGCGCGACGAGGCATTGCTCGCATTCTTCCGCAACTGGGAGCTGTCGATGGCGGCGCGGCTGGTGTTCTACGCCAACGACGCCATGCGCAGCACCAATGGCGCGACCTCGGATGACGATCACATCGCCGCTCTGCACCAGCTCGCAGAAGGCGCCGCGCTGGCACTCGGCTTTCACGGCCTGCCGGACCCTACCGCCGGACCGCTCGCCGGCGCCGGCCGAGTCATCACGGACGCTCAGCTCGATGAGGTCGCTGAAGCGTTGGGGATCGACTTGTCCGAGCTGAACAATTCCACCACCGGAACCTTCATCGAAGGCGACCCCGCCGCCACGGTTCTCGCCGTCGAGGCAGTGGTCGCCGAAGCCTACGATCTCGATGAGGAGGAGATCGCGTCGTACCGCGAGTCGCCGGAGAACTAACCGGCGCCCTCCTGACACTTCCAAGCCCATCAAACGGCGCGGGCGGCGGTGTAGTACGCCGCCGCCCGCGCACATGAGGAACCGCACCATGCAGACGTATCTGTCGACCGCCAATCCAGGATCCCCCAACACCCGAACCCACGCGTCACACGGCGCGGACAGCGTCACGCGCACGCTTTTTGTGGTCGGCGCCCTGTCGGCGTTCTTGTTGTCCGCCTGCGGTGGCGGTGGTGGCGACGACGGTACGCCCGCTCCTACATCGACTCGGACCAACACCCCGGTCGTGACCGCAACCTCGATCGCCAACACCCCGGTGGTGACCGCAACCTCGATCGCCGCCACCAACACGCCGGCGGCGACATCGACCCCAACGAACCCCAACGCAACGCCGCAGCCGACCCAAACGCCGGGCGAGTTCGAGCGCCGGGCGCTGCTCGACAGCTACGCGCAGCGCGTCGCGCTGCCGGCGCTACGCGATTTCTCCGCCGACGCAGCCGCACTCGAGACAGCCACCGCGGCTCTCGCGACCTCGACCGCCAACGGCACCGCGACGACCGTCGAGACCGACGCCGCCCGCGCCGCGTGGCGCACGGCAATCGAGTCGTGGCAGGCAATCGAGGTGATGCAGGTCGGACCCACCGGCTCTCCCGGCATGGTCATGGGTGGCGAGGGATACCGCGACGAGATCTACTCGTGGCCGACGATCAATCCCTGCCGTGTCGACCAGGAGACGGTGAGCGGCGACTTCCAGAATCCAGACTTCTTCGTTGTCGAGCTGGTCAACACCCGCGGCCTGGCGGCAATCGAGTACCTGCTCTTCGACGCCGATCAAACCAACGCATGTGCCGCCGCGGTCGACATCAACGCCCAGGGAACGTGGAACGCTCTCGTCGCCTCCGGTGACCTCGCCGAACGCCGCAGCGCCTACGCGGCGGCGGCCGCCGCCGCCGTTGCCGATCGCGCCACCGAGCTGCAGACGGCGTGGGAGCCGAGCGGCGGCGATTTCGCCGGCGAACTTTCCAACGCCGGCCTCGAAGGCTCGATCTTCAGCGACGCGCAAGACGCTATCAACGACGTCTTCGCCGGGCTCTTCTACGTCGAGCTGCGGGTCAAGGACCGCAAGCTGGCAGCGCCGGCCGGCATTTCACCGGATTGCGAGGACGATGTCTGCCCGGAGCTGAGTGAGTCGCGTTTCGCCGACGCTTCGAAAGAGCACATCATCGCCAACCTGCAGGCGGCGGAACGGATCTTCCTCGGCGGCGCCGACGAGAGCGGCGTCGGCTTCGACGATTTCCTCGTTTCGATGAGCGCCGGCGAGCTGGCCGACGAAATGCTCGACGAACTGCGCAACGCGATCGCCGTGGCGGAGGCGATCCCCGGCACTTTTAGCGAAGCGTTGGCCAGCGATCCGGACTCGGTGCGCGACACTCATGCCGCAGTGAAAATGTTCAGCGACGACCTCAAAGCCGACTTCGTCACCATTCTCAACCTCGAGATCCCCGAGGAGGGCTCCGGCGACAATGACTGACGCCCGCTCGGCGGCGCTGCCGACGGGAGCGGAGCGAGCCCATCGGAGCGCGCAGCGCGCACGGGGGCAGGATCCAGTACTCCACCGCATCGAGCGACGCCTCTGGAAGCCGGTCGACGCCGCGAGCCTGGCGGCCTTCCGCATCCTCTTCGGCACCATCCTGGCGGGGGGAATCATTCGATTCGTTCTGCAGGGATGGGTCGAGGTGCTCTACGTCGAGCCGCGCATCTTCCTCAAGTATCTGGGCTTCGAATGGGTTGCGGTGTGGCCGCGCTGGGGCATGTACGCCCACTACGCTGCGCTCGCCGCGCTCGCCGCATGCATCGCCGTCGGCTACCGCACCCGGTGGGCGGCGGCGTTGTTCTTCCTGGGCTTCACCTACGTGGAGCTCATGGACGTCACCAACTACCTCAACCACCACTACCTCGTATCGCTGGTCGCCCTGCTGTTGGTGATCGTACCGAGCGAGCGTGTCTGGTCGATCGACGCGCGGCGCGCCGGTCATCGCGACGCGACCATCCCGGCGTGGTGCCTGTATCTGGTCCGCTTCCAGGTCGCAGTCGTCTATTTCAGCGCCGGACTCGCCAAGCTCGGTAGCGACTGGCTGCTGCATGCGCAGCCGCTCGGCATCTGGTTCGCCGCGCGCACCGAGACGCCGATCATCGGCCCCTGGCTCGGCGAAAGCTGGGTGCCGTTCGCCGCGAGCTGGGCCGGCTTCCTGTTCGACAGCACGATCGTCGTCTTCCTCAGCATGCGCCGCACCCGCCCCTTCGCCTACGCATTCGTGCTCGTCTTTCACTCCCTGACGCACGTCTTCTTCGACATCGGCTTGTTCCCATTCCTGATGACCGCCTTCGCGACCATCTTCTTCGAGCCGGACTGGCCGCGACGCCCGCTGACGCGCCTCGGCCTGCTGCAGGCCCGCGATGCGGATGCCGCACCGCAGCGCGGCGTCTCCTCCTGGTCGCCGGTCAGCAGCGCCGCCGCCGCCGCGCTGGTTCTGTACTGCATCACTCAGGTCGTCGTGCCTTTGCGCCATTTCGCCTACCCGGGCGACGTGCTGTGGAACGAGCAGGGCATGCGCTGGGCCTGGAAAGTGATGGTGCGCGAGAAGAACGGAAGCATCACCTACCACGCGCGCGACCCCGAGAGCGGGCGCACCTGGCAAGTCACTCCCACTCGCTACCTCACCTGGCGCCAGGCGAACGAGATGGCCGGGCAGCCGGATCTGATTCTGCAGATCGCGCACCACGTCGCGGCGGAGCTGCGCGAGCGCGGGGTCGCCCGTCCAGAGGTGCGCGCCGAAGCCTGGGTTTCGCTGAACGGCCGGCGTTCGTCCTTGATGATCGATCCCACCGTCAACCTGGCAGCCATCGACGACGGCATCGGCATCGCCGATTGGATCCTTCCCGCACCGACCGATCCGCCGCTCGCGATCCACGGCGATCGCGATGTCCGCGTCGCGGCCGACCACCACTGACCTTCAATCGGAGCCAGCCTTGCGTACTATCGTCCTTGCCCTCTTCGTATCCGTGCTCTTCGTTTCGGCATCCTCGTCGCTGCTGCACGCGGACGAGCCGACGAGTAACGAGGAAACCCCCGCCGTCGCCCCGGGCGCCGCGGACGCCCTGACGAGGTCGCGCGAGGGCGTGGAGACGATGACCATCTTCGGCAGCAACGGGGATCTGTCGCGCATCGGCGGATCGGCCTACGTCGTCGACGAGCAAAAGCTCGAGGATCTCGAGTACGACGACATCAACCGGGTGTTGCGACAGGTGCCGGGCGTCTACATCCGCGAAGAGGACGGCTTCGGCTTGCGTCCGAACATCGGCATTCGCGGCGCCACGTCCGATCGCAGCGCCAAAGTGACGCTGATGGAAGACCGCATCCTGTTCGGGCCGGCTCCGTACTCGGCACCAGCGGCATACTACTTCCCCCTGGTCACGCGCATGGTCGGAGTCGAGGTGTTCAAGGGCCCGTCCTCTGTCCAGTTCGGACCCCACACCGTCGGCGGCGCCATCAACCTGGTGACGCGGCCGATTCCCGATGAGCCGACCATCTTCGGCGACGTCGCCTACGGCCAGCGGAACTACTACAAGCTGCACAGCTATGGCGGCGGGCGCTGGAACGGCTTCGGGCTGTTGCTCGAGGGGGTGCGCGTCGAGACCGACGGCTTCAAGGACCTCGACGGCGGCGGCGACACCGGCTTCGCCAAAGACGAGTTCATGCTCAAGGGCGACTACCTGTGGCCGACGATTTCGGAGGTCGATCTGACCACGGAGGTGAAGCTCGGATTCGCCGACGAGACTTCGCGCGAGTCCTACCTCGGCATCAGCGACGACGACTTCGGCACCACTCCATACCGCCGCTACGCCGCGAGTCGGCTCGACAGAATGGAGTGGGACCGGTGGCAGTTTCAACTGTCGCAGCTCGTCGGCATCACCGACGACCTGAGCGTGCGCGCGACAGCGTACCGCAACCAGATGGAGCGCGCCTGGAAGAAGCTGAACCGCTTCGACGGCGACGCGCCGCCGCTGCACGACATCTTCGCCAACCCGACCGGGGTAAACGCCGTATATTTGTCGATCCTGCGCGGCGATTCGGATTCGAACCCAGATGTGACGGACGAGGCCCTCTTGATCGGCATCAACGACCGCGAGTTCGTTTCGCAGGGGTTGGACTTCGTCGGCAACTGGGACATCGACACCGGTCCCTTCGAGCACGTCCTCGAGGCAGGCGTGCGTGTGCACTACGACGAGATCGTGCGCGACCACACCGAGGACTCGTACTTGATGCTCAACGCCAACCCCGAGCCCACCGGCGATCCGAGACGCCAGATCGCCGACAACACCGGCGACGCGTTGGCGGTCGCGGTGTACCTGCACGACGAGATCATCTGGGATCGCCTTACGATCTCACCCGGCCTCCGCTTCGAGTCGATCTCGACCGACTTCGAGGATCGACTGCCGGAGCTGGATGACTTGCCGGCCGAACGCGACAGCGACACGCAGAACATCGTCATCCCGGGCATCAGCGGCGTCTATTCGATCATCGACACTGGCGACGACGAAGTCGGCCTGCTGGCCGGCGTCCACCGCGGCTTCAGCCCCGTGTCGCCCGGCCAGTCGAGCGCCGCCGATCCGGAGGACAGCATCAACTACGAGGCGGGCGCTCGCTATCTCGGCTCGCTGTTCAACACATCCGCCATCGGCTTCTTCAACGACTACGACAATCTCCTCGCCACCTGTCGTTCGGGCGCCGGCTGCGACCCGGAGGATATCGACAAGCAGTTCAACGGCGGCGACGTCGACATCTACGGCCTCGAGCTCACCGCCGACACAGCGCCCGAAGTCGGCTGGGAGGTGTCCGTCCCGATGGCGCTCGCGTACACGTTCACGCAGACCGAGTTTCGCTCCAGCTTCAACTCCGCCGGCGCGATCTTCGGCGATGTCGAGAAGGGCGACGAGATGCCGTACGTTCCCGAGCACCTCGTCAACTTCTCGATCGGGCTGACACGCGGACCGTTCGGCTTTACCACGATCCTCAACTACGTCGGCGAGCAGCGCGACGTCGCCGGCCAGGGCAGCATCCCCGCCAACGAGAAGATCGACGATTACTTCTTTGCCGACCTGGTCGCGCACTGGGACTTCTCCGATCGCGGCCGCATCTACCTCGGCATCGACAACCTCGCCGACAACGCCTATATCGTGTCGCGCCGGCCGTACGGCGCCCGGCCGGGAATGCCCTTCCAGGTGATGGGCGGCATCAAGTACCAACTGGGCGGCTGATTATCGCCGATCACACGGAGGGAGGATCACAATGGCGGGCGAGATCTCGTTGCCGCGTTTCGGTGTGGTCCTGGCGCTGCTGTCGATCTTTCTCGGCTTCGCGCTCGGCGGCGTCTTCGGCCTCAACGAGGACGCGCTGAAGGATCATCTAGCCGCCTCCGCGGAAGCGGTGCGCGACAGCGTCTATCGCGGCGACGAAGCGGCGATGCGCAGCGTCCTCGACAAGTCCTGGAGCTACATGAAGCGCGCCCATCTGCATCTGGGCGCCATCGGCACGGCGGCGCTGGCCCAGTCGCTGCTCCTCGCGTTGCTGCCGATCGGCCGGGGCCTGCGCGAAGTCGCCTCCGCGATGCTTGGCATCGGCGCCGTCGGCTACGGCCTCTTCTGGCTCGCCGCCGCGCTGCGCGCTCCCGCGCTCGGCAGCACCGGCGCCGCGAAGGAAAGTCTCGCCTGGCTCGCCCAGCCGACCGCCGGGCTCTGCCTCATCGGCACCATGCTCGTAATCTTCGCCGTGCTGCGCCGACGCTGAAGCCGTCCGGTGAACGTGAATGCCAGAGCGACGGGCGAACGCGCTTCATCGGCGCGGTCCCGCCGTCTTTGGCTCTCGTTGATCCTAATTCTCGCCGCGGCCGCGAGAATCTTCCGACTCGACTGGGGACTGCCGGAGTACGAGTTCCAGGACAGCTTCAAGTACTTCACCGAGCCGGCGGCACGCGTGGCCCGCGGCGACCTGGTGTTGCGGGAGTATCTCCATCCGCCGCTTCAGATCTACATCACCGCGCTGCTCGATCTCGTCTGGAGCACGGTCACCGGTCAGGCGATTCCCTACGCGTTGAAGCGATCGCCGGAAATCTTCCATGAACTGACGATGATCGGACGCCTCCTCACCGTCGCATTCGCGGTGGCGTCGGTTGGCGTTCTCTATCTGCTCACGCGGCGGCTGGCGGGCACTCGAGCGGCGCTGTTCGCCGCCGTGGCGTTCGCTCTCAGCCCGCTTCACGTCCTCGAGTCCCATCGAATCAATCCCGACGGCCCAGCGACCTTCTGGGGGCTCGTCGCCGCGCACCTGGCAGTGATCGCGGCGGATCGTCGAAGCAGGCGCCATTTGTATGCGGCGTTCGCTTTCGCCGGCGCTGCAGCAGCGACGAAGTACACCGGCCTGGCGGCCGTCACGGTGCCTGTATGGGTAGCTTTGCGCTGGAGTCAGTCGACGCTGACGCAGCGCCTCCGGCTCTGCGCAGTCGGCGGTCTCGCGACCGCCGCGGTACTCGCATTCATGCTTGCGCCCGTAGTGTTCCATCCGGACGGCTTGATGAAAGCCCTCGTCTTCCAGTTCCGCACCGGATTTCGCGGCGACATGGTGCTGTCGATCGCGGATTGGGCATCCTCCTCCTATGGGCGATTCTTCGCGGCGCTCCTGCCCTACGCGATGGGCTGGAGCGTCTATCTGTTGGCGCTGATCGGGATCGGCGTCGCGGCAGTCGGCAATCGCAGGGCATTGGCGATCATCGCGGCGGCGGGAGTTCCGTTCCTTCTGGTACAGGGAGGCTCCTACCTCGCCCCAGCGCGTTGGGTTCAGCCGATCGTTCCCTACTTCTGCCTGTGCGCGGGCATCGCGATGGATCGATTGTGGAAGCACTGGCCCGCGGTCGGCATTCCGATGGTCGCGTTGGCCCTCGGCTACACGGGGATGGTGACCGCGAGCCAGGCCCTGCGGATCGGATTGGCGCCGCAGCGAGCTCTCTCGGCTTGGATGACCGAGCAGGCGAGTCGACACCCGGCGGGCAGTCGCGTCGTCGTCGCCTATCCCTCCGCCTTGCTCGGTCAGTTCGATCCGCTGGAGCCAATGCTGCGCAAGATCCCGGTCGACGTCGTCTATTCGGACGTGATGCTGCGTGCTCAGGCGTCACAAGCACTCGGCGCGGCGCCGCGCGGAGCGAAAAAGGTCGAGCCGGCTGGAGCCCCACCGGAGTTTCAACGCGATTGGCTCGAGAATCTCGACGTCGCGTTCATCATCCTACCCAGCATGGTCGAAAGTCACATCCCGCTGAAGCTCGGGCAGCACGTGTTCTATGAGCGAGTCGTCGACGGCAGCCTGGGATTCGACCTGGCGGAGGAGTTCCGCACGCACTTCCTCACCGAGAGCCTCTACGTCTGGGCGGACCAGAGCTTGGACTCGCACATGGCCGCGGGAATCGTCGGCTACAAGGTCTATGCCCGGACCGGCGACGACTCGACCGGAGGCATCGCGAACACTCCGTAGCGTCGTGGTTCGCTGTTCCCGCCCGTTCATGCGGCTGCTACATTGCCGGACCCATGACCACCGACGCCTTCGCAAGCCAAGTAAGCGCACAACCCTTAAAGCGGCTGCCGCGGGTGTCGCTGTCCTCGACTCTCAAGATGATGACGTCGCCGTCCGAGGAGCGCGTGCACATGCACCGCCGCCTGCGCCGCATCCACGATCGCTACGGCGTCGCCGCGGCACAGCACGTCGGCATCTTCAACATGGTGCATCTGTTCGGACCCGATGCGAACCGCTTCGTCCTGCTCGACAAGGATCGCATCTTCTCGGCGCGCAAGCCGTGGATGACCATCATGGGCCGCATCTTCCCGAACGGCCTGCTGCTGATGGACGGCGACGAGCACAAGGTCAACCGCAAGATCATGCACACGGCGTTCACCCGCCCCGCCCTGCGCGGCTACGCCGAGCGCATGAACCCGATGATCGCCGCCGGCATCTCCCACTGGCACGGCGAGGGCGGGCGGTTTCTCGTGTTCCCCGCCATCAAGGAGCTCACCCTGACGATGGCGGCGAGCATCTTCGTCGGCGCCGAGCTCGGACCGGAGACGAAGCGGATGAACGGCGCCTTCGAGGATCTGGTCGCGGCGAGCATGTCGAAGATCCGCCTGCCGATCCCCGGTGTCGAGTTCCAACGCGGCCTGCAAGCGCGCCGCTTCATGGTCGACTTCTTCCGCGGCATGATCCCCGCCAAGCGCAGCGGCGATGCACCCGATATCTTTGCGCGCCTGACCCGCACCGTCACCGACGAGGGCGAGCGCTTCGACGATCAGCAGATCATCGATCACATGAGCTTCCTCATGATGGCGGCGCACGATACGACGACCAGCACTCTCAGCTCGATGATCTACGAGCTCGCCAAACATCCCGAGTGGCAGGATCGCGTGCGCGAAGAATGTCTGGCGCTCGGCGATGCACCGCTCGGCTTCGACGATCTAGAGCGCTTCGCCGTCACCGGTCGGGTCATGAAAGAGACCCTGCGGCGCTACCCGCCGCTGCCGGTCATCCCGCGCATCGCCGAGGCCGAGACCGAGTTCGCCGGCTATCGCATCCCCAAGGGTTCGATGTGCACGGTCTCACCGATCTTCACCCACTACATGCCCGAGTGGTGGGACGAGCCGCAGCGCTTCGACCCCGAACGCTTCGCGCCCGACCGCGCCGAGGACGAGCGACACAGCCACAACTACATCCCCTTCGGAGGCGGCGCCCACATGTGCATCGGCCTGCGCTTCGCCGAAGCGCAGATCAAGCTGGTCATGCACCACATCGTGCGCCGCTACCGCTGGAGCGTCGCGCCCGACTACGAGATGCCCGTGCAGCAGGCGCCGATCTCAAAGCCGATGGACGGCCTGCC
>CADEER010000046.1:16743-30396 GCA_902826395.1 uncultured bacterium
TACCTGTTCGGAAGTCACGGTCGCGCCGACGCGCATCGCGAGAGCGATGTCGACGTCGCCGTCCTTCTGTCGCGGGAGAGTTTCCCCACCGCGCGGGCGAGATTCGACGAACGCGTAGCGTTGACATCAACCCTGATCGACGTGCTGGACCACAATGAGGTCGACGTCGTCGTGCTCAATGACGCGCCGCCGTTGTTTGGCCGGCGTATCGTCTCGGACGGCCGGCGCGTCTTCTGCGCGAATCCGCAGACCGACCATTCGTTCGTCCGCGACGTTCAACTGCGAGCCGCTGACCTGGAGCCCTTTCTGCGCCGCATGCAGCAACTCAAGCTCGATGCGCTAGCGCGATGACGTATCTCGTCGAACGCCTGGCGGAGTTGGCGCGCCATCTGGAGCATCTCCGATTCATCGGCTCGCGCGTCGGCAGCGCGAAGGATCTCGAGCGCGACCTCTCCCTGCACAACGACGTTCTCTACTCGCTGCTCACCGTTTGTCAGTTGGTGATCGACATCGCCGGCGAGCTCTCGGCAAGGCGCGGCGATCGATTCGAGGACTACACTGAAGCGGTGCGCAACCTGGCTAAGGACGACAGGTTTCCGGATGCCCTGGTCGATCAACTCGTCAGGCTGCCCGGCTTTCGCAACATTCTCGTCCACGAATACGTCGCGCTCGATTTCGAGCGGGTCGTCGACGCCGTGCGGGACCTGTCAGCGGCAGAGCAGTTTCTAGACATCGTCCGCCAGATTGCGGCGGAGTAGTCTGCTCGCCCACTGACACCCGGCGCGCGCCGCGAGCTAGCCCGGCTAATCCGCTGGCTGCGGCACGGCACCCGCCGGCTTTTCTCCGGCATCCGTACCGGCGGGCGCCGCCGGGTTCGGCTGATCGGGCGGCTGTGCTTTCTGCGACTTCGGAACGCCCGAGGCCAATCCCTTTCCTTCGTTCACGGCCTCGTTCGCCTTCTTGATCATCTTCAACTGCGGCTCCACCGCGCCGCCCTCTTTTTGCGCCCAAGCGGACATGGGAACCAGTAGACACAGGACCAACACGATCGTCTTCATGTCGTCTCCTCGTCTGCCGCCCAGGAGCGTGTCGCCCCACGGCGTCGCTGCTGGGCGGGTCGATGTAGAGGGATGTATCACGTCGCACGCCGAGCTGGGGATTTCTTTCTCGACCCGCATCGGTACGTAGAACTCCCACCTATCTATTCGATGGGCTGTCGTGCGACTGACGTCACATCTCTAACCTCGGTCGCGTTGCACCCTCGTGTCGCGGCCGGGTCTGTCGAGGAGTACTTCCATGAGACCTACGATCAAAAGTGTTCTGACTGTCGCATTCCTGGGCGCGGCTTCCGCGCTGCCCGCCGCGGCGACGCCTGCCGCCACCGGCACGATGCGCATCGAGTGCGCACCGCCCACGTGTTGCGTGCGATACACGTTCGCCAATGCCGAGTTCGACGTCTACGGCACTCCGGTGAATCTCGGCACGTCGGTCGGTGAAATGATCGGCACCGGCACGACCACCACACCCATCGACGACTTCAGCGGAACGTTCAGCGGCCATGCCGACTCGGTGCCGCCGGGATTGTTGGGCGTCGACAGTACAGGCAACTACCTCTGCACGGATTCCGGCTGCAGCGCGGGGTCGGCGTCATTCGTCGGTGCCCTCACCAACATCACCGGCACCGTCGGACTGCCGAGCGGAGTCGAGTACACGCAGGACGGAACCGTCGTGCCGGTAGGCGGTATCCCCGCGCCGACGATTGCGGGTTGTCCGCTCGGCCCGGTGGGCGCGTTCGACGGAACCTTCGGATTCAACGGCTTTCAGCCGCAGGCGACGCCCGCCGGTACGGCCGTGATGGTCGCGGTGTCGACCTCCTTCTTCGACAGTGTGACCAACTCGCAGGTCGATGTGGAGATGGAGATCACGTACGGCGAGGTCGTCACACCGGGCACGACGACGGTGATGGCGTTCTCGAACGCGGCGGGAGAGGTTCCGGGCAACTTCGCGGCCGAGGTGCGCGGCCAGTGCGTCGATGAGCCGACGACCTCGTGCTGCGTCGACTCCGACTGCACGACCGGAACCTGCACCGGGTGTTACCGCGCCGCCTATATCGACGTGACGACGACCGCCGTTCTCGTGCCGCCGATCGAACTCTGCAGCAACTACCAGGACAGCGACGACAACGGCATCGTCGACGGCAGCACCGTTCCCGAGGCGAACCTGCGCTTCCTGCACGATGAAGGCGGGACGTTCGTCGACCGCACCTCGAGCCAGGACGTCGTGGCGAACGTGATCTGCGCCGAGGTCAACAGCCTGTCCTTCTTCGCAGTTGCAGCCGAGACACCTTGCCCCGCCGTGTCCGACTCCGAATGCCTCGTCGGCTTCGGCAAGGGCATGCTGGATGCACAAGCGGACAAGTTGCTGGCGAAGTGGATCAAAGGCCCTCCGCTGCTTCAGTCGCAGATGGGATCACCCGTCGCGGGAGGCAGCGGCACGAGCGTATCGCTTTGTATCTACGACCAGGCGGGCAGTCTGGCCGGCGAGCTCACCGTCGATCGCGCCGGCGAGGACTGCGACGGCAAGCCTTGCTGGAAGTCGCTCGGCGGCGACCCGCCGAGCGGCAAGGGGTTCGCTTTCAAGGATAAGGCTGCCACCTCCGACGGCGTGCAGAAGATCCTCATGAAGGGCGGTGACGCCGGCAAATCGAAGGCCATCCTGAAGGCGAAGGGGACATCGATTCCGACCGGCATCCCCGCGGCTCTCCAGTCCTCGACGACGGCTACCATCCAGCTCCGAACCAGCGACGGCGTATGCTTGTCGCACGTACTGACGGAAGTCGGGACGGCCACGGCGGACAGGTTCAAGGCGAAGTAAGAATCTGGCAATCAGGCACCTTCGAGACGCCGCGCCGTCGGCGGCGGCGTCTCGAAGGGCCACTCCGGCGAGGGGCCGCCTCTCGCCATCCGCCCATTCGGGCGAATCGGCTGGTCATCTGGCCACCTCGATAGTTGAAGGAGCGGGGGCTTCGACTATTGTGTGTCGGGTCGCCGTGCGACTCCGCGCCGGCATCCATCGGGCGCGGGAGACCGACACGCCACCAGGGGAACAGGGGCCACCATGCTCAGGACATACATCTTCACGATTCACTGCGCCGCCGTGTTCGCTCTGGCCGCGGGCAGCGCCGCCGCGCAGGACGACTGCGAAGGCCGCGTTTTCGACAGCACCTACGATCTCATTCAGGAGGCGATCTTCGAGAACCGCGGCTGCACCACCGATGCCTGCCACGGCGCACTTGCATCCGGCGGTCTCGATCTGCGCGCCGGCGTCTCCTACGACAATCTCATCGAGGTGCCGGTGCAATCGGTTCCCGCGTCGGTCATCCCCGGCCTGCGCCGCATCGTGCCCGGTCAGAAGGATCAGAGCCTGCTCTTTCTGAACGTCGCCGCCGGTACCCTGCCCGACGTGTGGACGGCTCCGCTGCGGCCGATGCCGATCGGCCTGCCCGGTCTGTCGACCAACGAGCTCGAGGCGCTGCGCGCGTGGATCGAGGGCGGGGCGCCGCGCGAGGGAACGATCCCCGGCACCGGCGAGCTGCTCGACGCCTGCCTGCCGCCGCCGCGGCCGATCGAGATCGAGCCGCTGCCGGTGCCGCCCGCCGAGCGTGGCGTGCAGATCCGCATGCCGAAGTGGACGTTGCCCGCCAACAGCGAGACCGAGGTGTGCTTCGCGTCGTACTACGACGTCAGCGATCAGGTTCCCGCCGAGGCGCTGAGCCCGGACGGCCAGACGTTCCGCTACAAGCACGTGCAAATCCGCCAGGATCCGCTCAGCCACCATCTGATCGTCGACCACTATGCCGGCCCGACTCCACTCGACGATCCAGTCTGGGGCGCCTTCCTTTGCCGCGGTGGCGACAAAGACGGCCAGGCCTGCGATCCGACCGATCTCGGCTTCTGCGGCGCCGACGCACTCTGCGGCAGTGATCCGGACAAAGCGATCGCCTGCATCGGCTTCGGTCCGCCCGACTTCACGACCGAGTCGCAGCGCGTATTGCTCACCCAGGAGGCTTCGTTCGGCCAGGCCTATCCGCCCGGTGTCTACAAAGAGATGCCGGTGCGCGGCCTGCTGGTGTGGAACTCGCACGCCTTCAACCTCACCGACTTCGACGGCAAGCTCGAGGCGTGGGTCAACTTTGAGTACGCACTCGAGGAAGAACAGACCTACCCGATTGCCGACATCTTCAACGCGCTGTCGATCTTCGCCATGAACGTACCGGCGTTCGAAGCCCAAGAGGTTTGCAGCTTCAACGTCTTTCCGCCGGATACGCGGCTCTTCGAGCTCAACTCCCACACCCACAAGCGCGGCAAGCTGTTCCGAATCTACGAGGGGCGATTCGCTTGCGACGGGGGTCCGCGCAACCGGCAAGCCTGCTCGCCGGAAGGCAGCGGACTCGAAGGCGTCGACACCTGCGGCGGCGCGCCGTGTGTGTCGGCCGTGCCGCCCGAGAGCGGTGATTGCAACGGCGACGGCCTGCTTGGCGTCACCGACCTCGTGCTTTCGGTCGGCGTTGCGCTCGGCACCTCGCCGGCGTCGTCCTGCCCACCAAGCGACCCGAACCGCGACGGCCGCGTCTCGATCGCCGAGCTGGTGCGCATGGTGACCATCGCGCAGATGCCACCTACGTTCCGCGACCCGGCGGCGTCGCTGCTCTACACCAATCTCGTCTACAACGACCCGACGGTGGTGCGTTACGATCCGCCGATGCAACTGCCCGATGAAACCGGCAGCGCCGCGGCGCGAACCTTCACGTATTGCGCGATTTATGACAACGGCTTTACCGATCCCGCCGAAGTGAAGCGCCAATCCACGTCGCCCGCTACGCCCATCGGCGTTTCCGGTGTCGCCGGCGGCCCCTGCACTACGCCGACCGGTTGCACCGCCGGCCGCGTCGGCGACGCCTGTAGCGGCGCCAACGACGCGGCTCGCGACGCCTCGTGCGACAGCGCTCCTGGCGCCGGCGACGGCGAGTGCGATGCCTGCCTGCTGCGCGGCGGTGTTACGACCGAAGACGAGATGTTCATTCTCATGGGTGCGTACTTCGTCGAGGACTGAGGAGACCGACGTGGCGGGTCCGTTACGCGGAATCCGCGTCATCGACGTCAGCGAGGTGATCTCGGGGCCGCTGGTCTCGATGATCCTCGCCGAGCAGGGCGCCGACGTCATCAAGGTCGAGCCACCGAGACACGGTGAGGAGAGCCGCCAGCTCGCCAACTACCGCGCCGGCATCTCGGCGCTCTACGTCAACTGCAACCACGGCAAGCGCTCGATCGGCATCGATCTCAAGAAGCCGGCCGGCCTCGAGCTGTTCTACGAGCTGGTGCGCGGCGCCGACATCCTCGTGCAGAACTGGCGCCCCGGCGCCGCCGAGCGCCTGGGCATCGGCTACGACGATCTCCGCGCTCTCAACTCACAACTCATCTACGCCTCGATCGCTGGCTTCGGCTTCGACGGTCCGTATGCCGCGCGGCGCGGCTACGATCCGATCTTTCAAGCGCTCACCGGGTACGTCGCCGCGCAGCTCAATCCCGAGATCCCGATCCCCGATCTGATGCGCAACGCCGTCGTCGACAAAGCGACTTCCTACGCGCTGGCGCAGGGAATTACCGCCGCGCTGTTCGCCCGCGAGCGCGGCGCCGGCGGCCAGCACGTGCGCATCTCGATGCTCGATGCCGGCCTCGCCTTCTTCTGGCCCGACGGCATGCTGCGCCACACCCTGATCGGCGGCGACGTGCTCAACCCAGTAGTGCCCGGTGAGCGCTACCAACTGATGCCGACCGCCGACGGCAGCATCGTGCTGTGGGCGAGCACCGCCGACCAGATGCGCGCCACGCTGCGCGCCGTCGGCCGCGACGATCTCGCCGACGCGCCGTGGCAGCGCGGAAAAGCGATGATCACGGATGAGAGCCAGCTCGAGCGCGCCGCCGCAGTGCGCGACGGACTCGCCGCGATGGCGACGGCCGAGGCATACCGCAGCCTGATCGAGCACGAGGTCGCCGCCGCGCCGGTGCTGTCGCACTCCGAAGTGCTGGTCGATCCGCAGATCACTCACAACGGCTGCATCGTCGAAGCCGAGCATCCCGTCTACGGCCGCTACCGCCGCGTTCGCGCCCCGGTGCGGTTCTCGTCGAGCGACACCGTCGCCGCGCCGCAGTCGCCGGCCGTGTATGCCGAGCACACCGACGAGATCCTCGCCGAGCTCGGCGTTTCTCCGGCGCGCCGCGACGAGCTGGTCGCGGCAGGAGCGGTAGCCCGCGCCGCTGCTCCGACGAAACCCGACGACAGAGGGTGAGCGCGCCGCCGCTCAGCGCGGGCCGGCGATCGCCAGGGCGGTGACGAGCAGGCACACCGCGGCGATCCAACTGCCGAGCACCCGCAGGGCGATGTCCATCCACGTCGCCTTGAGATTTTCGACCAGCGCCGCGAACCAGCTCGCGATCAGAATCGGACCGAACGCCAGACCCAACGCGTACAGGATCGGCTGCGCCACCGTTTGGCGCTCGTCGATCGAGGCGGCGTTTCCCTGACCGATACCGAGAACGACGCCGAGCAGCAGACACAGCTCGGGCCGCAGGTCGAGTCGCGCCAGCGTCAACAGCCCGAGCGCCAGCGCGCCGCAGCGCACGATCCACGGCGCACCTGGTACCGCGATCCCGACCAGGCCGAGCGCCGCGCCGACCAGAGCCGCAGCCGCCACTGCAACGGCGGTGCGCACGCGCGGCGTGTCGACGTTCTGCCCGACCCAGGCGCCGAAACCGATCAGCAGCAGCAGCGAGTCGAAATGAAACAGCGGCTGCATCAGGCCGCCGTAGAAGTCGCCGAGATTGGTCGAGCCGTGCGCGTGCGATGGCGACGGCGCCAGTGCCACGACACCGAGCGCAATAGCGGATACGCGCGCCGTCCAGCGACGAACCCACACGGCGTCGATCAGGAACCGAGCAACCGCCAGGTAAGCGCGACGCCGGTCAGTGAAATCGCCGCGCCACCCGCGCGCAGCAGGCGCATGCCGTGTTCGAGCTCGGTGACGAAGCCGATGCCGATACCGGCGATGTGGATCAAACCGGTGGCGAGAACGAACCCGGCGCTGTAGGCGACCGCGTCGGTCTGCCCCGGCAGCTCGACGCCGTGCGCGTAGCCGTGGAAGACGGCGAAGAATGCGACCAACAAACCGGCGACGGCCACCGGCGGTCGCCGGTCGAGCGCGATCATCGCACCGAGGATGACGACCGAGATGGCGATCCCGAGCTCGACGGAGGGCAACGGCACTCCGATGATTCCGGCGACGCCGCCGAGCGCCATGACGAGCGGAAACGCGACCGGCAGCACCCAGATCGCCGGGTTGCCGAGCTGCGCGCCCCACATGCCGACCGCCAGCATCGCCAGGATGTGATCGAGCCCGCCAATCGGGTGCATGAAGCCGGCGACGAAGCCATTGCCCGCCGGCGCGCCTGCCTCGTGCGCACCAGCGAGCGATGGGACGATCAACACGACTGCCGCGCATAGCGCCTTCGAAAAGTTCATTGGCGGAGGCTACCGCAATGCCCGCGTCGGAACCACGAATCGGCAACGGGAACCGGGAACACGAGCGACGACCGGTGGGTTTGCAACACCGGGGTTGCTCTGGTAACCGCCGATCCATGGCCTTTCGCCCGCGGGATCGAGCCGGCCGCCTGACGGCGGCACTGCTCGGCGCTCTGGTGCTGCAGCTCACCGCGGTGACGCATCTGCACCTCGCGCATCAGAGCGGCGGAGTCGTCGCCTCCGTCGATGGCGACGCGGTCAGTCGCGATGGCACCATCGACGAGCATTCGCCGTCGTGCCCGCTCTGCCTGCTGCGGGCGCAGACCTACACGTTTGCGTCGACAAGGATCGCGACCGCGCCGCTGCTCGGAGTCGCGCAACAGCCGGCCTGGCCGGCTGAACGCCTCGCATCGTCATCCCGTTGCCGCGGCCCCGCCGCGCCGCGCGGGCCGCCTAGCTCCTTCGCCTGATCGCTACCTAACCCGGTTTGATCAGCCGCCGTGCCGCCTCTCGATGGGGACCGGCGCGGCAGCGCATGTCCCAGGGTGCGCTTCGGGAGGAGGTTCGGCGAGCAACGCTCGCCGGGCCGAGCCCATCGGAACGCGAAGCGCGCACGGGGGCAAAAGCCACAATGAAGGAATAAGGCATGCACGGGATTCGCTCGAAGAGCGTTCACCTGGCTTCGCTGCTGGCATTGGCGGTCGCCCTCACGGCGACGCCCGGCGCGGCGGAAGACCCGGAGATCGCAGAGCTCAAATCGATGCTCCGCACGCTGGTGGAGCAGAACGAAGTACAACAGCGACAGATAGAGGAACTGCGCCGGCGGCTCGATGCCGCGGAAGGTCGGACGAACGACGCCGCACCGGTTGCCGCAGCCGACGGTGAAGTCGACCGACCGGCCCCTGCCGCGTCCGATGCCGCTGCCCTTGATGCAGCACTGGCCGAGCTCGACGAAGCACCGGCGGAGCCGGCCGCGCAACCGCAAGCACTCGGTCCGGCGATTCTCTCGCGCCGCGTCGGCAACGCCAACGTGCGCCTCGTCGATCTGTCGTTCGACATCCTGACGGCGGTCGGCGGCTCTACCGAAGAGGGTGCGGCGTTGCGCGACTTGCAGGGCGGCGCCCATGATCCGAACCGCCGCGGCTTTACCCTCCAACAGGGAGAGCTCTCCCTGATCGGCGCCGTCGATCCCTACTTCACCGCCGAGACCCACATCGTCTTCGGCACCGACTTCGTCGAGCTCGAGGAGGCATTCTTCACGACCACGTCGCTGCCCTGGAACCTCCAACTCGAAGGCGGCTACTTCCTCACCGACTTCGGACGCATCAACCCACTGCACGCGCACGCATGGCAGTGGGTCGATCAGCCGGTGATCAACACGCGGTTGTTCGGCGGCGAAGGTTTGCGCTCGCCCGGCGCCTCACTTTCGTGGCTGACGCCCCTACCCTGGTACTCCGAGTTGATCGCCGGCGCGCAGAACGCCGGCGAAGGCGAGCTCACCTACTCATTCCTGAACGGCGAACCCGGAGTCGGGGGTCGCCCGGCCGTCGATACCGGTGTCCACAATTTCAGTGACGTCCTCTACCACGCGCGCTCGGAGAGCTCGTGGGATCTCGATCGCGAATGGACGACCGTGTTGGGATTGTCGGGCCTGTTTGGCGCCAACGCGACCGGCGCCGATGGGTACACGTTCGTCTACGGCGGTGACCTGTTCGTGAGATGGCTGCCCCAGAACAACTTCCGCGGTTGGCCGTTCTTCATCTGGCAGACCGAGATTGCGAAACGCGACTTCATGGCCGACGACTTTCTCGCCGGCAGCGAGCTCGACGGTGACGACGACGGGCATGGCCACGAGCACGGCGACGAGCACGAACACGAAGAAGAGGAAGGAGAAGGCGTCGTCGAAGTCGATCTGCCCTACGCGATTCTGCGCGACTGGGGCGGCTACTCACAGGTCCTGTGGGGCTTTCGCTTCCCCTGGGCGGCCGGACTCCGCTTCGAGTACGCGAGCGGCAGCGGCCAGAGCGTGATCGACGGCGATCTGGGCAGCCGCCAGCGCGATCCCCTGCGCGACGACCGCTTTCGATTCTCGCCGCTGCTGATCTACCACCCGACGCACTTCTCGCGACTGCGCCTGCAGTACAACCTCGACCATGCCAGGTTCCTCGGTGGCGACGAGCTCGCGCACTCGGTGTGGTTGTCGGCGGAGCTGCTGTACGGCGAGCATCCGACGCACGAGTATTGAGAGCGGAGAGACCATGAAGACCGCAATACGAATCCAATCGTTCGTCGGCGCCGCGCGCCTGCTCGCGCCCGCCCTTTGCCTGTTCACGCTTCTCCCACCGATGGTGCGCGCGGACTTGAAGGTTTGCGCGACGACGCCCGAGCTCGGCTCGCTGGTGGAGATCATCGGCGGCACGGCGGTCGAAGCCACCGTCTTCGCCAAGCCCAGCGAAGATCCGCACTTCGTCGACGCGCGGCCGAGCTTCATTCGCGCACTGAACGAAGCCGACCTGCTCGTCTCAAATGGCCTCGAGCTCGAGATCGGGTGGCTGCCGGTGCTGATCCAGAATGCCCGCAACTCGCGCATTCTCCCCGGCGCGCCCGGCTACATCGACGCATCGGTGGCGATCGCACCGATGAACGTCCCGGCAATCACCGTCGACCGTTCGATGGGCGACGTGCACCGCATGGGCAACCCGCATTATCTGCTCGATCCGATCAATGGCCTCCGGGTCGCGGCGCTGCTGCGCGACCGGATGGCGGCGCTGTGGCCCGACGACAGGGACGGCTTCAGCACCCGTTACAAGGAATTCGAGGCTGATCTCGCCAGACGGTTGGCCGGCGGAGCGCTCGCCGGCCGCTACGAGATCGAGAAACTCGCCCGTCTGCAGGAAGCTGGAAAGTTGCTGCCGTTCCTGAAGTCGGTAAAGCAGGAGTCCGATCTCGGCGGCTGGTGGGGCGAGACGCTCCCCCGCGTCGGAAGCGGCGTGGAAGTGGTGCAGGACCACCGCATCTGGCCATACTTCGCGCAGCGCTTTGGGCTCCAGATCGTCGCCGATCTCGAGCCGAAGCCGGGCATCGCTCCGACCACCAAACACATGGGCGAAGTCGCCGATATCATCCGCGCGCGCAAGGTGCGGATCGCCATGACCGCAGCCTATTACGATCCCAAGTATGGTGATTTTCTCGCCGCGCAAACCGGCATCGCGGTGCTGCGCATGGCGAACCAGGCCGGCGCGCGCCCGGGCACAGAGAGCTACCTCGACATGATCGGCTACAACGTGGACCTGGTCGCAGCCGCGCTGCGCGCGGAAGGAGTCGATTCGCCATGAGCCGGCTCTCCGGTCACCCTCATGGCCCAACGGAGGTCGGGGGATGTAGCGCGGATGTGTCAGATGCGAACGCTCCGCTGCTGCGCATCGATGACGCGGCCATCGGCTTCGGGACGAGACCGGTGCTCGAGCACGTCGATCTCGAGATTGCGCCCGGGCAGGTCTGGTTCTTCCTCGGCCGCAACGGGGTCGGCAAGACGACCCTGGTGCGAGCGATTCTCGGCGAGATCGCGCCGCGGGTCGGATCCGTACGGCTGTTCTGCGATCGCGGCGAGATCGGCTTCATTCCGCAGGAGAGTCGACTCAACCGCAATCTGCCGACGACGATCGCGGAGTTCGTCGGTCTCGGTCTGGTCGGCACGCGCCACCCTCGAGCCGAGCGGGGAGAACGCCTGCAGTGGGCGCTCTCCCACACCGGCCTCACCGGCATGGATGGCGACAGCTATTGGTCGCTCTCCGGCGGTCAGCGTCAACGCGCCGCGATCGCGCGAGCGCTGATCCGCAAGCCCCGGTTACTGGTTCTCGACGAGCCGACGAGCAATCTCGACGTCACCGCCGAGGGGGATCTGCTCGACGTCATCGAGGAGCTGCAGGGCCGGCACCGAGTAGCGACGGTCTTCGTCACTCACAAGATCGAGCTCGCGCAGCGCCATGCGACTCATGTTGCGCTGTTTCGGCGCGGGCGCGTGCGCCCCGGGCGAGCGGAGGATCTGCTGCGCCGCGAGATCCTCGATGAGACCTTCGAGCGCCGCGGAGCGGGCGCTGCCGACGGAGCCGCGCATGATCGCTGACTTCGTCGCCTCGTGGGCACTATTCCGCGATGCGTATCTGGTCGGCTGGCTGATCGCCGTCGTCCTCGCACTTCAAGGCATCTTCGTCGTGGCCCGCGATCAGATCTTCATCGGCGCCGCTGTTTCGCAAGCGGCGGCACTCGGCATTTCGCTCGGCATGGTGATCGGCTCCGCGTTCTCGGAGGCGCCCATCGACCCGTACCACGCGCACGACAGTCTATCCGCGGCAGCCATCGCCGCGGCGATCGCCGCCGCGGTGCTGAGCACGAACGAGAGTCCACGCCATTCGTTCGAGGCGGTAACCGGGTGGGTATTCCTCTTCGCTTCGAGCACCTCGATCCTCCTGCTCGCGCACAGTCCGCACGGCCTCGAGGAGATCCACCATCTGTTGTCGTCGAGCATCATCGGCGCAACGCCGGCCGACGTCGGGTGGTTCGCAGCCCTCGCGGCAATAGCGATCGCCATCGTCTCGCTGAAACGAGACGCGCTGACTCTCTATATGATGGACCCACCGGTCGCCGCGGCGCTCGGCGTGCCGGCGCATCGGTGGTCGCGCCTCCTGGCCGTGTCACTGGGGACCACAGTTGGCCTCTCGATGCGCTCGAGCGGGCTTCTCTACAGCTTCGGCTGCCTGGTGTTGCCACCGCTCATCGCGACCCAGATCTGCCGCGAGAGCCGCTCCCTGTTCGCAGTCGCACCGGTCGTAGCTCTGCTCACCGCCGTCGCCGGATTTGTCGTAGCCAATCGCTTCGACTTCCCACCGGCGCAGATGACAGTGGCCCTGCAGAGCGTTCTGCTTACGCTGGCGTGGATCAGTGGCGGGATACGTCACAGCGTTCGCCGTACGGCGTACAGCGTTCGGGACGAGAAACCGTAGGCCGGACGCTGTACGCCGTAGGCCGAACACAACTCATTGCGCGGCGAAGAATCCCCAGACGTGTTCTGTCGCGTCGAACGGACCCGCGGGATTGCTGGCGCCGCCGGGCCACTGGTGATTGAGGTCGTCGACCGCGCACAGGGTCGTGCGCACGCCGTCGGCGCAGTCGGTGGCGACCTCGCATTCGGCGTTGGTCGCCGGCTGCTCGAACGACCGCGCCTCGCCGCATTCGTTCAGCATCAGCGCCTGGTCGAAGGTCAGCTCGCCGAGCGCGAAGGAAACCACCGGGTCGTCGAGATTGTTGATGATCTCCAGCGGCCGCGGTCGCGAGGGCGTGCAGGGAAAGAGCGCCAGCGATCCGGCGACCGGCGCCAGCGCGGCGAAGCGGTCGGCGGCCTCGCAGTACAGCCGCATGGTCATCGCCGCGCCATTCGAAAAACCCGTGGCGAAGATGCGCTGCTCGTCGATGCAGTACTCGGCTTCGACCGCCGCCACCATGTCGAGCGTGAAGCCCACGTCGTCGACCTCGAGCATCATTGCGGGGTTGCAGCAGACGCCCGCGTTCCACGATCTCTCGACGCCGTCGCCCGCCACCGTGATGAAGCCCTCGTCGGCAGCCACGGCCGGCCAACCGGTGAGCGCCTGGATCGCTTCGCCGGTGCCGAAGACACCGTGGAAGACCACCACCAGCGGCACGGGCGCTCCCTGCAGTGCGGATTCCGGCGCGGTGATGGTGAAGCTCCGCTGGCGGCCGCCGGAGTCGATCGAGATCGTGCGCGTGCCGGCGAGGCCGTCCTTGCCGGCGCACGGATCGGCGCCGTCGTCGTCACCGCAGGCAAGCGGCGCGGCGAGCGCGACACAGACACCGAGAATACGCATCATGCTGCGCAGCGACTTCATACGTTCTCCCTCAAAGCCATCTGAAACACCCACCAGCCCGCACAGAACCCCTCTCCCACACCGCTCGTGGGAGAGGACTAAGGTGAGGGTTCACTCACCGACAGATGCTGCAAACTGTTGGGAGAGAACGACTTGGCTGCGACACACATCTCATCCCCCTCACCCTAACCCT
>CADEER010000047.1 GCA_902826395.1 uncultured bacterium
GGTTCGGGCTCGAGAAACTGTTCGCATCTGCTTTTACGACAGTCTCATCCGGGAGAGGGGGTTCAGCTTATCTCGAGCAGCACCTTGAGCATGCCCGGCTGCGCCGCCCGCTCGAAGGCTTCGACGCCGCGCTGCAGCGGCAGCGTGTCGGCGATCAGTGAGGTTACATCGATTGCATCGGCCTCGAGTGCTTGCAACGCCGGGGCGAAGCGGCCGCAGCGCGAGCCGACTACGGAGATCTCGTTGATGACGAGCGGCGCCAGGTCGAGGCTCAGGCGATCGGCGACGGTCGACTTCAGTACGATTGTTCCGCGCGGCCTCGTCGCGGCGATGGCGGCGCCGAGCCCGCGCGCGCTGCCGGTAGCTTCGACGACGACGTCGGCCGGCGCGGCATCCCACTCGCCTAGCTCCACCGTGCGGATGCCGCGCGCCTGCAGCAGGCGCAGTTTGTCGGCGTGCTTGCCCACCGCGATGACCTCGGCGCCGGCGGCTGCGGCGACTTGTGCGCAGAGGAGGCCGAGCTTGCCGTCGCCCAGCACCGTGCAGGTCACGCCGGGGCCAATCGCTACCTGCTCGAGCATCTCGTAGGCGGCGGCGAGCGGTTCGGCGAACACCGCGCACCGATCGGGGATCGATTCGGGTACGCGATGCAGATTGGCGACCGGCACGGCGACGTACTCGGCGAAGCCGCCGTCGGCGCCGAGGATGCCCATGACGCGCCGCTGCGGGCAGTGGCGGCCGAGGTCGCGCCGGCACCAGTCGCAACTGCCGCACGCGAAGTTGATCTCGGCGACGACGCGCGCGCCGATCCACTGCGACGGACCGGCGATCACGGTGCCGACGACTTCGTGGCCGGGCGTGCCGCGAAACCCCATGTAGCCGCGCGCGATCTCGAGATCGGTGTTGCAGATACCAGCCAGGCTGACGCGCACGACCGCTTCGTCAGCGCCGGCGTGCGGGTCGTCGCGGTCGATCAGCGACAGGCGCTCGCCGTCCCAGCACAGCGCCTTCACGCCAGCACCTGTTGGGCGATGTCCGGGAGCACATCCTGCAGCGGTGAATCGATGCGACAGGAAGCGGAAGAGTCGAAGGGCGTCTCCGAACTGGTGATGATCGCGGTGAACGCCCCGGCGCGCTGGGCGACGGTGAACATCTCGTTGATCGGTCCGACCACGAGCGAAGTGCCGGCCGCGACGAACAGATCGCATGCGGTCGCCGCCGTGAGAGCGCGCCGCAAGTCCGCCTGCACGAGCGATTGGCCAAAGGAGATCGTCGCCGGCTTCCAGGCGCCGCCGCAGTCGCAGCGCGGTACGGCGATGCCGGACTGCCACTGTGTCTGGGCGACGGCGCGGTCGGCGCGGCGTTCGCAGGCGATGCAGACGACGGCCGAGTCGGTGCCGTGGATGTTGACGAGTCGCGACTGCGGAAAGTCGCTGCGCTCGTGCAGGCCGTCGACGTTCTGCGTCACCAGCAGATCTATGCGGCTGGCGGCGGCCAGGCTGGCCAGCGCGATGTGGCCCGGGTTCGGCAGCGCACTCGAGATCACCTCCCAGGTCTCTCCCTTGTATTGCCAGTACTCGCGGCGCGCCTCCTCGTCGCCGATGAAGCGCGGGTACGTCACCGGCTGATAGCGGCTCCAGCGGCCACCGGGCGAGCGAAAGTCGGGAATCCCCGATGCCGTCGAAAGACCGGCGCCGGTCAGCACGGCAACGCTGTGCGCACCGCGCCAACGCTCGACCAATTCCTGCGCCGCTGATCGCATGCCCCGGTCGTTCACCGCGCCGCGCGCCGAGTCAAGCGTCCGTCGCTACCCAACTACTGATCCGGCGCGGCCGTTCGAGACCACGGCGATATTGCTTTAGGTGTGGTCGCTCGTTACGACACCAAGGAGGTAAGGAGGCGTGAACGGTACGTGCGCCTGAGCGCGGGTGCCGGATGGTGGTTCGATCCCCAGAAGTGTCCTCCGATCGAGACTGTTGGAGGATGCCGATGACGAACCGATTGCTGGCCGCGGCTTTGCTTGGCGTGTTCGCACTGTTGGGTATCGGTTGCGGCGGTACCGACGACGAGAGCGTTTTCTACCCGACGCCGACGCAGGGACCGCCGACGCCGACACCGTTGCCGATCTGCCGCGGCCTCGAGCCGCCGAGCGGGCTCGGCTGCCGGCCGTTCACCTGGAACCAACCCGACTCGAGCACCGATCCGGGGAGCCAGTTGTTCCTCACCTTGCCGGGGCAGGGCGCCTTCAATGTGCTGCCGGGCCTGGAGCCGAACGGGATCGATCCGGGTGGTCGGTTCCAGGAGCTGCCGCCGGGGATAGCATTGATTGCCGGCACTCCGGATCCGATGGGGCGCGCCGAGGTGACGATCGGCGTGACCGAGGAGAACCAGATGGAGCCGGGATACCTGATCATCGGTACCAAGCCCTTGCTCGACTACATCTGTTTCAAGATTGATCTCGAGACCGTCTCCGGCACGCTCTACTGCAACGGTGACGAACGCGGCGTCGATACCCGGGTCACTGGTCCGGCGGGCGAGATCACGCAAGACGACATGGTCATCGAGCCCGCATCGGACGAAGATAGGTTCGGCGAGCCGGCGCCTCCGGGTGCGATCCTCATGCGCTTCGTTCAACAACTGGGTCGAATCCGCCAGGCGAGCAATCCGCGCTATGAGACTTGCTTCACGCTGCCCGAGTGCGGGCCGGGCGAGAATCGCGATTGCTACCGGCCGCGCCAGGAAGTGATGTTCACGACCGGCACGGCGTTCGGCATGAAAGGTCTGACACCTCTGCTCAACCCGGCGCTCACCGAAGGCGTCACGGGCGAGGCGTTCGACTGCGGTAGTTGGACGTCGGCCGATGGCCCGGGTCGCTTGGTGCAAGGGTTCATCGAGACCGACATCGCGGCCGCGCCGACCTTCGACGTTTCGGCGGCGCTGCGCCTCGACGACTGATGACATGAGGAGATCGGCCTCCGGGCATCCTTGACAAGCGTCGCGCCAAGTCGTTACGAGACGCGCCGGGAGGGGCGTGGTGCTCGCAGTCGCGAGCTCGCGTGATGTGATTCGCTGCGCGGTCCTCCGAGAACGGCAAGGGGGAGGCTCTTGATGGCGAACCGACACCTGGTTGCGACGCTGATCGGCGCGGTCCTCGCGCTGGGTATCGGTTGCGGCGGCACGGACGACGATATCGTCTTCTTCCCGACGCCGACGCAGGGGCCGCCGACGCCGACGCCTCTGCCGATCTGCCGCGGCCTCGAGCCGTCCAGTGGTCTGGGCTGCCGGCCATTCACATGGGAGCAGCCCGGATCGAGCGATGACCCTGGGACGCAGTTGTTCACGACTTTGGCTGGCGGAAGCGGTTTCACGGTGTTGCCGGCTCTGGCGGCGAATGGCCTCGACCCAGGCGGCAATTTCGTCGATCTACCGCCGGGAATCGCGCTGGTTGCCGGTGTGCCCGACGGAGAGGGACGAGCGCCGGTCACGATTGGCCTGACCCCAGAGAATCAGATGGAGCCGGGCTATCTGGTCATCGGCATCAAGCCTTTGATCGACTACATATGCTTCAAGATTGATCTGGAGACGGTACAGGGCACGCTGTATTGCGACGGCGACGAGCGCGGTGTCGATACGCGCGTCACCGGCCCGACGGGCCAGATCACCCAGGATCAAATGATCATTGAGCCCGCTTCCGACGAGGAGCGCTTCGGCGATCCGGCGCCGCCGGGATCGATCCTGATGCGAGTGACCCAGCAACTCGGCCGCATCCGGCAATCGAGTGATCCGCGCTATGAGACGTGCTTTACGTTGCCCGAATGTGGCGAAGGAGAGGTGCTCGACTGCTATCGTCCGCGCCAGGAAGTGCTGTTCACGACCGGCAAGGCCTTCGGAATGAAGGGCGAGACTCCGATGTTGAACGTAATGCTCGAGGAGGGGGTGCCGGGCGAGCCGTTCGACTGCAACACTTGGACGACCGCCGATGGGCCTGGTCGGCTGGTGCAGGGATTCATCGACCGCGACACTAATGCGCCGCCGACCTTCGATGTGACGACGGCACTGCGCCTCGACGATTAGCCGTACGAACTGGGAGGGGGACGTCGGCTGGATGCGCTCGGCGAGCTCGGGCGCGTCCAGCCGGCGGGCTCAGCTCTCGCCTGAGTCGCGTGGGGAAGATACGACCCGCTGCGCAAGTCTCTGAGAACGACAAGAGGAGACGCTGATGGCGAACCGACACCTGGTTGCGACGCTGATCGGCGCGGTCCTCGCGCTGGGTATCGGTTGCGGCGGCACGGACGACGATATCGTCTTCTTCCCGACGCCGACCCAAGGTCCGCCGACGCCGACACCGTTGCCGATCTGCCGCGGCCTCGAGCCTCCCAGCGGCCTCGGGTGTCGGCCGTTCTCTTGGGAGCAACCGACATCAAATGAGGAGTCCGGAACACAATTGTTCACGACCCTAGGAGGAGCCGCGGGCTTCACCGTACTTCCGTCTCTGGCGGGGGATGGCAAGGGCATTGACCCAGGCGGCGACTTCGTCGACCTCCCTCCCGGGTTCGGGCTCGTCGCAGGAGAGCGTGACGTGACGGGACGAGTTCCGGTGACTATCGGTGTGACACGCGAGAATCAGCGGCCGACCGAGGGCTTCTTCATCATCGGCATCAAGCCGGTGATCGACTACATTTGCTTCAAGATCGATCTGGCAACGGTTTCGGGCACCCTGTACTGCGATGGTGACGACGCCGGCGTTGATACCCGCGTAACCGGCCCAGCGGGGGTGATTACTCAAGACGACATGGTCATCGAGCCGGCTTCCGATGAAGATCGCTTCGGCGAGCCGGCGCCTCCGGGCTCGCTCATGATACGGGCGGTGCAACAGCTCGGGCGGATCGATCAAGGCAGCGATCCTCGCTACGAGACGTGTCTGACGTTGCCCGAGTGTGAACCTGGGCAGACGACGGACTGCTACCGTCCCCGTCAGGAGATCATTTTCACGACAGGGACAGCGTTTGGCAGTAAGGGCGCTACCCCACTTCTAAATCCAACCCTCACCGAGGGCGTCACGGGTGAGCCATTCGACTGTAACAGTTGGACAACGACTGACGGTCCGGGGCAGCTTGTGCAGGGATTCATCGACACCGACACGAGAGCACCGCCGACCTTTGATGTTGCGACTGGTCTGCGGATCGACGATTAGCCGTACGATCTGGGGGAGGGGGACGTCGGCTGGATGCGCTCGGCGAGCTCGGGCGCGTCCAGCCGGCGGGCTCAGCTCTCGCCTGAGTCGCGTCGCGCCCAGAAGAGGATGCGGCTGAAGGGGAAGAAGAAGGGGCGCGTGTCGGCGAGGCGTTCGGCCAGCAGGCGCGTGTACTCGGCGAGGAACCGATCGTAGAGGTCGTCGGCGAGGCGCTCGCGATAGCTGGTGAGCGTCGTCCCCTTCACCCATTCGACGACGTCGTCGCGGCTGGCGAGCACGTGTCCGTAGACGCGCAGCTCGACACGCTGCTGGGTGTAGCCGAGGCCGTGCAGCGCACGCGCATAGTCGACGGGTGTGAGGACGTGGACGGGAGCCGTCCAGCCGTCGAGAGCAGTGCGAAACGGCTCCATGGCGGCGACGCGCGCCGCGACCTCGTGCGTCGCTTCGTTGTGATTGGCGGGAACCTGAACCGCGAGTTGTCCGTTCGGGGAGAGAACCTCCGTCAGGCGCTGCAACAGTTGCAGATGGTTGGGCAGCCAGTGGAGGGCTGCGTTCGAGAAGATCAGATCATACGGTCCGCCGGGCAGGGCCGTGCCGATGTCCGCCTGGCGAAACTCGATGCCCGGTCCGGCGTGCGCCGCGGCCTTGGCGAGCATCGCCGGCGACAGATCGAGGCCGAGAGTCGCAGCGGCGGCGAGCTTCTCGTGCAGCATCGCCGTCAGCTCGCCAGTGCCGCAGCCGAGATCGACAACGGACATATCCGGCTCGGAGCGCACCATCGCCAGCAAATCGACGAACGGCTGCTGGCGCTCGGCCTTGAAGCGGTCGTACTGCGCCGGGTTCCACGTATCGCGCTCGGTCTTCATTGACTCCTCCGCCGCATCCGATAGCGCAAGCCACCGCGACCGCGGAAGCAGTCGTCCGCGAGCGCGTCACCACGATGTGAGAAAAAATTAGCCACAGATGAACACGGATGAGCTCGACATCGGCCGCAAGGATGCGTTGAACCGCCAACCCCATCTCTAATGTCACAAAAAGACTCATCCACAGATTGCGCAGATTTCGCAGATTTTTGTCCTGCAAGATTGCGAAGGCGAACCTGGTAGAGCCCCGCGGCCAGCTCGAGCTGCACAAATAAAAAGCTCGATGTTCGTGGCGCGAAGAAGGCAGCTCATGACATCGCGAGCAGGCTGTCATCTGCGTTCATCTGTGGCTATTTCTCGACCCGTCCCCCCCGACCGCGCTTGACTCGCGGCGCCGTTTGCTGATTCGGTGCGCACATGGCGAAGCCCTCGCAACCGCTGCTCCGCAAGGCCGATTTCGCGGTCTATCTCGAGACGCGTGCCCGCGAGATGGCGCCGCGCGATGTCGAAGTTCTGCTCTCCGAAGCCGAGAACGCCCGCACACGCGCCGCGGCTCTGTCGCCTCGCATCGGCAACCGGATGGCGCTCGCCATGGAGCTGCTGAGCGATCATCACAGCGGTCAGTCGCCGCAGATTCCCTTTTACACGATCAGCGTGCTCGCCGAGGCGGTGTACTATTTCCTCGATCCGAACGACGTGATCCCCGACTGGATCCCGGCGATCGGCAAGCTCGATGATGCGGTGGTGCTGGAGTTGGCGTTCGAGCTCGGCGTCGACGGAATCCGGCGCTATTGCGCCTGGAAGGGCATCGACGATTCGACTCTCTACGGCGGTGCCGCGCCGGGGGCGGTCGTCCAACCGCAGCCGAAGACCGGTCGACCGCGCGCCGCGGCGAGTCGCAAAAAGGCCGCCAAGACCCCCGCGAAAAAGTCCCGCACGGCCGCGAAGAGCTCTGCGAAAAAGTCCCGCACAGCCCCCAAGGGCGGTGGGAAAAAAAAGCGTTCGGGCAAGCGCTGAGCGCGCCGCGGCCCTCGATTTAACACCGTTTCGACCTCTTTAACGCGTTCTCTTGTGACGGGCCGGTGGGTGCGCCGCCGGCCGGCACGTGCTGAAACGACAACGAATGGGGGCGATGGGCGATGACGCGGAAGCTTCTGGCAGCTCTGCTGGCGGTGGGAATCTCTTGGCTTGCGGCCTGCGGCGGCTCGGGTGGCGACGATACGCGTGAGCTGGAGGGCGAGGCGGCCGTTCAGGGCGCGGTACAGGCGACGGTCAGTCTGGTCGGAGCCATCCAAGCCTTGCTCGGCGATCCGGCGGCGGGACTGACCGCGAATGCCAGTGCTGCGGGTGATTCCGCGACCACGGCTGCGGCGGGCGAGTCGATGACCGACTCGCGAGCGATCGAGATCTTGTGTGAGCGCGGCGGGTCGGTCGACGGCGAGTGCCGGGAGGAGGGCGGTCGCACGTTCGTCGATGCGCGGCTGCAGAACTGTTCGGAGTTCAACGAGGAGCTCGGGGTCGTGGTCACGGCGGACGGCGTCTCGAACGCGGTTTTCGAGGCGACGGGAGTATGCGGAAACGCGGTTCCCGAGGGCGTCGATTCGAGGTTCGAGCTGCGCGATTATCGCGAGGAATGGCGGATTGCCGGCGAACTGGTGCGCGTCCTCGAGTCGGACCGGCTCACCCAGACTTTCGAGCCGAGCGGTGCCGGTTGTTCGTTCAACGACGGCGAGGCGTTCATGGATGGCGATTTGCTGCTGCAGGGACCCGGGTTCGATTGGGCGCTGCGCATGGGCGACCTGCGCTTCTCGGTATCGTCGCAGGGCGAACCGTGTGACGAGACGGCGGTGATCGACGGCGGTCTCACGGTCGACGATGCGATCCGCGGCGCGCTCTTCGACGCCTCGCTCGACGGTTTGGTCGTCGACACGCGTGTCGCACTCGACGGAGTGTCGGAAGTGGCGGTGGACGGTGTCGTCGACTTCGACTGCATCGGGCCGGTCGACATCCAGACCGGCGAGCGCCTGGCGCTGCTGGGCGCCTGTCCGGTCGAGGGTGTCCTCGGTGTTGCGCCGGAGGGCTTTCCGGCTGCCGCTGCTGCGTTCTTCAGCGACGGCTTGCTGATCGATTACGACGGCGACGGCGAATCGGATTTCTCTGCCGACGGATGCGGAGTCGAGTCGCTCGCTACCTGCGGATAGCGACGACCGCGGAGCAGGGCCGAAATCGCTCGTTCGACCAGAGCGATGCGGCCCTATCCGATCTTCCTGCTTCTCGCCGTCGCCGCGGGTGCGACCTGCGGCGCCGTTCGGCTGTGCCGGCGTGGAACCGGCGGTGTGCAGTCCGCTGCGCTGTTGGCGGTCGCTCTGCTGGCCGCGCTCGTCGGTGCCAAGCTGTTCTCGGTTGTCGAGCGCGGTGGGATCGTGTGGTCGAACCCGGCCTGGGAGCTGGCGTACGGATACCGCTACCCCGGTGGATTGCTCGGCATCGGCGTTGCGGCTTTGGCGTTGCGCTGGTGGCTGCCGCCCGGCGCATCGTTGTTGCGGCTTGCGGATTCGCTGGCGCCGGCGATCGCGCTTTCCATGAGCATCGTCCGCGCCGGTTGCTTCCTGGCGGGCTGCTGTCACGGCCTCCCGACGTCGTGGTTCTGGGCAGCGCGCTTCCCCGCGGGGAGTCCGGCCTGGCACTCGCACGTCGATCGCGGGTGGATCGCGGCGGCGCACCCGGTGAGTGCCGCGGTTCATCCGCTGCAGCTCTATTTCGGAATCACTTCGCTTGCTCTTGCCGTGTTCTTGATGCGGCGACGACCGCGCCGTGACGGCGAGGTGTTCTTCCTCTTCCTGCTGATCGATGGTGTCCTGAAGCTCGGGCTAGAGCAGATCCGCCTCGACTATCGACCTTCACTCGTGTGGTCAGCCGCTCTGTTCGCCGCCGCCGGCGCCTTCGGCTTGATGCGATCGCGGCGACGAGCCTAATTGATCTTGAAAACGATTCTCAATTTGGCTACGACTGGCGGCCTCGCCGCGAAGAGATGGGGATTTGTATTGGCTCCCCGGCGTTTGTCGGCGACGAGAGGAGAGACGGAATTGGACAATCTCGAGGGTTCGAAGCCGAGCGAAGCGCGCGGGTGTGGACACGTCCACGCGCACGTTTCGATCTGTCCGGACGACCAGATGCACCTGCGGGTCGGCAACGTGTGCCTACACCTCTGCCGGCGCGACTTCTGCCAGCTCGCGCGCGAGGTGATGAATACCGTGGCGAAGATGGACGCTGCCGAACGCCGGCTGGTGGTCGGCGAGATCCACTGATCCGGCTCGTCGTTCACGCCGAGCCGAGGAGGGCGTGCGTACGGCGCTGGCGATGACGGAAGATCTCTTCCACGTCGCGCCGCACGATCCGGGCGGCGACGATTCGGCCGAGCGCCCCGAGCGGCAGATCGTAGAGGACGCGATCGCGGATCAGTGTGCCGCCGTCGCGGTGCTCGAACTCGTGCGTGTGGTGCCACAGCTTGAACGGCCCATGTACCTGCCGATCGACGAAGCGCACTCCGGGAATCCACTCGTCGATCACCGTGCGCCAGCGAAACGGTATGCCGTGCAGGCGCAGGCGATAGTCGATCACCGAGCCGCGCATCACGATGCGATCGCTGCAGCGCAGGACGTGGAAGCGCAGGAAGTCGGGCGTGATGCGCTCGAGGTTGTAGGCGTCGGAGAAGAACGAGAACACGTCGTCGATGGGCCTCGGCAGCCAGTCTTCGCAGCGCAGCTCGTAGTGCGCGACGGCCGGACTCTTCGGGGTGTGATCGATCTGGCGGAAGGTTACGGTCGACATGTTTCGGTCGTCATTCGCTCGGCGGTTGCGACAGGTGTGCTGACGTCATCGATCCACTCGTCGACGGTCTTCCAGACTTCGAACAGGAAGGTGCGCAGGGCGACAGGGTCGGTGGGGATGTCGCGGCGTGCGATGCGCCAGAACCGAACCCTCACGACCCGTCCGATCAACGAGCCGTTGAACAGGTCGGTCATTCGTTCGACGCCTTCGAAGCCGGTGTGGGCGAGCAGGATCAGGTCGGTGCGCAGGTTCCGCTGCAACAGTGCGATCGGGCCGCCCAGCTTCGGCGGCAATACGTTGTGCAGCGAGCGCGCTCGCTCGAGCAGGTCGCGATCGGCTCGTGTCCCGAGCTCGCGCAGGGCCTTCTGCTGCTTCGCGGCGGAGAATCGCGTGCCCTCCGGGAAGATGAGCACGCCTTCGCGGGGCCCCAGAGCGTCGGCTAGCTGGGCCACTTGCTCGATCTCCTGCGCGGGATCGACGGCCTGCCGATCGACGAAATAGTTGCGCAGTCGGTTGCCGACGATGTCCAGGCAGGGATCCCAGAGCAACTCCTTCTTCAGGACGTAGCGAAGCACCATGTCGTGTCGCGCCGAGATCAACACGGCGGGAAGCAAGGTGTCGCCGGTGCTCGCATGGCGAGCGAATACGACCAGCGGTCCGCCATCCAGCGCCGCTTCGCCGCTGACGTCCGATCGGACGGCGAAGATGCGGGCGATGCCGGCATACAGAGTCTCGGCCCACCAGCATTGCAGTCGAAAGTTGGCGCGCAGATAGGCGGGGTGTTCGAGGCGCGAGGAGACTTTGGCGGTGAGCCAAAGCCAGAATGCTGCGAGGACGCCGACCGCCTCGCAGGTTGCGTAATACGCGAGGAACAGGCAGGCGCGCGTCGCGGCCCAGCGATTGCGCTGTAGTGCGTCGATCGGCGCTACGATCAGCAGTGCCATGACGAGCAAGGGCAAGAGGGCGACGACCGCAAAACAGATCGGAAGCGACACGCAACGCCGCACCGTCGTCGACATGGGCTCACCTGCCGAGCAGGGCGGTCTTGAGATCCGTGTCGAGAGGCGCGTTGCCGAGCCAGATCGAGAAGACGGCGCGCCCCAGGTCGCGCTCAGCGACGGTTCCGAGCGGAACGCCGTTCAGGGAAAGCTCGGTTCCGACCTCGGGTAGATAGGTGAGAGCATAGCGATCTCCCGGTTTGACATCGCGATAGAGCGTGTTGAGGCGGTCGATCGCAGGGCGAATTGCAGCCAGCTCTGCCTGGGACACGTTGGCGGCAATTCGGTCATTCGTCGCGCTGACGAAGTCGGCCGCTGATATGCCCCAGAAGTATTCGATTTCGAGGCGCTTCGGAACGTCGCCCAGAACCTCGGCGGGGTCTGTGTCACGCTCGAGGTAGAGCGCTGCTACGTATGCCTTGAGGAGCACCTTGTAACGCAGAAGACCGTAGCCGTTCAGGCCCAGAGTGCGACTGCCGATCGTCACCGACGGCTCGAATCGCACGCCTTCAATCTGCGCTGCCGGGGCGACAGCCGCGGTGCCGACCGACAACGCGATCGCGATGAAAGTTGCTCTGACTCTGCGAAACGACATGGTGAACCGACGTAGGATCTCGCTCACGCAGCGTGGCGATATGGCGTAAGCGGCTTCTTGCGCTCCCGCGGTGGCACGGCCAACCAGCGGTGCACATTCTCGACGACCCATTCTGGATCGAAGTGGAGCAGGTCGCAGATGCGCAAGAAGGAGAACGGCCAATCGACTTCGCCGCATTCGATCCACTCGAGATCTTCGGCGATCCGCTTCTTGTAGCTGGGGTCGTGCGAGTGGTCGCGTATCTCGACGAGGGCCGAGGCCAGAACCGAAGCCGCCAGCTTCTTGCACGGAGACCACTCAATCTGGAGCGGCATCTGTGCGGGGAGCATCTCGCCACTCGCCATCATGTTTTCCAATTCCGACAGGCCGTCTCCAGCGTAAAGCTTCTTGACGTCTCCCGTGCCGCTCGGGGTTTGCGCGAATGTCTCGTCGAACATCTCATCATCTCCTATGCTCGGCGTCGACTCGCGCCGCCGCCCGCATGAAACCCGTGAATCAATTCCCCGCGCGGATTGAGCGCGGGCTTTCGGCCCGCAACCGGACCACCTCGGCGCGGAAGTCTTGCAAGCTGCCGATGTTGCGAATCGACGAGTTGCCGACCTCGGCCGCGACGGATGTGGCGGTGGCGCCGCCGAGCCACAGCTCCGTCATGATCGGCAGCTGTGCCGCGGTCTTCCGCACTTCCTCGACCGCGCGCGATTGATTATCGCCGTCGACGATGCCGAGCACGACGACCCGCGCGCCGCAGCGATCCGCAGCATCGCCGATGTCGCCGCCGGGCACCTCGGCGCCCAGGTAGATCACCTCCAAACCGGCATCGATCGCGATCATTGCGGCCATCAAGATCCCGAAGTCGTGTCGCTCGCCGCACGGCGTGGCGAGCATCATCTTCTGCCCTTCGTTCGGACCGCGACCGTGGATGATGCCGCTCACCAAGCCGCGCAGCACTCCTGAAACCAGATGCTCGTCGGCCACTGAAAGGCGCCCACTGCTCCAGCGCCGGCCAACCTCGCCCAACAGCGGCAGGACCACGGCGTCGAGAAATGGAATGACTCCCATTGCGACCAGCGTGTCCGAGAGAGTGCGGTGCAAGCGACTCGCATCGAATAGTTCGATCGCTTCGAGCGCAGCATTCGTGGCGTGCTGCGCCGCCGACAAAGACGGCTCCCTCTCGACGGCCACGGGTTTCTCTGCCGCCAGGTCCCTCAGCTGAGCCTGCTTCAAGTGGGCGACATCGCCTATGGATCTGCCCGCCGCCACGGCCTCCGCGAGGAGCCTTAAGTGGGTGACGTCCTCGCCAGAGTACAGGCGCGCACCGCGCGGCCCTCGCTCAGGCTGCACGACCCCGTATCGCTTTTCCCAGGCGCGCAAGACGTCGGCAGATAGACCGGTGAGCCGACTCACGGTTCGAAGAGGGAGCAACCCGGCTGCGCTCGACGACATGCGTGGATCGTAGACGCGTCAACAACCTCTGTCAAGATTTGTCTGGACAAATCCTGTCAGAGGGCCCGATGCAACGGAACCATGGAGTATTTGAGTGTTGAGCTCCGTCCGCTGCGAAGACTCCGTTACTCTCGCCCGAGCTCGGGACAAGGCCGGTCATGCCCCGGCGCGCCCTGGGGGGCGACGCCGGTTGGTTTCAAGATCGTTTGGCGGCTTCGAACCGGGTGATGGCTGCGATCCGGCGCTCGGCGTGGTCGACGATCGGCCCTGGGTAGTCGGCCGGTGGGGAAGGGGATTCCCAGGGGCAATGGATGTAGCGGTCGGAGAGCCCCCGCAGTTCCGGTACGAATTCGCGAACGTAGGTGCCGTTGGGATCGCACTTCTTGCCCTGTGCGACCGGGTTGAAGATCCGGAAGTACGGTTGGGGATCGGTGCCGGTCGAGGCGGCCCATTGCCAACCGCCGTTGTTGGCCGCGGGGTCGCCGTCGATCAGATGCTCCATGAAGAAGCGCTCCCCCTTGCGCCAGTCGACGAGCAGATCCTTCACCAGGAAGCTGGCTACGACCATGCGAGTGCGGTTGTGCATCCAGCCGGTCTGGACGAGCTGCCGCATGGCGGCGTCGACGATCGGGAAGCCGGTGCGCCCCTCGCTCCAGGCTGCGAATCCGCTGGCATCATCGTTCCATTCGACTGCGTCGAACTCGCGCCGGAAGGCGCCACCCAGGACGTGCGGATGTTCGGCCAGCAGGGCGATGTAGAACTCGCGCCAGATCAACTCGTCGAGCCATTTGTCGGCGCCGGTCGGAGTGCCGGATCGCCGTGCGCGTATCCTTCGCGTGACCTGATCGACGCAGGCGCGGATCGACAGGGCGCCAAAGCGCAGTGCCGGCGAGAGTCGGGAGGTGCCGTCGATTCCGGGCAGGTTGCGATTCTCGTCGTAAGCATCGACGGCCTCGGCGAGGAACTCGTCCAGGCGGGCGCGGGCCGCATCCTCTCCGGCGGCGAAGAGGTTGTCGCCGCGGATCCAACCGGTGACGGTGTCATCGCAGCGATCGATACCGGTGAGCGGGATGGTGGGCGGCAATCTCGGAGTGTCGGAGAGGGCGGGAGGGGCGTACCGCCAGCGCGCCATCCATGCGTTGCGATAGGGCGTGAAGACGCGAAACGGATTGCCCGTCTGGGTGACGATCTCGTGTGACTCGAAGACGACCCGGTCCTTGAATGCGGTGACGGCAGCCCCGTGTTTCGCGATTGCGCCGGTCACCTCGCGGTCGCGGCGCGCGGCGTACGGCGAGTAATCGCGATTGAGGGTCACCAACTCTGCGCCCGTCGTCTCGACCAGTCGCGGCAGCACCTGCGTTGGATGGCCGGCCGTGATCAAGAGCCGGTTGCCGGCGGCGGCGACTCCGGCCGAGAGGCTTGCGATGCAGCGAGCCAGATATGAGCGGCGCCGAGCGGACCTGTGCCGGGTCAGAAGCTGCGGATCGACGACGAAGACAGGCAGCAGCGCATCCGCACGCCCACACGCCGTGGCGAGTGCCGTGTTGTCGTGCAGGCGCAAATCGTTGCGAAACCAATGAATGACTCGCATAGGCTCTCGCCGATCGGGAGTCGCGACGTGGGGCGCTCTCCAATCACATGTGATGCCAGACTTAAAAGCCGCGAAATGTCTGCCGGTGTTACTCCATTATCGTTCAATCGTATGACGCCGAATTTCCGTGCTCGACCAACTCGCTGCTGAACTCGGTACGGCGCTTGCATTTACCCTAGCGCAGGAAGATCCGTCGACAAGATCATGGCACCGCTCAAATCGTTCAACTTCGCCTGTCTCCAGAAGGGAGCAACCGTCATGGACGCAGCGGCACGCCGTCGCGACGCTCGCGGCTTTACCCTCATCGAGTTGTTGGTGGTGGTCGCCATCATCGCGGTGCTCTCGGCAATCGCGATCCCACAGTTTCTCGAGTACCAGACGAGCGCCTTCGACGCGCGAGCCAACTCGGATCTGCGCAATGCGGCGAATGCCGAGGAGGCTTACTTCTTGGCGGCCGGCCAATACCTCACCTGTGCGGATGCAGCGTGCGAGTCGCAGCTTCCCAACTTCCGGCGCTCGGCGACCGTGGATATCACCCTTACTGCCAACAACGCGTCGGGCAGTCCCACTTGGATCGGAATCGCCAGCTCCGAGCGCGGGCGAAAAGTCTTTACCTGGGACAGTGACGCGGGCGGCATGACCAACTGATCAATCCCCGACTCTCTGCCGCGGGCTAGGTTGCCTGCCGGGTCGGAAACGGCGAAGCTGCGCATCGCGCATGTTCAGCTTCGTCGACCAGATCACGTCGATTACCGACGGCGGGGTGCGCGGCCGGTTTGCAGTGCCCGAACATTTCAACGGTGCGCCCGATTGGCTGGTCGTCGAGGCGATCGGCCAACTGGCGGGCTGGGCGGCCATGCGGGAGTCGGGGTTCGAGAAGCGAGCCGTGGGGGCAACGGTCGGCATGATCGAGTTTCCGGGGCCGCGCTTGCCGCGCGGCGTGCTCGAGCTGAGCGCGGCAATCGAGCGGACCGACCGCCGAGCGATCTTGTATCGCGGCGAGGTGTCGGCGGCGGGGGCGGTAGTCGCGGTGATGCGCCGTTGCATTGGTCCGCTCTTGCCGATGGAGGCCTTCGAGGATCCGGAGAGCGCGAAGATGCGGTTTGCCTCTCTCACCGGCCCGGATCCCGTGTCGTTGTGGACGGCGAACGACCCCGAGCCGCAGGCGTGGATTTCGGAGCTTCGCGAACGCAGTGACGGCGTGGAGGCAGACTTTCGCGTCGATCAAGCGGCCGTCTTCTTCGACGAGCACTTCCCGCGTCAGCCGGTGGTGCCGGCCTCGTTGCTGATCGAGTCGATGTGCCGCGTTGGCGCGGCGGCGGTCGGTCGCGCCGTAGCCGGCCGTGCCGCCAACGACGTGCCGCCGCCGTTCGATCGCGTGATTCAGGTCAAGGTCCGGCAGTTCACGCTGCCGGGGCAGATGTTGCGCATCGAGGCGCGGCCGGTCCCGCCCGAGGCCGAAGTTTCGGCGTACAGCGGCGTCGATGGCGTCGCCAGCGTGCGTGTCTCCTGCGCGCTGTGACGCGCATCGTCGTCAGGCAGGTCAATTGGCTCGGCGACCTGGTCATGTCGCTGCCGGCGACGCGGTCCCTGCGCGAAGCGTTTCCCGAGGCTTCGATCACGATTCTGGTGAAGCGGGAGTTGGCCAGCTTCTACGATGGTGCCGAATGGATCGACGAAGTGATGTCTTTCCGGGTCGAACGCGGATGGCGCGGTGTTGCCGATCAGATCAGCCTCATCCGACAGCTGAGACAGCGCCGCTTCGATACCGCCGTGATCTTCCCGCGCAGCTTCAGCTCGGCGTTGTGGATGGCAGCGGCGCGGATTCCGCGCCGCATCGGCTACGCCGCCGATGGCCGCCGTCTACTGCTCACCGATGCCTACGAATATGCGGGCGACTTTCTCCAACACCATCAAGTCAATGATCACCTCGAGTTGGTACGGCGCGCTTTTGGCATCGAAGGGAATCCCGACGCGCTGCAGATCCCGGTCAGCGCCGGGAATCGCGAGCGAATGAGAGCGTGGTTGGCGGAACGCCGCCGTCGCAGCGGTACACTCATCGCGATGGCAGTGGCGGCTGCGTTCGGCCCCGCCAAAGAATGGCCGGCCGATTCCTATGCGGAGCTCATCGATCGTCTGGCCGCCGACGGCGCCGAGTGCGTGTTGGTCGGCGCGCCCAGCGAGCGCGAGCGCTGCGCGGCGGTTGCCGCGGCGAGTCGCACCGGTGCGTTGGTTGCGGCAGGAGAAACCAGCGTCGGCGAGTTGGCGGCGCTGCTGTCGCAGTGTGACGCCTTCGTCGGCAACGACTCGGGTGCGATGCACGTGGCGGCGGCACTCGGGTTGCCCACGGTGGGCATCTTCGGTTCGACGCGGGCGTGGCGAACGGGCCCGCGCGGACCTCGAGCCACGGTCGTCCGGTACCCGATAGAGTGCAGCCCGTGCATGGATCGCCGCTGCCGCTTCGGTCATTACGATTGTCTGCGCTCGATCTCCGCTGCCGACGTGAGTCGAGCTCTGGCCGGAGTGCTGGCGCTGTCGCCAGGTTGACTGACGTAGGCGCGCTCCCATCTGCTTCGGCAGTGCCCCGCGCGGTGGCAGTCGGATGTCGCGATCGACTCGAGACGTGGTTGGAAGCGCGTGATCGGGTCCGCGGACTAATCTGTCCGAAGCGAGAACGCACCGAAGGTGCCTGCTACGCACGCTTCTAGCCCTTTACAGGACCGGCTTGAAATGGTTAGAGAGGCGAAACTTCCAGCGGGGGGAGAGGTCGATGCGAAAGCTCGAAAACCTCTGGGTGGCTGCGGCTGCATCTATTGCGTTGACATTTGCAGTCCAGGCGCACGGAGACCAGTTCACGGGTTACGTGCTCGGAGGCGACCTCGGGGCTGCTATTCCAGTGTCCGAGTTCCAGGACTCGGCGGATGTCGGTGGGTTGGTCGCGCCCTTCTTTGGTTACAGATTCAGCAAGGACGGCTATGCGCTGACGCCGATGGTGCGCACGCAGTGGGGATTCTTCCCCGCCAAGGATCAGGACATCACGTACCCTGTCGGGCAGCAGCCGTCGGCCGGTAACAATCGGGTCGTCCGCCGCCGGATCATCGAGAGCGACGTGCAGAGCCTCTTCGCCGGCACCGGCGGCTTCCGCGTTTCGATGATCGATACGACCAAAGAGATCTTCTTCGGCGCGCACGGCGGCTACTATACCGATCTCGCCAGCGGGCCGGTGCGCGGTGCTGGCCCCGGATTCAGCATCGAAGTCGGCATCAACTACCAGATGCTCGAACGCACTCAGATCGGTGTTTTCGTCCGGCGCGACGAAGCGTTCATGGACGGCAGCCTCCAACCGGGAAACGAAGACCGAAATCTCGAGTACATCACAACCGGCCTCAGCCTGACGCAGTTGTTCCCTGCGGCAGCGCCGCCGCCGCCCCCGCCGCCGCCTCCTCCTCCGCCTGCTGCGCCGGCACCCGAGCCGACGCCGGAAGTGCAGAAGAAGATCATCCTGCGCGGCGTCAATTTCGCCTTTGACAGCGATCGCCTCTCCGAGGAGGCAAAGCCGATTCTCGATCAGGCGGCGTCGACGCTGAAAGAGGCGGGCGATGTGAACGTCTCGATTGAAGGTCACACCGACTCTGTCGGCAGCGAAGAATACAATCTCGGCTTGTCGCGCCGTCGCGCTGCCTCCGTGTCGAATTACCTCGAACAGAGCGGGATCGACTCGAGCCGTCTGCAGACGAGTGGTTTTGGCGAGTCGCAGCCTGTTGCGACGAACGAGACGGCCGAAGGTCGCGCACAGAATCGCCGCGTCGAGTTGCGGGTTAGCGAGTGATCGCACGGCACGGAGAGGCGCAACGCGCCTCTCCGTGCCGGTGCCGCGAGTCCGCCCCGGCGCGGATTCTTCAGGCGAACATCGCCGCCACGGCGGCGCGGTGGGCCTTGCCGCTCTCGGTGCGCGGGAGGCTCGTGACGAAGGCCATGCGCTCGGGCAGCTTCTGCGCCGCGAGTCCGCGATCGCGCAAATACTGTGCGACTTCTGACGCCTCTAGAGGTTCGCCCCCATCTGCCGGTTGGATGGCGGCGCACAGCCTCTCACCGACTTCGGCATCGGCGATTCCGACCAGACACACCGCCGCAATGCGAGGATGCGTGAGCAGCATGTCCTCGACTTCGCGGATGCTGATCTTCTCGCCTTTGCGAATGACGATCTCTTTGATCCGGCCGGTCACTGTCAGGTAGCCGTCGGCGTCGATCTCGCCGAGATCCCCGGTGCGGAACCAACCGTCGGCGGTGAAAGCGTCGTCGTTCATGCTGGCATCGATGTAGCCGACGAAGCACTCGGGGCCGCGCGCCTGAATCTCGCCCTGCTCGCCGATGCCGAGCGGCCGCCCTCGTTCGTCGACAACGCGGATCTGGTTGGGTGGAATCGGCCGACCTTCACACTCGATGGCGCGCGGTGTCGGATCGTCCGGTGCCGAGGTCGCGATCGTCGGAAACTCGGTCGATCCGTAGACGCGCTTGGCGTTGCAGCCCAGGACGCGCCGGGCGTCGCGCATCAACTGTGGCGAAACACTTGCGCCGCCGCACGAGAACAATCGCAGGCTGCTCGCCCAGTTGTCGGGGCCGTGCACTGCGAGCAGGTCCTGCAGGAAGATCGGCGCTCCGACCATGTACGTGATTTTTTCCCTCTCGATCAGTCGCGCGGCCTCCGCGGGGTCCCATCGCTCCATGAGCACCGCCGTGGTGCCGAGAATTGCCGGACTCATGATTCCGTGCAGCACGCCCGAGATATGTGTGAGAGGCGAGGGCATCAGAGTCGAATCGGCGCCCGTCAACGCGTGCGCGCGGCGCAGGCTCTCGACTTCGGCAATCAAGGTGCTGTCGGTGTGCAGGACCCCTTTCGGCGCGGCGGTGGTACCCGACGTGTACATCAGGAGGAGCAGCCCGGGCTCCGGCGCCGCATCCGAAGGACCCGATGCGCGGGCGGTCAGCTCGGCAAAGAGATCCTTCTCGCCGCGCAAAGGGTAGACATGATCGAGTCTTACTCCACCGCGGCGTACTGCATCGATGAGCTCGATGTAATCGGTTCCGCGGTGGGAGGTCGGAATGAACAGGTGGCGCGCTCCGGACTGGCGCAACATGAAGAGCAGCTCGTGTTCACGGAAGATCGGCAGCAGCGGATTGGCGATGGCGCCCAGGCGCCCGATAGCAGTGAAGATGACGGCGGCCTCCCACCAGTTGGGAAGCTGGAACGCGACGACATCGCCGGCCCCAACCCCATCCCGGGCGAGCGCACCCGCCAGCGCTTCCGATCTCTCCAGCCATTCCCCAAAACCGAGTCGCACCCGGCCGTCGACGAGAGCGATGCGAGCGGAATCGATACGACAGGTTGCCGAGAAGACGTCAGCGAAACGCTGTTTCGAAACCGCCCCAGGGTGCGGCGGTCGCGAGGGCTCGATAGTGGCCCGCAGGCGCATTCCGTTCGCATATCCCGGAATCCCGACCCCTGCCAATCCTACGCGGAAGTGGAGTTGACAGTATTCAAATGGCTGACCTATGGTTCGCGTCTTTCAAAGGGGGCAAACGAGTGTTTGAGCGGCGGCTACTCACACCTGAGGGCATTTCCCGGTCTTACCTCAGCACGGCGATCGCGATTCTGGTGACTTGTTGTGCAGGTCTTGGGCCGGCGTTTGCCGTCGAGCATGGCGATCCCATCCAAGACAATCTCTACGGAGTATCGTTCGTGAACGAGCGCCAGGGCTGGGCGTGCGGCTCCTTCGGCACGGTCGCGCACACGGCAGACGGCGGCAAGACGTGGACGCTGCAACAGACGGGCGCTGGCGAGCCGCTGTATTCGATCGATTTCGTAGATGAGCGCCTCGGTTGGGCCGTCGGTCGTTCGGGAACCATACTCCACACCGCCGATGGTGGGTCGAGTTGGCAGACTCAGAAGTCGCCGGATGCCAAGCATCTGTTCAGCGTCGATTTCCTGGATGAGACGTTTGGTGTCGCCGTCGGGGACTGGGGAATGGTTCTGGTCACCGAAGACGGCGGCCAGACGTGGGCGAACCGCAGTCTGCCAGAGGACGTGATCCTCAACGACGTCGCGGTCATCGACCGCCAGAGGGCTCTGATCGTCGGCGAGATCGGCAGCATTTATCGAACCGAAGATGCGGGCAAGACATGGACAAAGCTCGACAGCGGCATTGACAAGACATTGTTTGGTATCCACTGCCGCGACGCGCAGAATTGCTGGGTCGTCGGAATCGACGCGTTGATTTTGACCACCACCGACGGCGGTGGCGTCTGGGAAGTGCGCAATGGATCGGTGGAGATGCGCCCTCTGGAGCAGGTCGGCTTCGGGCAGGCGTTCGAGAACCCGAGCCTCTACGCTGTTGATGTCATCGGCCCGTTCGGGGTGGCGGCTGGGGAGATCGGTTCGGTATTCGTCAGCCGAGATGCCGGCGTCACGTGGCAGCGCCTGGAAGCGAGCAAGAACTGGGCGCTGCCTTGGTTTCGCGACGTAGTCCTCGTCGCCGGCGAAAAGGGCGCAATCGTCGGCGCTCACGGACGCCGGGTCATGATCCAAGAGGGGCGCATCGAGCTCGATGCGCAGGGGGACTGAAGAGTGCTGCCCAAGAAATACATCGAGAAGTATCTCTACTTCCTGCTGCGCTACCGCGTTCCGATTGGTGTCGCCATTCTTGCGAGCACTGCCTTCTTCGTTTGGTTCACTGTCTTTCATCTGAAGATCTACACCAACTTCCTCGACCTCTATCCGCCCAATCACCCGTACATCCAGGTCTACACCAAGTATCGCCACACGTTCGGGACGTCGAACGTGCTCCTGATGACGGTCGAGGCCGTGAACGGAGACATCTTCAGCGATCCGGAGATTATCCAGAAAGTCGATCGCATCACGGTCGACCTGTTGCAGAAGGTTCCGGGGGTCAACGGCGAGCAGGTGATGTCGATCACCCACCCGAAGCTCAAGACGACGATTGCGACGGGCGTCGGGATCAAGACCGTGCCGCTGACCTACCCGCGGTTGCCACGCGATCAGGAGGAGCTCGAGTTTTTCCGGCGCAAGGTCGACACTACCGAGGGCGTGCGGGGCTTCTTCGTCTCAAACGACGACAAGGCGACGCAGATCGTTGCCGGCTTTTGGGAGGAGTACATCGACCTGGCCGGCATGTGGAAGCACGTGCAGGAGATCGTCGCGCGCGAGGAGGCGGACGGCAAAGTAAGGATCTACGTGTCTGGCCCGCCGGTGCTGTTCGCCTACTTCCAGGAAGAGCTCGGCAAGATGGGCTGGTACCTCGGGATGACCAGCGCGGCGATCATCCTTCTTCTCTGGTTCTACTTCCGCACCTTCCAAGGGGTCTGGATCCCCGTGTTCTCGGGCATGATGAGCGCTGTTTGGGGACTCGGGTTTGCCGGCTTGTTCGGATTCACGATGGACCCTCTGGTCGTCGTCGTCTTCGTGTTGATCACGGCGCGAGCCCTCAGTCACTCCGTGCAGTCGATGGAACGGTACCACGAGGAGTACCACCATCTCGGCGACAAGGATGCCGCAATCGTCAAGTCCTACATCAGCCTCTACGCACCGGCGATGGTTGCAATCATGTCGGACGGTCTTGCGATCCTCACCATCGCCGTGGCGACGATTCCGCTGATGCAGAAGCTCGCGTTCGTCGCAAGCTTCTGGGTAATTTCGATCTTCTTCTCGGTCGTCACGCTGCACCCGATCATCCTGTCCTTCGTCGATCCGCCCACTGAGAAGCGCAGTGAGAACATCTTCGACCGTATGTCACTGGCGACGAGCGGTATCCTGACGCGGCTGGCGATTGGAAACTGGCGATGGGGAGTCGTGGGTGTCTTCGTTGTGACGATGATCTTCGCGATGTACTACTCGCACAAGCTCAAGACCGGTGACACATCGCCGGGGATGGCCCTGCTTTATCCAGACCATCCGTACAACGTGGCCACCGACAAGGCGAACGAGTACTTCGCCGGCAACACCCAGATGGTGATCATCGTCGAGGGGAAGCGACCGGGCGCCGTCAAGGATGCCGAGACCCTGAACGAGCTCGATCGCTTTCAGCGTTACATGGAGCAAGGAGTCAATGCCGGTGGCTCAATGACCGCCACCACCATGTTGAAAACCGTTTTCCGCGCGTTTCACGAGGGCGATCCGAAATGGGAGATGTTGCCTTCGGAAGACCGACACGTGTCGCAGTTGTTCTTCATGCTCACCGCGGGCACACGACGCGGTGAGATGGATCGTTTCTTTACTCCCGACTACACCAACGCGACGATCACGGTCTTCTACAAGAACCAGGACCACGAGACCATCAAGAGCGCCATCGCCCGGGCCAAAGACTACATCGCGAATCAAACCAGTCCGGACAACGACGTGCGATATCGATTGGCCGGAGGACTGTTTGGGGTTCTCGCAGCTCAGATCGAAGAGGTCGATTGGTCCTACCGAATCAACGTGCCGCTCATCTTCGCAGTCGTCTTCCTCTTGAGCTTCTTCACGTACTGGTCGGTGTCCGGAGCGATCATCGTGATGATTCCATCGATCGTCGCGCAGCCGCTGTCCGAGGCGGTGATGTACTTCATGGGGATCGACTTCAACATCAACTCTCTGCCGGTGGCCGCGATCGGCATCGGCATCGGCATCGATTACGGGTACTACGTGCTATCGCGCATCGTCGAAGAGTACGAGATCACCGGCGACTTCGACGAGGCCAATCGACGAACGATCGCCACGACGGGCGAGGCGATCATGTTCACCGGCGCCACCATCTGCGCGAGCATGGGCTTCTGGCTCTTTCATCCGCTCAAGTTCGAGGCGCAGATGGCGTGGCTCCTGATGATGCTGATGGTCTTCCACGCCGTCGGTGCGCTGGTCTTCATACCGGCCATGGTGTCGTTGATCAGACCGAAGTTTGCTCTTGCTCGAGCCAGTGAGCACAAGCGAGAGGAACTCGCCGAGGTCGGCGCTGCGCGTTGAGTTGAACCGGCGCGCGTAGCGCGGTTGGAAGGGAGACCGGAGATTACGCTCGTTCGTAGCGCCAACCGGAGCCCAGCAGCCACAGCCTGTGACGCGGTCCAGATGCGTCGGGATCGGATGTGGCCCAACCGGCGTCGCCCTCGTAGAGGGAGCAGGCTCCACCCTCAATGTTGCAGATGCGCGGTGTGAACGGGCGGGGCACGGCGGCGGACACTGTCCGCAGCGCCGTGGCGACGTCGTTGCACCGCGCCAATTCGGTCAGCGTGACGAACGTCGGCGGCGGCAGCTCGATCGCGCCGCTGTCGCGCTCGGCCAGGGCTGCGGCGGGCACTGCCCAGCGAAACTCGCGGATCTCGCCGCCGTCGACGACGACGTCGTAGCTGCTCGCCGGTGCCAGGAAGAACCAGGTATCGAAGCGCTTCGGCAGGATCTCGGGTGTGATCCAACGGGAGATCGGCTGCAGCAGGTCGGTGTCGATGGCGAGGCCCGCCTCTTCGCGCAGTTCTCGCACGGCGGCCCGACGCGCTGCCCCGACGATGTCATCCGGAGCGTCAGAGGTGCGATCCTCGGGATCGATACGCCCGCCGGGAAAGACCCAGGCACCGCCGTGAAAGCTCAGCTTCTTGCTGCGCCGGACCAACAGAACTTCGAGGCCTGGGTCGCCGTCGCGCACGACCACGACGGTGGCGGAGGGGTGTGCCGGGGCGATCGCAGCTACCGTCATTGCGTGAACGAGACCTCGTGGCGGGATCGACCTTCAGATGAGCCCCGATCAAGGCGGATTGCAACTGGCCCGCTCTGCCAGCGGCGGGATATTCTCGGTTTCCGACGTTCGTGCCTACGTCAGATCGTGCCGTAATGAGGGCTGCGGAAGTGGTGACAACACGTACGTAGAAGTCGCGGCTGTTCTACGGGGAAAAAAGGCGATACGGCATATTGCGTAAGTCAGAGTCGAGCCCGTGCTCGATCCTCCCTTGGGTTCCGCGCCCCAGTGTAGCTGCACTGGGGCGCGACACCCGAAAGCCAGATGCGTCGAATGTCGTTCGTGCCCCAGGGCGACGTCGGTCAGTAACGGCTACATGCGGAAGTCCCGCGAGCTAAGCCATTGAAATCATTGTCCGCCGGCCCGCGTCACGCCTTCTTGAAGGTTTCTTTGAATGAACCCGGAGATGCCGCGTCAAAGCCGGCATGTAGCTCAGAGCGGAACCCCCCTCCGCAACGCTACTCCGAGGAGGGCGCCGAACAGGTGCCCTCCTCACCTCCTCCTCCCCAAAGAACGAGCCGGCGGTTTCGACCGCCGGCTCGTTCGCGTCCGAGATCGACGAGTGGTGGGCCGCGTTTGCAATCCTGGGCGGCGAAGGTGATTGATCGCCCCATGACTTTGCGCGGAGTGCACCACGTCTCGATCAACGTCGGCGATGTCGATGTCGCGGGTCGATTCTATGTGGACGTGCTGGAGATGGAGCCGCTGCCGCGACCGGATTTCGGCTTTCCCGGGATGTGGCTCCGCTGCGGCGGTCAGGAGATCCATCTCATCCAGGTCAAAGACCACGTCGCGCCGAAAGGGCAGCACTTTGCGCTGCGCGTCGACGATATCGAGGTGACCCGCCGCTCGCTGCGCGAGAAGGGTGTCGAGGTCAGCGACGTGATCGACATCCCGGGCGCCGGGCGGCAGGTTTTCTTGTTCGACCCGGCCGGCAACATGATCGAGCTCAACCAACCCGTATAGCGCCGGCTGCGCGCTCGACGGCGGACTCAGCTCTCGCCGTCCAACACGCTCGCCAGACGGCGGATGCCTTCGTCGATCTCGCGCTCCTGCAGCGATGCGAAGCCGAGCAGAAGGCCGGCGCGCTTCGGCGGCTCGCGGTAGTAGGGACTGACCGGATAGATGCCGACGCCCTGCTCGGCGGCGCGCCGGCGCAGTGCCGGCAGACGGCGCGCGGCGAAGCCCTGCAGCCAGGCGAGCACGTGGAGGCCCGCGTTGACGCCCGATACTTCGACGCGGTCGCCCAGATAGCGCTGCAGTGCGTGCAAGAGGGCTTCGCGGCGCTTTGCGTTGCGGGTGCGCGAACGCCGCAGGTGGCGGTCGAAGTGCCCCTCCTGCATGAAGTCGGCGAGCGCCACCTGGTCGAGTGCGGAGCAGCCGGTATCGCAGACGGCTTTGGCCGCGACGACGGGTGCGACGAGTGCCGCGGGCAGCACCATGTAACCGAGTCTCAAGCTCGGAAACATGAGCTTCGAGAAGGTCCCCGAGTAGAGCACCCGCCCGGCGCGATCGAGGCCCTGCAGAGCCTCGACCGGACGCCCGGAGTAGCGGAACTCGCTGTCGTAGTCGTCTTCGAAGATGATCGTGTCAACCTTTTCGGCCCACGCGAGCACCTCGAGCCGGCGCTGCACCGGCATGTTGACGCCACTGGGAAACTGATGCGCGGGCGTCACATAGACGAGGCGAATCGGTCGATCGGCCGGCAGCGAGTCGACGCGCAGCCCGTCGCCGTCGAGCTCGCCGGCGACGACCTCGGCGCCCGCGCATTCGAAAGCGAGACGCGCCCCGGGGTAGTGCGGTTCTTCGATCACAACGCGATCGCCCTGGTCGACGAGGACACGCGCCGCCAGATCGAGCGCCTGCTGGGAGCCATTGACGACTACGACCTGCTCGGGAGTGCAGACGACGCCGCGGCTGCGCCACAGATACTCGGCGATGGCGCTGCGCAGCTCGTCGCGGCCGGCGGGAGGGCCGTAGTCCAGTTGTTTGACCGACGCCCGCCGCGCGCGCCTGGCCAGGACGCGACACCAGGTGTCGTGCGGGAAGTCGAAAAAGTTGGGCCGGCCGTATCGGAAATCAAAGCTGAGCGGCGCGGCGCGCGCTTCCCATGTGAGGGGCTGGCGGTCGCTCAGATCGACGAGTCGTCGCCCGTAGGCCGCCAGACGCGGCGAGAAGATGTCGGCCTGCCGCCGCTCGCCGCGATCCGAGCGAATCGATTCGGTGAGATCGTCGGGAAGATTCGATGCGACGAATGTGCCCGAGCCCTCGCGCGCCGCGAGGTATCCCTCGGAGAACAGTTGGTCGTAAGCGAGGATGACGGTGTTGCGCGACACGCCGAGATCGCGTGCCAGCCCGCGTGTCGAGGGCACGCGCGTCCCCGGCGCCAGCTCCGCGCTGAGGATCGCCCGTCGCGCCGCACGGTAGACTTGTTGGTAGAGCGGCCCGTCGCCATCGAGAGTCCACATCGGAACGTGTTCGAAAAGTGGTACCGGAGGATAGTCGATAGTTGCCCGGTTTCAAGGACCGCCGGCCAGCCGACCGATGACGTGTTCCTGGCCTCTGCCGGAGGATCGGGCTATGAGGGCGCATGATCCAGCTCTATGACAATCCACTCAGCCCCTACGCGCGCAAAGTCAGGCTGGCGCTCTACGAGAAGGGCCTCGAGTTCGAGAAGCACGAGATCCACACCAAGTCGCAGCGCGACGAGCTGCTGCGCGTCAATCCGCGCGGCGAAGTGCCGGCCCTGGTCGACGGAGGTGCCACCATCTACGACTCGGCGGTGATCTGCGCGTACCTCGAAGATCGCTATCCGCAGGTGCCGCTGCTGCCGGCCGATCCGGTCGAGCGTGCGCGGTGCCGGCGGTTGGAGAAGATCTCCGATGGGGCGGTGGACGTCGCGGGGATCCTGGTCTTCATCAGCAAGATGATGCGCCCGGAGTTGGAGCAGCAGTTCCCCGAGCTGCCGGCCAAAGTGACGGCCGCCGTCGAAGACGTCTACGACTTTCTCGAACGAGAGATCGCTGGGCGGCAGGTCTTCGCGGGCGAGGCGTTCTCGATCGCGGAAGCGGCGCTGCTGCCGCACCTGAGCGTGCTCGTATTCGTCGGCTACCCGATCGGACCGTCGCGGCCGCAACTGACCGCCTGGCTGGAACGCATGAACCAGCGCGAGTCGGTGCAACGCGACATGGCCGACGCGGTCGCCGCATTCGAGAAGAGCCAGACGATCGCCGATCCGCTCTTCGACAACCAGCACCTGCACTGGCGCGACCAACGCATCGAAGGATTGCTCCAGGTCGGTCTCGGCGCGTGGCTGCTCGACGAGATCGAGAAAGGCACCGGCTTCCTGCCGCCGCCCTCGCTCTGCTCAGTCTGAACGTCCGACCGGGGCTGCCGGGAGCGAGGCGCGCCGCCACGCGCGATAGGGCACTACCTCGACGCCGCCACCGGGGTTTTTCCAACCGACCTCGAGCGTGATGCGCTTCGCAGCGGCAGACGTCGAGATCTCCACCTGGTGCGGTCCCGGATCCAAAGGCCGCGGCGGCTCGTATGCCGCGCCGTCGACTTCGACGAAGACGCTCGGCTCTGCCAGCACGTGCAGCTCGCGTCGATCCCCTGGCGGTATGTGAACGGCGCCGCGCCACTTGCATCGCAGGGGCTCGGCGAACGTGTCGCCGAAGAAGCGATAGTACGGGACGGGCTCGCGCCATCGCGGGTTGCCGGTTTCGCCTTCGCACATGACCTCGACCGGCAGGCGTTTGTCCGAGCTGCGATAGGTCATGAGACTCTGTCGCGGCGCGATCACACCGGCGACGACTGGTTCGCGCCGCGGCGGCACGGTCTCGTAGGGCCAGGACCCGCCCCATGGCCACATCTCCGATGCCGGATCGAAGCGGGGGGCGTCCTCGGTCTGCGGCAACTGCTGCCGGAGGATCGTAGCCGCGTAGTGACTGCCCGGAGCGGTCAGGTAGATGGCGCCTTGTTTCGGCAGCGCGGCGCCGAAGAGCGCGAAGTGGATGCTCGGCGCGTCGCGGATGTCGAGATCCCACATGCGCGCCAGCAGCCTCAAGCTCTCGTGCTCGGCCGTGAAGGTCGGCGACATGATGTACGCGGTCCATCCCGGACCTCGCGCGCGCGTCAGACGCGCCATGTCGACGATGCGCTCGCCCAGTGTCCAGCGGCTGCGCGGGTGCGTGTAGGTGCGGTGGAAGTAGTAATAGTAGTCGAACGTCAACGACGCGCCGATCATCGCCACTACCAATGCCTGGGCGGCGCGCCGCGCGATGGTGTGCCCGGCGGCTCGCCACAGCGCGGCGAGCGGCAGTGCCGCCCACACGAACAGCGGCGGAGTCGCCATCAGGGTCCGGTAGCCGCGCGGCGCTTCAGTGGAGAACGCCGCGGGTGCCAGACCGAGCGCGAACCAAAACAGCAGAAGCTGATGCCGCGGTTGGCGCCAGCCGAGAAGGCTCGCCAACAGTCCGTGCAGCACCAACGAGCCCATGATCGGCGTGAGCGCAGGATCGTCGCCGGGGCCAAACCAGTTGTACTCGGGCCCCTGCTCGACGTGGAAGACGCCCAGCGTTCTCGCCACCGACGGAACGAGCGGCCAGGCGCTGCCCGCTTTGCGGATCTCGTCGAGGATGGTCACTTCCCGTGCGCGTCCGAGAAACGCCGTCGGTTCGTGCCAGTAGGAGATCGCCGCCGGGATCAGACACGCGCCGAACACCAGCGCCGCCGCCGCGTACGCTCTGCGGCCGAGAGCGCGCTCGCGCGCCGCCGCGACGAGCAGCGGCAGTACCACCAGCACCGCTACCTTCGCGGCGTGGTAGGTGTAGATCGTGCTCGCCAGCGGTATCGCGGCGGCGATGAGCCAGCGCGCCGAGCGATCCTGAATGGCGCGGACCAGTGCGTAGACTCCAGCGGCCTGCAGCGAAAGGCCCAAGATCACCTGCGGCAAGCTCTTCGCGTGCGCGATCTGCATCGGGGAAGACGCGAAGAACAACCCGGCGATCACCGCCACCGGCTGACCGAAGAGCCGCCGCGCGATGCCGTAGACGATCAGCCCGGTCAGACAGCTCGCGACGATTCCGGGGATGCGCAGCGCCAACAGATCGGCACCGAACACCTCGTACGACCCGGCGATGATGAAGTTGGTGAGCGCGTGAAAGCGACTGTGGGAATGCTGAATGATCTCGAACGGCGACCCGATCGCGCCGTCCACTACGTCGAACGCGAGCAGTCCATTGAGCGCGTCGTCGCCCCACAAGCCCGGCGGCTGCATCCGGTAGAACCGAAAGAAGCAGAGCGCCGCCACCACCGCGAACAGCCCCAGTCGATCGGAGGCGCCCTTCGCCATCGTCGGTGTCGGCGCCGACCAGACTCTCGGTGTGAGCCGCAGCGCGACCGCCGCCGCGCCCATCGCGACGAAGCCGACGGCGGGCTGCCCGGCGATGCAGCGCAAGGCGCCGAACAACCCCAGGCCAAGCGCCGCGACCGCGACGAGAAGTGAAGAAAGCCCCATGCGGCACAAAGGCACAGAGAGAAGTCCCCGGAGCAAGCCGCCAGACCCACTCCTCCGGGAGCGAGCGCCTCAGAATCCCCTCTCCCTCCGGGAGAGGGTTAGGGAGAGGGCAATCAGATGTATTCTTTGCGCTAGCCCAAATGCTACACGGCTTTGACGCCTGACTGGCGCCGCGGAGAAAGACTCAACGCAGAGACGCAGAGGCGCCGAGAGAC
>CADEER010000048.1:0-4469 GCA_902826395.1 uncultured bacterium
GGACAGGCGCAAGCAGCGGTACAGCTTCCCGAGCACGCTGCGTCGTCGCTGCCGTCGCACTCTTCGCTGCCCTCGCGGACGTTGTCGCCGCAGGTGCCGCATACATTGACGTCCGGATCGGTGGTCGGATCGTCCTTGTTGAACAGATCCTGGGAGGCGTCGTTGAGGGCGGTGTTGATCAGACCGACGATGAAGCCTGAGTTGCCCGGTGCGATGGCTTTATCGAGCGCTTTGTCGGCCTTTTTGGCGAGGCAATCGGCGTACGCCCCACTGGGGTTGGTGACGTCGCAGACCGGATCATCGTTCGGCCCGCCGTTGCCCTTCTTGTCCTTGTAGTCGTTCTCGCAAAGCTCGGTGCACTTGTTCACGCCCTTCGCATACTTGACCAGAACCTTCGCGTCGTTGAGCGCACAGTCCATTGCCTCTTCGTCGGCGCTGGTGCCGGCCGGCAGGCCGAGATGGTTGACGCAGTTGGCGCCGATCACGACGCCGAGACCGGTGACCTGCGACTTCGCTCCTTCAGAGTTGGACCCGTCGGTGACGTTGGCGTCATAGGCGTTCAGATCGGCACACTGCTGAATTCCCGGGGCCCCCTCGTCGCAGTCGCCCGGACAGCCGATCTGCTGGTAGTCGCTCGTCTTCTGCTTCTTTTGCGGAACGAACTTGCCGTCGCATTGGGCGAGGCCGGCAGTGAACTTGCCTGCGGTCGCCGAATCGATGGTCGCAGCCGTCGAGCCATCTGTCAGATCGCATTCGGTTCCGGTGTGGGCGCCCTTCTTCTCGCAGGTAATGCCCACCTTGCCCAAGCAGAAGATGTACTTCGACAACTGCTTGCTGATGTCGCGGCGGTGCTTCTGAGCATCGGTCCCAAAGTCGATCACCAAGCCCTGGGCGCCCGTTGCGATCACGAGCAAGGCCGCGACGCCTGCGACGACAACCTTCCTGTTTCGTCTGCTTGCCATACCTTCCCTCCATAAAGGTAGTTGGGGCCAAACCGTCCGAGCCGGCCCGATTTAATGGCGGACATTAGGCGCCCTGCTGGAGACGGGGCAAGAAAAAAATAAGGGATTCTACGTACTCCATGCGCTGGCTTGGCGAGCATCTGAACAGCTCCTGGAACCGAAAGATGTCCCGAACGACCCAAAAAACACTCTCCGGCTTGCATCCCCGGCTGGCAGTCCGCGATATGGACGGGACACTTTCCCCTCCGGAGGTCCGTGAATGCTGAATCGAGTCCGGCGACCCCTTCGCCTGTTGTTGTCGATCGCGCTGGCAGTTGCGGCGACGCTGCCGGCCGGCGCTCAGAGTTTCGTCAACTTCGAGAGTGGGCAGGTGCGGCCGCTGGCGCTGTCGCCGGACGGGTCTCGCCTTTTCGCGGTCAACACGCCCGATAATCGTTTGGAGATCTTCGCGGTCGGCGCCTCGGGATTGACTCACACCGGATCGGTCGAGGTCGGCCTCGAGCCAGTGGCGGTGGCGGCGCGCAGCGATTCCGAGGTCTGGGTGGTCAACCACCTGTCGGACTCTCTCAGCATCGTCGACGTCGCGGCGAGTCCGCCGCGGGTCACCCGGACCTTCGCGACCTGTGACGAGCCGCGCGACATCGTCTTCGCCGGTCCGGGCAATGATCGCGCCTTTGTCACGGCGGCGCGGCGCGGTCAGAACTGCGGGCCGTTCGATCGCTCCGACCTGACGACGCCGGGCATTGGCCGCGCTGTCGTGCAGGTTTGGGATCCGACGTCCGCCAACACCGGCCTGCGCGGCGGCATCCTCACGAACATCATTCTCTTCGGCGACACGCCGCGCGCCCTGGCGCGCAGCGCCGACGGCAACACGGTCTATGCGGCGGTGTTTCACTCCGGCAACCAGACGACGGCGCTGAACGACGGCTGGGTGTGCAACGGCGGCGGCGACGCCGCGCCGTGTACGATCGCCGGCGGCCGCTCGGCGCCGGGCGGGCTGCCGGCGCCGAACTTCAACTTCGAGGGCGTCCGTGGTCCCGAGGTCGGTCTGATCGTCAAGTTCGATCGCGACGCCGGCATCTGGGAGGACAACATCGGCCGCGACTGGAGCGACGTCGTGCGCTTCGATCTGCCCGACCTCGACGTCTTCGCGATCGACGCATCGGCTGTGACGCCCGCCGAGGTCGCCAGCTTCCCGCACGTCGGCACCGTCCTCTTCAACATGGCGGTCAACCCGACGAGCGGAAAGGTGTACGTCACCAACACCGAAGCGCTGAACGAAGTGCGCTTCGAGGGGCCGGGCATCTTCGCCGGCACGGCCGCGACGACAGTGCAGGGGCACATTCACGAGGCGCGCGTGACCGTCATCGACGGCGCGCAGGTGACGCCCCGCCACCTCAACAAGCACATCGACTACGAGCAGCGCCCGGCGCCTCCGGGAGTCGCGGAGAACAGTCTCGCGACGCCGCTCGGCATGGCGGTGAGCGCCGACGGGACGACGCTGTACGTTGCCGCGTTCGGCTCCAACGAGATCGGTGTGTTCGACACCGCGGCTCTCGAGGGGGACACGTTCGTCCCCGATGACGACGATCACATCGCGCTGAGCGGCGGCGGACCGACCGGGCTGGTCCTCGACGAGACATACGGCCGCCTCTACGCCATGACCCGCTTCGACAACTCGATCTCGGTCGTCGATGTCGACTCGCGCGCCGAGATCGCGCACCTGCCGATGTACAATCCGGAGCCGGCGGCGATCGTCGACGGGCGCCGGTTCCTCTATGACGCGGAGCTTACTTCGAGCAACGGCGAGGCGTCGTGCTCGTCCTGCCACGTGTTCGGCGACCTCGACAGCCTCGCCTGGGATCTCGGCAACCCCGACGACGAGGTGCTGAACAACCCGCTGCCCTTCCGCATCGGGCCCCTTCCTCCCGTCACCTCGAAGGACTTTCACCCTCTCAAGGGGCCGATGACGACGCAGAGTCTGCGCGGCATGGCCGACCATGGCTCGATGCACTGGCGCGGCGATCGCACCGGCGGCAACGATCCGGGCGGCAGCGTGTTCGACGAGGACGCCGCCTTCAAGAAGTTCAATCCCGCCTTCGAGGGACTGATCGGCCGCGAGGCGGAGCTCAGCGAGGCCGAGATGCAGGCCTTCACCGATTTCATTCTCACCGTCACCTATCCGCCGAATCCGATCCGCGACCTCGATCAGGTGCTGACCACGCGCCAGCAGGAAGGCGAGGACATCTACTTCGGTCCGATCACCGACGTGCTCTTCAACTGCAACGGCTGCCACACGCTCGATGCGAATGCCGGACTGTTTGGCGGCGACGGCTTCAGCACCTTCGAGGGCGAGACGCAGATGTTCAAGGTGCCGCACCTGCGCAACGCCTACCAGAAGGTCGGCATGTTCGGCCGCCCGCAGGACGACGACATGGGGCCGCAGATCCGCGGTTTTGGTTTCCTGCACGACGGCAGCGTCGACACCATTTTCCGCTTCCTCGGCGCCAGCGTGTTCTCGCTGACCAACGCCGAGCAGCGCCGCCTCGAGGATTTCGTGCTCGCCTTCGAGTCGGACATGGCACCGGTCGTCGGCCAGCAGATGACGATCAATGCCATCACCAATGCCAACGTCGCCGAGCGCGTCGATCTGTTGCTGGCGCGCGGTGCCCTCGGCGAGTGCGACGTCGTCGTGCGGACTGCCATCGCCGGCGAGCCGCGCGGCGGCTACCGCCTACCGTCGGGCGACTTCCAGATGGACCGCGAGAACGAGCCCCCGGTCGCCGAGGCCGTGTTGCGCGCCGCGGCGCTGCAGCCCGGCCAGGAGGCAACCTACACCTGTGTGCCGCCGGGATCCGGCGTGCGCATCGCCGTCGATCGCGACGAGGACTCGTACTTCGACCGCGACGAGCTCGATCTCGGCACCGACCCGGCCGACGCGAGCGACTTCCCCGGCGCCGGCTCGGCAGCGATGCGCACCTCCAAACTGATCTTGCGCGACGACGACGACGCACCGTTCGACGCCGAGCGCAGCAAGTTGACGTTCTCGTCGTCCACCTATCGCGGCTCGCCGAGCGGCGTCGTCGTGCCGGCAGACGGCAGCGCAGGCGACCCGACCGTGCACGGTGCGACGCTGTTGTTGCACGACGGCGGCGAGACGCAGGTGGTGGAGATCGCGCTGCCGGCGGCGCGCTGGGAGCGCATCGGCACCGCGCAACGCCCGGGCTACCGATACAACGATCGCCAGCGCACCGACGGACCGATCCAGAAGATCACCGTGCGCGAGTCGAAGCTCACGATCCGCGGCCGCGGTGCCGGTCTCTTCGAGCTCGACGCGGCGCCGCAGGGCGACGTTGCGCTGCGCCTCGAAATGGGAACGACGACTGGGTTCTGCACCTCGACGACACCGCGTCAGCCGTCCGACCGCCACGACACGACGGCCAAATTCGTCGGTGAACGCCACGAGTCGGCGCTGCAGGAGTGCGCCCGCTACCCGGTCTTCTGACG
>CADEER010000048.1:4569-22428 GCA_902826395.1 uncultured bacterium
CGATACCGACCCCGATTCCGCTGTTGAATCGCTACGGCAGCGCGACAACCTGCCGCGCCACGGGATACGCGTCGATCATCGCATAGGCGCGCACCGACTCGGCTTCGAGGTCGGCGGGGAGACTTAGGACGGCGGCTGTCAATGTTCCGTCGTCGGCGCTTTCGACCGTGGTCGTGCGCGTGTAGTCGAGCGGCACGGCGCGGTTGGTAGCGGCGTCGATCAGAAGAATTCCGACGCTGTGGTCGGCGGCGCGCAGAGTCGTGTCGGAGAAGGTCGCCGTGACCGACTCGGCGGTGGCGCTGAACTGCACGGTGCCGACTCCGTCCGGCGCCGTGTGCACGCCACTGCCTTGCGGCGCCAGCTCGGCCGCGCCCCACGCCTCGAGGATGTCGCTTTCCGGGTTGCAGTAGCCGAGGAACTGCAGGAACTGGCCGTAGAAGTCGATGTCGGCGCACACCACCTTGGCGTTGAGCGCCAAGCTGTCGGGCGCGGTGCCGGTATCGTCGACCTGGCCGGCGGCGCGAAAGAAGTCGAACGGAATGGCGAAGCCGTTGAACTCCGCGGCGAAGCCCTCCTCGTTGCTCATCGTCATCAGGCCGTCCTCGAAGCGCACCTCGAACGGGAAGCGCACGCGCGAAACCGGATCGACGACCGTGCCGCCGTCGCCGTCGTCGGATAGACGGCCGCCGATCACCCAGGCGATGGCGCTGTTCTCAGTCCCTTCGACCAACCCGACGAGATAGTGGATCGAGTCGAAGCCGATCTGGTTGTAGCTCGGCAGGATCGTCGGCAGCGGCGCCGCGAGACGGAAAAACTGCCACAGCCCGGCCGGGTCACCCGGCGCGTCGGGGATCGGGAGCGGGATGGCGCCGCCCGGCGGCGCCGCGATGGCGAACGTGTAGCTCTGGTCGAACGAGCCGCCGACGCGCCCGCCGCTGAAACGCAGCCCCTCGCGGTCGAGATCGACGAGGTAGTCGCCGGTCACGCGAATGGTGACGTCGCCGTCCGTTGCGCCGAGCTCGGTGCGCGGGATGATGGTGAGAAACTTGCGATCCCCGGACACCGCGGTGATGACCTCGGCCGGCGGGTCGATGGTGACGTTCACCGAATCGGAATCGAGCAGCGCGAGCGTCGTGTCGCCGCCGTCGCGCACGAACAGCGAGAGGGTGATCGATTGGTTGGCGTCGATCGCCGCCGGCGGCTCGCGCAGGGTGCGGCCGAAGCGGGTCGTGAAATAGAGGAAGGCGCCGTCGTCGGGCAGGTCTTCGCCTGGCCCGAGGCGGCAGCGATCGTCGTCGAGTCCGTCGCGCAAGCAGTAGTCGTAGGGGACGAAGAAGACGCCGCCGTTCTCGCCGGCGATGACGACGCCGTCCGGACCGAGCGCCGGCGAGGCGTTGAGATCGTCGCGCGGCTCGTCGATCAAGCGAATCGACCAGCGCAGCCGCCCGTCCGGCTCGAGGACGAAGAGGCGGCCCTCGCCCGAGCCGACATAGATGTTGCCGTCGGCGTCGATCGCCGGCGACGAGCGGATCGGTTCGACGGTGTCGAACGCCCACTTCACGGCGCCGTTCGCCGGATCGACCGCGTACACCGTGCCGTCCGCCGACGGTTGGATGATCGTGCCGTCGGCCGCCTGCGCCGGGCTCGCGTAGATGTGATCGCGCACCCCGAGCGCCCACAGCTCGGTGCCGTCGCTCTGCCGATAGGCGCGCAGGAATCCGTCGAACGACCCGACCACCACTTCGCCGTCGGCGAGGGTGGAGGTGAGCATGGGACTGGCGGCGACGCTGCCGCCGACGTCGTCCGCCCAGATGCGCTCGCCGTCGAGCGGATCGACGGCTAGAACGTTGTCGGCGAAGTAGAAGTTGTTGCCGATGAAGAGGCGCCCGGTCTCGGGATTGACCGCCGGCAGCGACCAGGTCTGGTCAAGCGTATCGAGGCACCAGATCGGCGCGCCGTCTTCGCGGCTGAGCGCGTAAGTGCAGAAGTTGTCGTTGGGCGCGTACAGCGTGCCGTCGGCGGCGATCGCGATGTTGCCTTCGAACCAGTTGATGAACGCCTCGTTTACCGCCGGATCGTCGGCGGCGAACCGCCACAGCTCGGCGCCGTTGTCGCGGTCGAGCGCGTAGACGAAGCCATCGCCGGAGCCGAAGATGACGCGGCCGGCGTCGTCGAGCAGCGCCGACGAGTCGATGATCTCGCCGGTCGGAAAACTCCAGCGCACGTCGCCGTCGCGGTCGAGCGCGTAGAAAGATTGATCGGCGGAGCCGATGTAGACGTTGCCGTGTCCGTCGATCACCGGCGTGCTGAAGATGCCCTTGCCGGTCTGAAAGACCCACGGATCGCTGCCGGGATCGACCGGCGCGATCTCGCTGCGGCCGTTCTGCACGGCGTTGCGCCGGAACTTCGGCCACGGACTCTCGGCGTCGAGCGGCACCGCGTAGTCGTACACCGGCAGCGGCGTGTTCGCCGCGTCGTCGTCATCGCCGCAGGCGACTAGCATCGCGAGCGCGGCGCCCAGAGCAAGAGCTTGCAAGCGCGCATTCATCGCCGTCGCATACCGCGACCGTTCTACCGCCTCAAGCCGTTTGAACCCATTGTGGTCATGCCGGCGAAAGTGACTGTCGGCTTTCTCCCGTACACGTACGCGTACCCGTACACGATCAATGGCCGAATGCGGCAAGAACTCCGTGTACGAGTACGGGTACGAGTACGTGTACGGTCGCGAATCCCCAGAGCCTGCATGAATTACAGAGCAGCAGACGGGGCCGAAGTATTTCTGCCGAATGTCCCGTGCACGAAGCCGCGCCGTTCCCAAGTCGATCGCTTGGCATGCCGATTGCGCTGGTGAGTCGAGTCAGCCCGAACGGGTCCTCGTATGCCGCAACAGTTCGTCGCACGTCGCATGTTCCGCCCGCTGCCGGTGGTGATCGCGATCCTCGCCGCCCTCGTCGCCGCCGCGTTGGTGTTCCGCTTCGCCGGTGGTGCGTACTTGCGCGATTGGGCCGAAGCCACTCTGAACGAGAACGTCGAGGGCTATCAGATCGCGCTGCCGGAGCTGCGGGTCGATGTTCTGGGCCTCGGTCTGGAGCTGCTCGGAACGACGGTGCGCCAGCAGGACAACCCGGAGCCGCCGGTCGCTCGCATCGAGGGCTTGGGGCTGAAAGTCAGTTGGAGTGCGCTGCTGCACGGCGAGCTGATGGCAGTGCTCGAGCTCGACGCGCCGCGCGTGCACATCGACCGACGTCAGGTAGTCGAGGAAGCGGCCGATGAGAAGGGCATCGAGGAGCGCGGCTGGCAGGACGCGCTGTTTGCCATCTATCCGCTCGAAATCGATCGCTTCACCATCCGCGACGGTGCCATCACCTACATTGCGCCGGGCGAGGAGCAGCCGCTGGAGATCGACGACATCTCGCTGACGGCAACCGACATCCGCAACGTGCGCTCGGCCGAGCGCACCTACCCTTCGCGCTTCGACCTGGAGGCCAGGTTGCTGAAAGAGGGAAGCATCGACGTCGATGGCCGGGCCGACTTCCTCGCCAGCCCGTACGCGGCGATGGATGTCGACTTCGACATCCGGGAGGTGCCGATGGCCGCCCTGGATTCGCTGACCAGGGAGCTGGATATCCACCTGAACGGTGGCGTGATGGCGGCAAACGGCCACGTCGAGTACGGACCGAAGAAGAAAGAGGTCTACGTGCAGCGGGTGCGGATCGACGGCCTCGGCATCGGCTATGTCGACGGCGCGACCGACACCGATGCGCGGCGGCTGCGCGCCGAGGTGGCCGAGGAAGCGGCGCAGACGTTGAGCGAGGAAGAGGCGACGCGTGTCTACATCGACCTCGTCGAATTGCGCGGCAGCGAGCTCGCCTACGAGCGCCCCGATCGCGACTATCGCGTATTCGTCTCGTCGACCGACGTGACGCTGCGCGACATCGTCAATCGCGAGCCGGAGAAGCGGTCGAGCCTGCGCACCACGGGCAGCTTCATGGGCGCGGGGCCGCTTTCGCTCGAAGGCAGCTACCGGGCCGGCGAGACGACGCCCGATTTCGACATCGATCTGCGCATCGAAGAGACACCTCTGACTGCGTTGAACGACGTGCTGCGCGCGCACGGGGACTTCGACGTCAGCGACGGAACGTTCGCCTTCTACTCGGAGCTCGAAGCGAACGACGGCGAGTTGCGCGGTTACGTGAAGCCGCTGCTGCACGACATGGACGTCTACGACCGCGCCGAAGACCGCCACCGCTCGGCGCTCGGCGAAGTCTACGAGGGTTTCGTCGGCGCCGTCGCCAACCTCTTCGAGAATCGGAGCGACGAGGTCGCCGCCAAAGTCGATGTATCCGGCCGCATCGACAACCCGGGTGTCAGCACCTGGCAGGCAGTGATCAGCGTAGTCTCGAACGCGTTCATCAGCGCCGTGTCACGCGGCTTCGAACGCGACCCGACGGCGGCGGAAGAAGAAGGGTGAAAAGCTCTCACCACATAGGCACAGAGACACAGAGAAAGTGCCCGGGATCTCTGTGTCTCTGTGCCTCTGTGGTGAGTTTCTTTTGAAGCGGAATCAGTGCGGCGCCAAGAACGTGAACGGCTCGGCCGGCTGGAAGTTCGCTGTCTGGTCGCCGCCGAGGTCGGGGTTTCCGTGCAGGGTGAGCTTGCGCACGCCCGATTCCGGAGTGAAGTCGATCTGCTTCAGGCGGACCCATACGATGCTTGGACTGAAGGTGTCTTCGAAGAAGTAGACTCGGTTCTTCTGATCCGCGACGGTGCGCCAGATGGTCGACGAGATGTTTGGTTGACCGGGTGTCGTGATGCCGCGCGGGACGCTGACGTTGCGCATGACGCTGAACACGGCCGCGACCGCCTCGCGTGGGTCGGCGGACTGTTGGGTCGCGTTGATGTAGAAGCTCGCCCGCACGAATCGGTCGGCGGCGCGATTGGTCCCCGGCAGCATCACCGTGCCGCCGATCTGCTTCCAGTACTCGTTGAGCGCGAGCTGCCGGTCGTAGGGCGGCGAGTTGGTCATCACCTGGTGCTGGCGGCCGTGGTGAATCACCAACTTGCCGTCGAGGTACTGGAAGATGGCGGAGTCGCCCGAGGCATCCGAGATCGACAGGTGCACCGTTCCCTCTTTGCCGTTGGGGGCGACGACGCTGACCGGCCGGAACGCCTCCTTGCGCAGCTCGGCGACGGCTTCCTCGACGGTGGCGAAGTTGTCGAGCACGTACTGCGTCCAGGCCGACACCGCCAACTGCGGCCGATCGTCATTCTCGCCGCTGGGGAATTCGGTCTCGACGAGGAACTGCAGGTTGGCGACGAGTCCTTTCTCGTTCATGCCGTCCGCCGTGCCGGACTCGTACACCGAGGCGATGACGCTGCCGTACTTGCTCGTCCAGTGCAGACCGGCGTCCCCCATGGCGCCGTCGTTCTTCATTCCGCGCGGAAAGACCCAGAGGTTGGTGTGCATGTCCTCGAGCCAGTCCATGGTTCGCCCGGTGACCGTCTGCCCTTCGAGACCAAAGTAGACGGCGCGGCTGCAGGCGCGCGCCGATTGGATCGGCGCCAGGCCGATCGCGGCACAGAGCATTGCGCTCAGCAACAGATGGTGAGGACGAGACTGCGTTCTCATGCGGCGCCTCCCGGATCTACGGCTTAGTACCGCCGGGGGCGCGGCGTCAATGCAGACGGCGTTCAGGATCTGCGTTCATCTGTGTTCATCTGCGGTTTCGACCTTCCCGTTACATCGAGATCAGTCGTCGGCTGCGCGAGCGGCCGTCGGCGTTCTTCTTCCAAGACCATGAGCGTGGTGCGGACTACGGAGTCGGGGTTGAGCGAGATGCTGTCGATACCCAGGTCGACGAGAAAGCGGGCGAACTCGGGATAGTCGCTCGGCGCCTGGCCGCAGATGCCGATCTTGCGTCCGGCGGCGTGTGCGGAGCGAATGGCGGTGGCGATCATGTCCATGACCGCCGGGTTTCGTTCGTCGAAGACGTGCGCCACGATTTCGGAATCACGATCGACACCGAGAACGAGCTGCGTGAGGTCGTTCGAGCCGATCGAGAATCCGTCGAAGATCTCCGCGAAATCGGCGGCGCGGATGACGTTGCTCGGAATCTCGCACATGACGTAGATCTCGAGGCCGTTCTCGCCGCGACGCAGTCCGTGCTTGGCCATCTCCGCCTGGACGCGGCGGCCCTCTTCGACGGTGCGGCAGAAGGGAATCATGAGCTTCACGTTGGTGAGGCCCATCTCTTCACGCACCTTCTTCATGGCGCGACACTCCAGCCCGAAGGCCTCGCGGTAGCGATCGTCGTAGTACCGCGCCGCGCCGCGGAATCCGATCATCGGATTTTCCTCCTCGGGCTCGTAGGGACGTCCGCCGATCAGGTTGGCGTATTCGTTGGTCTTGAAGTCGCTCAGCCGCACGATCACGTCGCGCGGATAGAAGGCGGCGCCGATCATCGCGACGCCCTGAGCGAGGCGGTCGACGAAGAAATCGGACTTGGTTGCGTATCCGGCGGTGAGGCGGTCGATCTCGGCGCGCACCTGCGGGTCGGCGATCTGGTCGTATTCGAGTAGGGCCATCGGATGGATGCGGATGGAGTTGCTGATGATGAACTCCTCGCGCGCCAGGCCGACCCCGTCGTTGGGGAGCGACGACAACGCGAACGCTTCCTGCGGTGTGCCGACGTTCATGAGGATCTTCGTGCGCGGGCGATCGATCGCGGCGAGCTCGATGCGCTCCACGTCGAAGGCGAGCTTGCCCGCGTAGATGTGGCCGGCGTCGCCTTCGGCGCACGACACGGTGATCTCGGAGCCGTCGGCCACCGCTTCCGTGGCGTTCTCGGTGCCGACGACGGCCGGCAGCCCGAGCTCGCGACTGACGATGGCGGCGTGGCAGGTCCGCCCACCGCGGTTGGTTACGATCGCCGCGGCCTTCTTCATGATCGGCTCCCAGTCGGGATCCGTCTTGTCGGTGACCAGCACTTCGCCGTCGCGGAAATCCGCCAGTTGCCGAGCGTCGTGGATGAGGTGCGCTTTGCCCTGACCGATGCGGTCTCCGACGCTTCGGCCGCTGGCCAGCACTGGGCCGCGTTCGCGCAGCCGAAAAGTTTCGAGGACGTCGCGCCGGCGTCGCGACTGCACGGTCTCGGGACGCGCCTGCAAGATGAACAGCTCGCCGCTGTGCCCGTCTTTTGCCCACTCCATGTCCATCGGCGCGAACTGCCCGAGCTTCGTGCTGTAGTGATCCTCGATCAGACACGCCCATCTCGCCAGGGTGAGGATGTCATCGTCGCTGATCGCGAAGCGGGCGCGATCCGCCGGCGACACCGGGACGTTCTTCACCGCCTTGCTGCCGCCGCTGTCGTAGACGAGCTTCGTCTCCTTGCTGCCGGCGATCTTCTGCAGAATCGGACGGAAGCCGGACTTCAGCGTCGGCTTGAAGACGTAGTACTCGTCCGGCGTCACCGATCCCTTTACGACGTTCTCGCCGAGCCCGTACGACGCGTTGATCAGGACGGCGTTGGGAAAGCCCGTCTCGGTATCGATCGAGAACATGACGCCGGCGGCGCCGAGATCGGAGCGCACCATGCGCTGCACACCGATCGAGAGGGCGACCTGCAGATGGTCGAAGCCGCGTTCGGAACGGTAGGAGATCGCTCGGTCGGTGAAGAGGGAGGCATAGCAGCGCCGGCAGCTCTCGATCAGCGCCGCGTGCCCCTGCACGTTCAAGTACGATTCCTGCTGGCCGGCAAAGCTCGCCTCGGGCAGATCCTCGGCAGTGGCGCTGCTGCGCACCGCCACGTCGACCGGCTCCGCGGCGCTCTCGTTGAGGCGATCGTAGCCAGCGCGGATGGCGCGCTCGATCGGCTCCGGAATGCGCGCGGCGAGGATCGCCTGGCGCACCCGGCGGCCGCGCTGGCGAAGGTTCTCGATGTCCCGCGTGTCGAGACCGCGCAGAAGGTCGCGGATCTCCCGGTCGAGCCCCGCCTCGCTGAGGAACAGCCGATAGGCCCCGGCCGTGACGGCAAACCCGCGCGGCGAACCGATCCCGTTGGCCGCCAGCAGTCGCTGCAGCTCGCCGAGCGAGGCGTTCTTTCCTCCGACGTCAGCGATGTCGTGGATCGTCAACTCGTCGAACCAGCGAATGAAGGGGTGCGCCTCGGACGGCTCGGCGTGGGGCATGGGTTGGATCTCCCGTGGCGTAGCTTCTCGCGCTCTCGCGCCGGCTCGCTTCATCGTGCGGAACAAGGCAGCAAGGTATGTGCCGCGTTGATCGGTTCGCGATCGGGGTCTCCGCGACGGTCGCGCATTCCCGCGTATAGGGCCAAATGTTCGCGATCTGCGCCGGTATTCCAGCAAACGAGAATGAGCGGTACCCGAGAGCGGCGAACGGGGTGGGTGCCGCGCAAAGCATCCCTTTGGCATTTGATTTGAAGAACGGAAAAGGGGCGAGTTGATCAGCGCCGATGACGCACCTCGGGCGATATGCGGAGATCCATCGCGGGCGGGGCTCGGTCTTGCCCCGGTTGCAGGACTTCGTGCGCACGCACGGCGAGCCCACCGCCGAACAGATCAAGGCGCTGGCGCGCGAGAACGCTCTTCCCGAGTCGCAGGTGCGAGCGGTGCTCTCCTACTACGCGGACCTGCACGGCCGAGCCGCTTCGCTGCGCGTCTGTCGCGGCACCTCGTGCGAGCTGGCGGGGGCCGCCGGACTTCACGACGGATTGTCGGCGGACCTCGACTGCCGCGCCGTCTATTGCCTCGGTTATTGCGACCGCTCACCGGTTGCGCTGCGCGGCGAGGACGAAGTGCTCGTTCACTGTCGCGCCGAGGATCTGCGGGCAGCGCCGAACCCCGCTCCGCGGTTGCCCGCGATTCGCTGTCTGGCTCGCGAACCGATCCTCACCCGCCGGCTGCTGCTGGGTGGCTGCGCGACGCTGGAGAGTGCACGCGGCGCGGGGGTGTATTCCGCTCTGGCGAACGCGCTGCGGGCTCGGCCGGCCGATATCATCACGGCGCTCGAACGCGCCGGCGAACGCGGCCGCGGCGGCGCCGCGTACTCCACCGCCGCCAAGTGGCGTGCCTGCGCCGAGGCCCCTGGCGCGAAGCGCTACGTAATCGCGAACGGCGACGAAGGCGACCCCGGCTCGTTCATCGATCGCGTGCTCATGGAGGGAGATCCGCACGCGATCATCGAGGGCATGATCCTCTGCGGCTACGCCGTCGGAGCGCGCGAAGGCATTCTCTTCATTCGCTCCGAATATCCGGCGGCCGTCGCGACAATGGAGAGCGCCATCGCGGATGCGCGAGAGGCCGGTCTGCTCGGCCCGTCGATTCTCGGCGGCGAGTTCGGCTTCGACGTTTCGGTGGTCACCGGCATGGGCAGTTATGTGTGCGGAGAAGAGACGGCGCTGCTCAATGCCATCGAGGGATTCCGCGGCGAGGTGCGTTTGCGGCCGCCGTATCCCGCGGTCGAGGGACTGCACGGCATGCCGACCGTCGTGAACAATGTCGAGACGCTCGCCAACGTGCCGGCGATCCTCGCGCTGGGCGCCGACGCCTACGCGCGGCTCGGCACCGCGAGCTCATCGGGCACGAAAGCGCTCTGTCTGAATCACGGCTTTGCCCGGCCCGGTATCGTCGAGGTCGAGTTCGGAATCACCTTGCGCGAAGTGATCGAGGAGGCCGGTGGGGGATCGAGTGGCGAACAGCTCGCCGCCGTGCTGGTCGGCGGGCCCATGGGCAGCGTCGTGCTTCCCGATCAGTGGGACGTCCCGATCTGCTACGGCGCCATGGCGGAGCGCGACATCCAACTCGGCCACGGCGGTCTGGTCGCGCTGCCGGAGGGCACGGACTTCCGCGCGCTGCTGCTCCACTGGGCGACCTTCATGCGCGACGAGTCGTGCGGAAAGTGCGTTCCGTGCCGCCTGGGTTCGAAGCGCGCGCACGAAATGCTCGCAGCCGAGCCGGGTCGCGCGCTGCGATCGGATCTCGAACGCCTGCTCGACGTGATCGCGGAGGGCAGTCTCTGCGCCTTCGGCCAGCTCGTCCCGAAGCCGATGCGCCAGTTGATCGATCATTTCGGCGACCGAATCTTCGAGCGTGTCCGATGACGGCGTCATCGGTATGGATCGACGGCCGAACCGTCGACATCGAGGGCGGCGAGACGATTCTCGATGCCGCGCAGCGCGCCGGCGTCCAGATCCCGACGCTCTGCCACGTGCCGGGACTCGCACCGGAAGGCGGATGCCGAATCTGTCTCGTCGAGGTCGAAGGTGCGCCCCGCCCGCTGGCGGCCTGTCACACTCCGATTCGGCCCGGCATGAAGATCCAGACCGCGACGGCGCGCCTCGAGGCGCTGCGGCGCGACATTCTCTCGCTGCAACTGACGGCATGCGAAGCCGGCGCTTTCGATGCGGAGAACGGAGGAAGCGAGCTCGAGCAGTTGCTCGCGCGCTGCGCCGTTCCAGTTGCGACAGGCGCACCGAGCGAGCGCGAGCCAATCGACTGCACCCATCCGTACATGCACTTCGATCCGTCGATCTGCATCACCTGTCGTCGCTGCGTCCATGCCTGCGAGGAGATCCAGGGCCAGTTCGTATACGGCATCGCCGGCCGCGGACCCGACACGCATCTGATCTTCGGCGCGGGTGAGAGTTTCGCAGGCAGTCCCTGCACCGCATGCGGAGCCTGTGTCGACCACTGCCCGACCGGCGCCCTGTTCGATGCCGATCGCCTGCGAACGTCACGGCCGGCGTCCGAATCGCCGACTCACTCCGTGTGCGGCTATTGCGGCGTCGGCTGTCGGATCGAGGTCGAGGAAGAGAATGGGCGAGTCGTTCGCATTCAGGGCGTGCCGGACGCCGCCGTCAATCGCGGACATCTCTGCGCGAAGGGGCGCTATGCGCACGCCTGGCATCATGCAGCGGACCGACTCCGACAGCCTCTGCTGCGCAGGGGCGACGAGCTCGAGCCGATCGGCTGGGAGGAGGCGATAGCGGTGCTCGCGCAGCGGTTGACCGCGATCCGCGACCAGCACGGACCCGACGCGCTCGGGGTGCTGACCTCGTCGCGGTCGACCAACGAGGCGGCCTACCTCCTGCAGAAGCTCTTTCGCACTGCCATCGGCACCAACAACGTCGATTGCTGTGCGCGGGTCTGCCACTCGTCGACGGCACTGGCGCTGCAGACGACGACCGGCACGGGAGCGGCGTCGGCGTCGTTCGCGGACATCGATTCGGCGCGATGCATCGTGGTCGCCGGCGCCAATCCGACCGAGGCGCATCCGGTCGTCGGCGCTCGCATCAAGCAGGCGGTGCTGCGCGGCGCGCGGCTCGTCGTGATCGATCCGCGCCGCATCGAGTTGGCGGAGTATGCCGATCTTCACCTGCAGCTCAGGCCGGGTACCAACGTCGCTCTGTTCAACGCCCTGGCGAAGATCCTGATCGAGGAGGGCCTGGTCCGGCGCGAGTATGTCGATGAGCGCACCGAGGGGTTCGACGAGCTGGTGGCGTTCGTCGCCAGCATGTCGCTCGAGACAACGGCCGGTCCGACGGGAGTGCCGGTTGCGTTGGCGCGAGACGCCGCGCGCCTCATCGGCCGCTGCGAACGGGTGTTGTTCGTGCACGGACTCGGCCTGACCGAACTGACGCAAGGGACCGAGTCGGTGATGGCGCTCTGCAATCTCGCCATGCTGACCGGCAGCATCGGCTACCCCGGCGCCGGCATGTTGCCGTTGCGCGGGCAGAACAACGTGCAGGGCAACGCCGACATGGGCGGCATGCCGAACCAACTCACCGGCTACCAGGCGCTCGACGACCCCGAGGTGCGCGAGCGTGTCGAGCGGCTGTGGGGCGCGGCGCCTCCGCTGCAGCGCGGCCTGACGATTCCCGAGATGATGGATGCGGCCGTGCGGCGGGAGATCCGCGCCCTGTGGATCCAGGGCGAAGACGTCGTGCAGAGCGATCCGCACGAAAGCCACGTGATCGAGGCGTTGCGAGCGCTCGACTTCCTCGTCGTGCAGGAGATGTTTCTCTCCGAGACGGCGCGCTACGCCGATCTGATTCTGCCGGCCGCGGGTTCACTCGAACAGGAAGGGACGTTCACCAACGGCGAGCGGCGCATCCAGCTCGTCCGTCCGGCCGTCCCGCCGCCCGGCGAGGCGCGCCCCGACTGGAGCGTGATCCGCGACGTCGCCGCGGCGATGGGAGTGCCGAGTCCCTACGACAGCCCCGCCGAGGTCATGGATGAGATCGCTCAAGTCGCCCCACGGCTCTTCGGTGGAGTGAGCTACCAACGACTCGAGGGCGACGGGCTGCAGTGGCCGTGTCCCGCCGACGATCATCCAGGAACGGCGACGCTGCATGCCGGTGGATTCCTGCGCGGCAAAGGTCGGCTGGCGGCGATTCCGTATCGGCCGAGCCCCGAGGCAGCCATCGAGGGCTATCCCTACACGCTCGTCACCGGCCGCGTGCTCCAGCATTACAACGTCGGCACGATGACCCGCCGCACTCCGAACCGCCAGCTCGTTTCTGCCGACGTGTTGGAGATTCATCCCTACGACGCCGCGCGTGAAGGCCTCGAGGATGGAAGCGAAATCATCGTCGAGAGTCGGTGGGGCAGCGTTCGTCTGACGGCTCGGCGCTCGACACGCGTCGCACCGGGAACCCTGTTCCTCTCGTTCCACTTCCCCGAAACGCACGCCAACCGGCTGATCGGGCCGCACCTCGACCCGGACTCGAAATGCCCCGACTACAAGGAGACGGCGGTTCGTCTTCGGGCGGTGGTCTAATCGCGCTCCCACACGGCGAACAGGCTGCCGTCGTCGGACCAATGGTAGGCTGCGCGCCCGCGAAACGCCTTCTTCAACTCGTGTACGATTCGGTGCGCGAGCTTCTGCGAGGTGGTCAGGACTTCGAAGACGGCTCCGTTGCGTTCGGCGGAGACGACTCGGCGTTCGGGCTGCGTGAACTGCGCCCGCGCATCCACGTTGGCGATGCGCTTCCGGATCGCCTCTTCCTGTTCCAGCGCGTAACCGCCGCGGATGACGATGCGTCCCCAGTACTCCCCAGCGCTCGCTTGCTTGCAGGCGGGGCACCGAGTCCAGGTGATCCCATCGAGCAGCGCCTTGGTGACCCGGCGATCGCTCCGCCACACCCGGCGAGAGAAGATCGCCCCGCACCGTTCGCAGGCGGCGGGCTCCGATAAGCGGCCCGTGCGTTTCTCCGCAGGAGCCGCTTTGTTGTCGGCCGAACCTTTTCGGCTCTTGGCGCGAACCAAGCCCTTGTCGGTCTTCATGGCGATCACTTCTCCTGGATGGTGCGCAGGTACTCGACGATCAGCATCACCTTGCCGCGCACCTCGGCCTGCGGCGAGGAGGTGGCCACTCCTTCGTCGTGGAAGACCTCGCCCCACACCGGCATGTCGGAGTCACCGTGTGCGCGAACCGTCTCGCGTCCGTCGATGACCCGCAGCAGGTGTGCGTGCGGGAACGTCCCGTTGTTTGCCGCGGCGAGCTGCGTGAGGTCCGGCGGCTTCGGGTTCATCAGTTGCGAAACGATCCCGTCGCCTTTTCCGCCCAGGCCATGGCAGGAGCCGCAGTACCGTAGATAAGCCGATTTGGCCGGGCTGTCGCCTTCGGCCGCCAAGACGGGGGCGGATGCACCCAGGATCGCGAACGTAACGGCCGGCACTATCAGTAAGCGATGAAAATTCATTCTGCCTTCCCTCCCGCTGAGATTGCTTAGCAAGGTGTCTGCCAGATCTCTCCAGGTCCGAGAGTGCTCCGGTGCGCAGCTGAAGCCGGGGTTGTCCTCCTGAATTCGAGAATGGTCCTCCCGATACGACGAACCTCGTGCCGGGATAGCGTCCAGCCAGGCCAGGCGGGAGCTGTCAGCGTCGGCGGCTGCGGCGCGGTGCCTGGCTCTGAACACTCGCCGGCGTATCGTCGATCGCGGCGGTGGCGATCGCGACGCCCCCGTCGTTGCGGCGGAGGCGTTCGAAGACCAAGAGGACAACCGCGCCGTCGCCGGCCGATAGCGGACGGCCGGCGGCCAGGACCACGCGTGCATTGCCCGGCGCGGTCTCGGCGGCGCGAGCCAGCGAAGCGCGGCTGCTCGCGGTGCGGCGAGCGCCGCGGAATCGCAGTCGCGACGGGTCGTACTGCAGGGTCACGTCGAGGGCCGACAGCTCGCTCGCACCTTGGACGTGAATAGGCAGGCGCAGGTAGCGTCGTTCGTGCGGATCGTGTCCGATGGCGACCACCGGTGCGGCGGGCGAGATGCCCGACATCGCTGCGGCAGCGGCGCCGCCGCTGAGGGTGCAGTCGCCGAAGGCGACGCCTTCGAACGGCGCCTGCTGCGCGCCGGCTAGCGGCCGATACTCGTAGCGACCGGGCGTGCAGGCGCCGCCGGCGATGTTCGGCTGCACGGCGGCGGATCCGCCGGTGGGGACGAACAGCCAGTCCGAGTTGCAGGCGGTGGCGACCGGAAGTTCCGGCATCGATCCGACGAGACTCTGCAGGATGTACGACGCGTCGAGTGCCGACACGTCGCCGTTGCCGCTGACGTCGCAGGCGAGCGCCTGCACGTCGGTGAGCTCGATCGCGTTGATGGCGCTCTGCAGTGCGCGCGACGCGTCGAGCGGCGAGACGCCGGCCGGCGCGGCGTCGCTGCGGCGGGCGCGCACCGTCCAGTCGGAGCCGCTCAAGCCGGCGAAGTGGAAGCTGCCGCCGCTGTCCGTCGCGCTGCTTTGCGAGCTCGGGCCGGCGATCTCGATGGTGAAGCCCGAGAGAGCGCTGCCGCTACCGGCGTGGCGAACCTCGCCGCCGATCGAGCCGAGCGCCGGTGTGTTCGAACGCGTCGGCGTCTGCGTTGGCGTGCGTGTCGGTGTCGAGGTCGGGGTGCGAGTCGAGGTCGAGGTGCGAGTCGGCGTTGCGGTCGGCGTGCGCGTTGGCGTTGCTGTCGGGGTCCGAGTCGACGTCGAGGTCGACGTGCGAGACGGCGTTGCGGTCGGCGTGCGTGTCGGTGTTGCGGTCGCGGTACGAGTCGGCGTGCGAGTCGGTGTCGGCGGCACGAGCGTGTGGGTCGGTGTCGCGGTCGGGGTGCGCGTCGGTGTTGCCGTCGGCGTGCGGGTTCGCGTCGCCGAGGGCGGGGCGGTGGGGTCCGGTGGCCCGCCCGGCGCCTCGATCTGCAGCAGGTAGTCGACGAGCTCGGCGCGCTGGGCGGTCGACAGCGAGAGCGCGGCACGGTGCGGCTGCGCCGCGGCGAGATCGCCGGGGGTGCTGATCAAGATGTCGTCGATGCTGATGTTGGCGCCGTTGCTCGGTGTCCAGACGCGGATGGAGTTGGTGGCGCCGGCGCTGAAGGCGACGCCTTCGAAGCGCACCGTGCCCCAATTGGTGTGCCGCCAGCCCGGATCGTTGCCGAGCAGCGGCAGCGGAACCGTTTGAGTGGCGCCGTTGACGGTGAGGCTCAGGTTGAACACGGCGTAACCGGAGCTGTAGCGGACCTCGATCGCGCCGGTGCCGGCGCCGCCGGCGTCGAAGTTGGAGAACGTGAAGCCGCCGCCATTGCCGCCGAAGTCGACCAGGGCGCGGCCGTGTACGGAGTCGTCGTTGTTGAACTCGACCCACTGGTTGGTGAGCCAGGCGTTGCCGGAGATGGCGCCGTCCTCGGCCTGCAGCACGGTGCCGCCGGCGATGCGGAAGACGTCGTCGAGCGTCGCGGCCGAACCGTCGTGGAAGTAGGGCGCGCCCGCCCACACGCCGAGCAGGCTGGGCGTGTCGATGCCGAGCAGCGGCTCGCCGAGGCGGCCGCCCGAAGTGGTGCGGATGGTGCCGACGTCGTGCAGGTTGGCGCTGCCGAGAGTGCTGTCGGTCAGGCGCGCACCGGCGTGACAAGTCGTACAGCCGAGCGCAGTGAAGCGCGGCTGGCCGGCGAGGGCGGACGCGGTCATCGTGCCGTCGGCGTTGCGGTGCGGCGAACGCGGCACCGCGTCGGCGCCGAGCGAGCTCACGTAGGCGGCGAGCGCGTCGAGCTCGGCGTTGCGGCCGGCCTTCGCCGCGCCGAGCGGGTTGGACGTCGCGGCGAAGTCGGCGTCGCTGAGGAAGCCGTTGCCGCCGAAGGCGTTGCGGATGTCGTTCTCGAAATCCTGGATCTCGTCGAAGTTGGCGCTCCAGTGGACGTTGCCGTGTGCCATCCCGCCGCGCCCCTGCAGCGTCGTCGTGTTGCGCAGTCCCTCGCCGCGGCCGGTGAAGTCCCAGACCCGGCCGTCGTGCCCGCCGTCGACGTGGCAGGTGGCGCAGCTCATGTACCCCTCGGCGCTCATGCGCGGATCGGACGCGTTGTAGAAGATCTGTTTGCCGCGCAGCACGTCGTCGGCGAGCGCTTCGTCGCTCACGGTCGCCACATCGGTCGTCTCGATGGTCACGTTGCCGGTGCGGAACAGCGCATCGGTTTCGAAGACGGTGAGATCGCGCGACATGAAGTTCTTGACGAACGTCCGGCCGGTGCCGCTGTCGGTGCAGATGCCCTGCGGTGCCATGCCGCTTGCCAAACGGGTGACGAAGCTGCCGAGGCCGTTGCTGGAGTCGATCTCGAGGGCGTCGAAGACGACGATCTCGTCGTTGCCCTGCAGGGCGACGGTGAGGTAGTCGCCGAGCGGTGAGAAGGCGACGGCGCGCGACGAGTCGCTGTTGTCGATGTCGATGGCGCGCAGGAACCGGCCGTTCGCCAGATCGAGCTGCACGATCAGGTTGCGCACCGTGTTGTCCTGGTCGAGGTCGGGCCCGAAGAGTACGCCGCGCTCGGCGTTGGGCTTGTTCGCCGCGATCCACGCCGTCTGCCCGTCCGGCGAGATGGTGATGCCGGCGAGATAGTTGGCGACGCCGCGGCCGCCAGCGGTGGAGTCGGCGTTTGCGTCGCCGCCGAACTTTGGGATCGCGATCGTGCGCACCAGCGCCATCGTCGACGCGTTGACTTCCCACACTTCGGCGCGGTCGCGCGGCGACAGGAAGCGCGTCGCGTAGACGCGCGAGCCGTTGCTGCTGATCGCGAGCGCCGAAGGTGTCGGGCCGAGCGCCAGGCTACCGGTCTGCTGGCGCGTCGCCGTGTCGAAGCGCAACAGCCGTCCCGAACCCTGCAGGGCGACGAAGGCGGTGGCGCCGTTGGGTGAGATCGCGAGCCCGGCCGGAGCGCTGCCGCGGCCGGTCGGCAGCGAGGCGATCTGCGCGCCGCCGCGGTCGAGAACGCGCACCGTGTCGTCGTCGTGACAGGACACCCACAGATGGCCGGACGCCGACAGAGCGACGCTGCGCGGGTCGTCGCACACGGGGACCTCGAGCAGGGTGCCGAGATCGTCGGCGTCGATGGCGGTGACGGAGTCGTTGTCCGGATCGATGGTCCAGACGCTGCGATCCGCGACGTCGCACACCACCGGCGAGCTGTTGGTGGGGCGCGGTCCACTCGGCGGCGTGGTCACGGTCACCGTGGTCGAGCGGCTGCTGACCGAGCCCGCCGGGTCGCGCACCTGGACGCTGACTCTGTAGTGCCCGGCCTCGGCGTAGCTGGTGCCGATCGCCGCTGCGGTCGACCACGCCGACTTCGGCGATCCGTCGCCGAAGTCGAATCGGTACTGCAGCGAGTCGCCGTCGGGATCGGTCGCGGCGGCGGTGAGCGTGACCGCGGCGGCGGGCGCGGCGGGATAGGGCGAGGTGACGAGCGACGTGACGGCGGGCGGGCGGTTGCCGTTCAGCGTCGCGCCGGTCGAGAAGGTGAACGAGTACCCGCTGATGCCGTTGCCGGCCGCGTCCTTGATGCCGCCGGCCGGGACGACGACTTCATACGAAGTGTTGGG
>CADEER010000048.1:22528-29858 GCA_902826395.1 uncultured bacterium
CGGCCTGGTGCGCCCAGATCGCCATGCCCTCGTTGGAACCGATACCGCCGGTGACCAGCAGGTTGCCGAGCGGCAGCAGGAACTGGCTCGTATCGATGCCGACCTGGCCCGGCTGGTTGGGGCGCGGCGTGTTGGCGCCGTCGAGGTACAGCACCGACTCGTAGGTCCGCATGTCGACCTTGTGGCTGCCCATGAAGGCGAACTCGTCCTGGAACTGGATGTACATCGACTGGTCGCCGGGCAGGGAGCGATCGGTGACGAAGCGCAGGTTCGACGGATCGGTGGCGTCGACGACGCGGAAGCCGTTGCCGCCGTTGTTGTACGGAAAGACGATGAACAGCGATCCGTCATTGCCCCAGAGCTCCGGCCAGTAGCCGCCCGGTCCGCCGGTGGTGAGCACGTCGAGCAGCACCGGATCGGTCGGGTCGCTGACGTCGTACGTGGCGACGCCGGTGCGACTTTGATCGCTGGCGTAGATCAGCAGGTCGCCGAGCAGGAACGGGTGTCCGACGACGCCGGTGAGGCCGAGATGGTCCCACGAGGAGAGGCGCTGCCAATCGAGATAGATCTCGGCGTTGCCGGAGATCTCGCCGTAGCTCCAGAAGGTCCCCTCGATGAACCAGGGTCCAAACAGACAGCCGCGCACGCCGGCGCAGGTGAGGTCGGGGAAGGATGTGCGCGAGACTCGATCCGCACTTGTGCTGGGCACGAAGGACCACGGCGACTGCGGCGGCCAATTCGAGCCGAGCACGAGATACTCGCCGCTGTGGAAGTAGCCATGCGCGTTGATCGGCATCGGCGTGGTTCCCCACGTCCGCATCTGGACCGGTTGCCTGGGGTTGGAGATGTTCCAGGTGCGCACCTGAAAGTCGGCGCCGGGTTGGCTCGCGGGAACTTCCGGCACCGTGAAGAGGACGCCGTTGTGGTAGGCGAGGATCGCGGTCCGGCCCTGCTGTGGGGCGTTCAGCCCGCTGAGAATTTCGCCGGGTGTCTGGGGCACGTTCGGGAAACCAGGCGTCACCGGCGGAACCGCGGCGGCGTTCGAGGCGAGGATCGCCGCGACGGCAAACAGCAGGGCGCGCTTCGCCCGCGGCGCCGCCGCCGATTCGCCTCGCCCTTGTGACATGCGATCCTCCACCTCTCCGACGATTCCGTGCGCGCTCGCCGCAGTGCCCATCGAGCGAGATGCCGCCGACGCGACGAATGTTGCGGAATACGGTCCAAGTTCCGCGCCACCGGACACGCCGCCGCCGGCTGGCGCGGAAGACGCGGCCGGCGTCGACGGGGCGACGCGATCTGCCGTCGCGCGTCGTTTTTCGTCAATCTGAGAAAGCGCCCGCCACACTCCAGCCATTTCAGCTCCATGGGGATCGGGCCTTCGATGGGCATCGGACAGAGGTCAAGATCGATGAACTGCAACAAGACGCCGCCGCTCAGCGGCGATAACGGTTCCGAAGTAACCTGTGCGACTCTGTGAGCAGTGCGGGCTAGATTTGAGACATGCCGCAAGGCGTTGTACGCCTTCTCGGAAGCCAGCCGGAGATGTCTTGTACTGAGGGCTGCCCGAACAGCGGGCATGCTCTTTGCGTTGTCTAACCAGTCAGGGATCGCGAAAGGAGTCTTCAGATGAAGGTGAAGCGGATTCTCGCTCCGGTGGATTTCTCGGATGTATCGAACCAGTCGCTCGAGGCGGCGGTCAGTCTGGCGGAGCAACTTCACGCCAAGATCGTCGTCCTGCACGCGGTAGAGCCGGTGTACTTCGCCGGGACGATGTTCGGTCCGGAGATCAACGTGCCGAATCTCGTCGAAGAGCAGCGCAGCGCCGCCGCTTCGGCGATGAAGGACATCGTCGCGCGTCTCGAGCGCAAGGGGATCGGCAGCACCGGCCTGGTCGAGACCGGCTCACCATATAATGTGATCCTGCGCACCGCCGAAGAGAGGAAGTGCGATCTCGTCGTCATGGGGACACACGGCCGCAGTGGCGTGAGCCATTTGCTGTTGGGAAGTGTCGCCGAGAAAGTCGTTCGCGCGGCGACCTGTCCCGTACTGACGGTACGAGGCCGCGATCGATCCAAGGCGGGTTCCGTCAAGTCAAAACGGCCGAGCAAACGATGACCGCAACACCCGTTTGATGATTGGTAAGGCGCTCTCGCTGACCCTGTAAATTCGACACAGACACGCATCTATCTCTGTGGATGTGTCTAGCTCCGCGTAGCCGAATTCGCTTCTGCCAACTTGGGATTTCTCTGGCCCGGTCCTTGCTTTCACCTACTCCGCACGCAGTCGCGGCGGTACATGACGCGACCTTAGGCAACCAGGAGGTTGGTGATGGAAACGATGGATATGGAGCAGAGTTTCGTGGCTGAACCCGGACCCGGAATGCCGGCGCCGCCTGAAAAGCGCCTCGCCATCAGCATCATGGCTTCGGCGATTGGCGATTACATCAAGTATCAAGATCGCTCCGATGAGGATTCGACGCGCTTGCGCGACGAAGCGGAAGAGTGGCTGCTCTCCGCCGACGAGCGCTGGCCGTTCTCGTTTCAGAGCATCTGCGACCTGCTCGACCTGCCGGCCGAGCGGCTGCGCAGCGTAGTGCTCGACGAAGCGACAACCCTGAAGGGTGTGTCACCGCAGGACCTGGTTCGCCTCGTCAGCAACGGCTGACGATCACGCGGGACACAGCCGCGCATGTTCGCCGCGCGCGCGGTTGTGTCCTGCGTCAACCCCGACGGTTGCCCTGCAACAGTGCGGTGACGTGTTCGGGTAACGCCTTTCCCGGCGGCAGCTCCGGCGCGGCGACTGGCGTGCCGAAGCTCTTCTGGATTGGGAGTACGCCCGCCCACGCGTCCAGTGCGAGGTCGGCTTCGTCGTCGATCGGCGGCCCGACTCGAATCTTCGCGACGACTTCATCGATCGGGATCTCCACGACGCGGGTTGCTTTCATCTCCTGCGCGGTGGGTTCGCGCACCTCCGACCATCGACCCGGTACCAGCTTTTCGATGAGCGCCCTCAACGCGGCGAGCGCCACCTGTTCGCTCTCGACGTCGCGGCCGCGTCCGATGACGGTGACGCACCGATAGTTCATCGAGTGGTGAAACGCCGAGCGGGCAAGCACCAACCCGTCAGTCAGGGTGGCGGTGACGCAGACCGGTTCGCCGGCGGCGATGCGGTCGAGCATCCGCGTCCGCGTCGATCCGTGGAAGTACAGGGCGCGACCGATGCGCGCGAACGCCATCGGCAGCACGTACGGCTGCGCAGCGTCGATGAAGCCGACGTGAGCGACCAGCGCCTCGTCGAGAATCGAGAAGATGGTCTGCTCGTCGTAGGAAGCGCGTTGCGAGCGGCGGTGCACGGTTGTGCGGGGCGTCGGCTGGAATGCAGTCATGCGCGGTTGGTTCGCACGAATCGCGCCCGCCGCGAAAGGGCCGCTTCACACTCGTGCGAAGGATCCGCGTGCTGCTCCTACGAGCGCCTCAGAGACTGTCGTCAGCATCGGCTACCAACAGTTTTTCGAGCCCGGAACGCAGTGAATCCCCTCTCCCCCCGAGACTGTCGGAAAACGGAGATTCGTGACCGTACACGTACTCGTACCCGTACTCGTACACGGAGTTTCCTGCGGAAATCCGGCATTGATCGTGTACGGGTACGCGTACGAGTACGTGTACGGGAGAAAATCGACAGTCTCCCTCCGGGAGAGGGTTAGGGAGAGGGCAGTCCGATGTTTCTTCTGCGTCAGCGCATGTGTCACAAGGCTTTCGCAACTTCTACGATGACGAACCCTCTCCTTTAATCCTCTCGCGCGCGCCATGCGGAGAGGGGGTTTGTGCGGGCTTCACCCGCCATCTCGAGAAAATCGACCGCCTCATCAGAGAGAGGTGTCTCGCTCACCACGTATCGATCAGCGGGCGCTTCTTCGACGTTCGCCGCACGCGCGGACCCGACGGCAAGGCCGAGAGGATCCACTTTCGCGTCTCGGTCGGGTCGATGACGTCGTCGATTTCGAAGTGCGCCGCGATGTTGACCGCTTTGCCGACCTGGTACATGCGCTCGACCATCTCTTCGAACAGGCGCTGGCGCTCGGCGCGGTCCTCGATCGCCGCGAGCTCGCGGCGGAAGCCGAGCTTGACCGCGCCTTCGAGTCCCATGCCGCCGAATTCGCCGCTCGGCCAGGCGACGGTGAAGTGCGGCGATTTGAAGCTGCCGCCGGCCATCGCCTGGGCGCCGAGACCGTAGCCCTTGCGCAGCACGATGGTGCAGAAGGGAACGGTCAGGCTGGCGCCGGTGACGAAAAGTCTCGCCGCGTGGCGGACGAGCGCGGTCTTCTCGACCTCGGGTCCGACCATGATGCCGGGCGTGTCGCACAGGAAGACCAGCGGAACATCGAAGGCATCGCACAGTTGCATGAAGCGAGCCGCTTTATCGGCGCCGTCGCTGTCGATCGCGCCGGCGAGATGGACCGGATTGTTGGCGACGATTCCGACGGCGCGTCCCTCGATGCGCGCCAGCGCGGTGACCATGCCGGCGCCGAACGACGGCCGCAGCTCGAGCACCGAATCGGAGTCGGCCAGCGCTTCGACTACCGCGCGCACGTCGTAGACGCGCAGGCGGTTCTCCGGAATCACGTGCCGCAACAGGCGCTGGTCGGCGCACTGCCACTCGCCGATATCGCCCTGGAAGTACGACAGGTAGCGGCGTGCGACGCCGACTGCCTCTGCCTCGTCGCGCACCGCGACGTCGACGACGCCGTTGCGCACCTGTACGTCGAGGGGGCCGATCTCTTCGGGGCGGAACACGCCGAGGCCGCCGCCCTCGACCATCGCCGGGCCGCCCATGCCGATGTTGGAGCCGGCCGTCGCGATGACGACGTCGCAGCAGCCGAGCAGCGCCGCGTTGCCGGCGAAGCAGCGCCCGGTCGTGATGCCGACCAGCGGCACCAGTCCGCTCAGCTCGCCGAACAATCGAAACGCCATGCAGTCGAGGCCGGTGACGCCGTAGCCGTCGGTGTCGCCCGGCCGGCCGCCGCCGCCCTCGGCGAACAGGACGACCGGCAAGCACCGTTCGGCGGCGAGCTCGAAGAGGCGATCCTTCTTGCGGTGATTCTGCAAGCCCTGGGTGCCGGCCAGCACGGTGTAGTCGTACGTCAGCACGGCGCACTGCGACGCATCGCCGAACATGCTCCCGTTGACGCGCCCGATGCCGGCGACGAGGCCGTCGGCCGGCGTGCGCGCGATCAGCTCCTCGGTCGTGCGGCGGCGGTGTTGCGCGGCCAGGACGAGCGCGCCGTACTCGACGAACGAGTCCGGGTCGCAGAGGTCGGCGATGTTCTCGCGCGCCGTGCGATGGCCGGTCTTGCGGCGGCGCTCGACGGCGTCGGGGCGCGCCGCGTCGAGACCGATCTCGTGCCGCTGGCGCACCTCGGCGAGATCGGCGCGCACCGCGTCGAGGTCGATCGCCGCGGCGGCCCCGCGGCTCTCACCGGCAGCGGCGGCAGGTTCGAGCACGAAGAGCGGCGCTCCTTCCGCGACGATGTCGCCCGCGCTCACCAGGATCGCGCTGACGACGCCGGCATGCGGCGCCGCGACGACGTGCTCCATCTTCATCGCTTCGAGGACCACGATCTCGCGGCCGGCGTCGACCGCATCGCCGGCCGCAACCTCGATGGCGAGGACGGTACCCTGCAGGGGAGCGACCACGGTGTTCGGGTCTGTCGCCGCGGCCCTGCGCAGTGGCGCAGTCGCACCGCTGCGGCCGTGCTCGAGCACGGCGAGCGGATCGCCGGGATCGATGCGCGCGCCGACGCCTCGGTTCACCGGCGTGCCGATGTCGCTGCCGGCCAGCTCGCCGAGCGCCGCGTCGATGAAGCCGGTGTGCCAGCGCGCCGCCTGGAAGTCGGGGTGATCGATCATGTTGGCGAGCAGTGTCCGATTCGTCTCGATGCCGTCGATGCGCAGCTCGCGCAACGCACGCCGTGCCTTGCGCGCGAGCGCAGCGAAATCGGGCGTGTCGACGCGCACGACGACCTTGGCGAGGAGGGAGTCGAAGGCGGTGCCGACGGTCGAGCCGGTGCCGGCGGCGGTATCGACGCGCACTCCCGGTCCGGATGGGATGTCGAACACCTCGAGTCGGCCGCTGCTCGGCCGCACCTGTCCGTCGGCGCCGATCGATTCGGCATTGATGCGCATCTGCAGGGCCGAGCCGTGCAGCATCGGCGCCTCGGCGAGGCCGAGATCGGCGAGCGTGCGGCCGCGCGCCAGATGCAGTTGTAGGGCGACCAGGTCGACGCCGCTGACCTCCTCGGTGACGGTGTGCTCGACCTGAAGGCGTGGGTTCGCTTCGATGAAGTGAAAGCCGCCGTCGCCGACGAGAAACTCGAAGGTCGCGAGGCCGCGCAGGCCGAGGCGGCGCGCCATGCGCAGAGCCGCGTCGGAGAGCTGGCGCCGCAGCTCGTCGTCGAGATCGGGAGCCGGCGCGATCTCGACGAGCTTCTGATTGCGCCGCTGGATCGAGCAGTCGCGTTCGCCGAAATGCACTGCGCGCTCGCCGTCGCCGGCGATCTGCACCTCGATGTGACGCGGGCGGACGAGCAGTCTCTCCAGATACAAGTCGGCGCGGCCGAAAGCCTTCTCGGCCTCGGATCGGCAGCGGCGCCACGCCGTCTCCAAGTCGTCCACGCCGGCGACGGCGCGCATGCCGCGGCCGCCTCCGCCGGCGACCGCCTTGAGCATCGCCGGGGCACCGCCGAGCGCGGCGAAGAAGTCGCGGGCCGCGGCGAGGTCGGCGAGCGGTGGACTGCCGGCCAGCACGGGAACACCGCACTGCTCGGCGAGCCCGCGGGCCGCCGTCTTGTCGCCGAGCGCGCGCAGGGTCACGACGCTCGGCCCGACGAAACAGAGGCCGGCCTCGTCGCACGCCGCGGCGAAGTCGGCGCTCTCACTGACGAAGCCGTAGCCCGGATGCAGCGCGTCGCAACCGTGCGCCGTTGCCGCTGCGATGATGCGAGCGCTGTCGAGATAAGCCGCCGGTCCGCGCGCGGCCAGCGGCACGGCGGCGTCGGCGCGCTGCACATGCAGCGCGGCTTCGTCATCGGACGAGAAGACGGCGACCGTCTCGATACCGAGATCGGCGGCAGTGCGCGCGATTCGCACCGCGACCTCGCCGCGATTGGCGATCAGCAGCTTCTTCATGACGGCGGCGCACCATTGCAATTCCGCCGGTTCGCTGGAAGACCTGACCTGAAACATTGCCTTGGAGTCAGCGGCGCACCTGACGTCACCCCGGCGAAAGGGACTGTCGGAAAACGAAAGATGAGTGACCGTACACGTACTCGTAC
>CADEER010000049.1 GCA_902826395.1 uncultured bacterium
ACGAGTACGTGTACGGTCACGAATCTTCAATTTACGACAGTCTCGCAAGGAGGGGTTAGGGGAGGTCGCGTTTTTCGGTTTGCGTCATAGCAACTGCGAGGCGGATGGTTTGCACGCCGTATGCGGCGAGCTCGGTCTGCACGGTTGACGTCCCGGCATCCCATGCGAACGGTGCTTCGCATGGTGTCTCGTCGAGGCGCAGTGCTTCGACGGCGGTGATCGGGAAGCCCGCGCGGATCGTCGCGCGCTGCGCGGCGGCGTTGGTGTTCAGGAGCCGCAGCACCATGGCGCTGCCGTCTTCGGCCGGTTTCAATGCCGACAGTATAACGCCGTCGCCGTCGATCGACAGCAGCGGGTGATCGTCGCGCAGCAGCGGTGATTGGCCGGCGATGACGCCGCGCAGAGGTGCGATTGCCGCCTCAGCGGTGCGGATGCGATCGCTCTCGCTGCCGCCGCAGAAGAGTGCCACTCGGGTCTCCAATTCGCCGAGCACCTGCGCGCCCGGTGTTTCCATCGCCGGGCCTGCCGGCAACGCGCGGGTGCGCAGGTCGTAGCGCGCCAGCCAACCGACGGAGCGCACGAGGGTGATGGCGATCGCGCCGTCGGCTGTGAGTTCCGCCTCCGGTAGACCCGGAGCGACGACAGTGAGGGCGTTGGCCTCCACCCAACCCTGGTGACAGAAAGTCGGCGGCGCGGGGTGAACCCATCCTTCGTCGGCCCGCCGATCGACACGGCGGCGGCGCACGCCGAACGCGGCGGCGTGCGAGTATTGCCGCGCGCTGTCGCCGCTCGGGAAGAGCAGTCGCAGGCGGTGGTCGCGGGCTCGATTGGTGAGATGCACGCGTGCGTCGAGGCGCGGCACACCGGGGGCGATGGACAGCTCGACCACGAGATCGAGAGCGACCGTCGCCTCTGCTCGTCGTTCGCGGTCGACATGGATGCCGGCCGGCACCTCGACGACGCGCCGCACCAGCAGCGACTGGATGCCCGACGGATGGCGTCGCCGTGTTGTCTGCAACTCGCGCAAGCGCGGGCGCAGCGGTGCGCCGACGGGATCGCAATCGTACGAGTCGCCGCGATCGCCGATGTCCTCGAGGTCGAAGAGACCGAGCAGCTCGCGACCGTTCTGGCGGAGCGTGACCGTGCCGTCGTCCTCGACCTCGACGCGCAGATCGTCGGTGGCGATGACGCGGCCGTCGTCGACGGCGTCGGGTGCCGAGGGCGCCGGCGTGACCGTGTAGGTGCGACAGCCGAAGGGTGGCAGGTCGGCGGCGACGATCTCGAGGTCGACGGCGCGTTGATTCGGGATCCAGCGCACGCGCCGCGGATCGTCGGAAGCGACGACGCGCGCCGGTGCTCCGTTCACCTCGTAACCCTGCTCGCCGAGCGCGGCGACGGTGAGCGGGTGCAGGCGCGGCTCGCCGAGGCTGATGGTCAGCGACGGCTCGCCGTCGAGTGGGAGGCGAACTCGATCGGTGCGGACGTGCGGCGAGGGATTGAACACAGTGACACGCTGGCCCGGCGTCTCGGGTACGGAGCGATCGGCCGGTCGCCCGGCGAGCCGCTCGAGCACGCGCTGCGTGGTTTCCTCAGCCAGCTCCTCGGCGTCGTCGTAACGTGCGGCCATGCGCTCGTGGGTAGCGTCGATCGAGCAGCCGCAGATCGAATCGTGGGCCTGGTTCTGCACGAGACTGCGCCATGCAAGCCGCAGGGCAGGGCGCTCGTCTGCACAGCCGAGCGGCGCGGCCAGCGCCGCCCACGGCTCCGTCCACGACTGCAACAGCGCTTCGATCTCGCGGTTGCGAATCTTGAGCGGCATGCGCGCCGACCACGTGCCGGCCAGCAGATTGGCCTGGCGCGCGCCGACGAGATCTCCCTCGTGAACCGGCAACTCGCCGACCGCCGGCGCGGCGGCGACGACATCGTCGAGCAGCGCTCGTTCGACGGCGCAGCCGATCCGTTTCGCGAGGGCTTCGGCGAGTGCCTTCGTATGGAGATCGGGGCGCGTGTGATCGAAGCCGTTCATGAGAACGATGGGCGTCTCTCCGGCGTCTGCCAGCTTGCGCACCACCGCCTCCAGTCGATCGACGGCGGTCGCTATGTCGGACTCGGGGCGGCCGGCGCTGAAGTAACCCTCGGTGAGATGCAGTGCGCGCACCGCGGCGCCGCTCCGTGCCCGCCAACACCAGCGCGGGCCGAGACTCGCCACTTCACTGTCGTTGCCGCGCCAGTAGACGAAGCCGTCGAGGCCGAAGCCGCGGAAGATCTCGGGCAACTCGGCGGGGTGACCGAAGGAGTCGGGGACGTAGGCGACCGAGGAGAGCGGGCCGAAGCGCGCACCGACCCGGCGGCCGGCCAGCAGGTTGCGCACGTGCGACTCGCCCGACGGCAGCAGCGAGTCCGGCTGCACGTACCACGGCCCGATGCCGAGCCGGCCGGCGGCGATGTGTTCGCGCAACTCGGCTTCGCGGTCCGGCCGAACCTCCAGATAGTCCTCGAGCACGATCGTCTGCCCGTCGAGCAGAAAGCGATAGCCGGGATCGCTGGCCGCCAGATCGAGCACCATGTCCATCGCATCGACCAGGCGCGCGCGGAACGCCTGCATGGTGCGGTACCACTCGCGATCCCAGTGGAAGTGGCTGACGAGGAAGACACGCATGGCGGCACGGTAGGGAGTCGAGAGTCGGGAGTCGAGAGTCGGGGGAGTAGTTGGCAGCATCGGGGACTGATCGAGCGCGTGAACCGTGAACTGTGAACCGTGGAGCGAATCTCCAGTTCACGGTTCACGGTTCACATCTCCATCAGAGATCGGTCGCTCCCGACTCTCGACTCCCCACTCTCGATTCCCGACTCTCCAAGACGCCCATTCACCCGCCACAGCGACCGATCGGGTCGCGCGGCTTGAGTCCGGCGCCGCGCGGCGGTTTGATGCCGCGCAACAGGGGAGGTGCCTATGAAGCGTCCGCCGTGGCTGAGCATGCAGAGGAAGACCGATCCGGAGTTGCCGGTGGTGCCGCCGATTCCGCTCGGCAACAAGTCGAACGGCGAGTTCTTCTGGCAACAGACACCGCGCGAGCGGCGGATCCAGGATCTGATCTTGCGCACCGCCGACGAGCAGTCGCGGCGTCTCGGCATGGATCGGCGCCAGTTCCTCGCCAGCGCGCTGGGCATGGCGACGTCGCTGTGGGCGATCAACCTCGTCTCGGGCTGCGGCAGCGACGACGGCGGCTTCGACGTCGGCCCCAACCCCATCGAGTGCGATACCTCGGTCTTCATGGGGGAGGAATTCATCCTCGACCTGCAGACGCACCACATCGAAGACGCCGAGACCTGGATGGAGCGCCATCCGATGGGCACTTACTACGGCGATGCCTTCGCGCGCGCCATCACCTTTTACGACTGCACGCCGCGCGATGCGCACTGCATCGGCCCTTCGCAGTATCTGAACGAGATCTTCCTCAACTCGCAGACGACGGTCGCCGTGCTGTCCGGCTTCCCGTCGAACATCTGCGACGACGCGACGCTGTGCACCAACCTCAACAGCAACGAGGGCATGGTGTACTGGCGCGATGTCTTCAACGGTGCCGCCGGCGGCAGCCAGCGCATGGTGCAGCACTGTCAGGTGGCGCCAAACGATCGCTGGGATCTGCAGCAGGCGATGATGGAGCGCATCCGCGCCGAGTACGGCAACCACGGCTGGAAGTGCTATCCGCCGTGGGGCCCGCAGGGGAACGGCTGGTGGCTCGACGACGAGGCGATCGGCATTCCACTGATCGAGAAGTGCATCGAGCTCGGCGAGCCGCTGCTGTGCATCCACAAGGGCTTCCCCCTCGGCAACTTCTCGGTCGAGCACAGCCACCCGCGCGATGTCGGGCCGGTGGCGGTGCGCTACCCGGAGGTGGATTTTATCGTCTACCACTCCGCCTACGAGCTCGGGTATCGCGAAGGTCCGTACAACCCGGAGGGCGGCGGCGTCGATCGCTTGATCCGCACCGTCGAAGACCACGGTCTCAAGGGGAAGAACGTTTACGCGGAGATGGGTAGTGCGTGGGTGCTCTCGATGGGCGACGCGGAAGTCGCTCAGCACTACATCGGCAAGCTGCTCAAGCACCTCGGCGAGGACAACGTCGTGTGGGGCTCGGAATGTCTGTGGTTCGGCTCGCCGCAGCCGCAGATCGAAGCCTTCCGCGCGCTGCGGATCTCCGAGGAGTTTCAGGAGCTGTACGGCTATCCGGCGCTGACCGACGAGATCAAGGCGAAAATCTTCGGCCTCACCGGCGCGCGCCTGTACGGGATCGACCCCGACGCGGTGCGCTGCACACTCGACACCGACGGCCTCGAGCTGGCGCGCCGACAGCTCGACGGCGAGCTCGGCAGCCGGCGCTGGGCATTCCAGGAGCCGTTCGGCCCGCGCACGCGGCGCGAGTTCGCCAAGCTGCAGCGCTGGCGCGAGTTTCTGGGCAAGCCGGCGTGAGTGCTCCAAGCCAGGCAGAAGGGCTGTGAAAGCGGCGCCCTGGCGACCAGGTGAACCGTGAACCGTGAACGGTCAATGAAGTTCACAGTTCACGGTTCACTGGTTCACGATCGTCGCGAGTGAATCCCCGCCCACTCCCTATCGCCAACGCCTGATATGGCCTCCCTCGCCGACCTCCGCACCTTCGCCAAGTACCACCTCAAGCGCCGGGTCTTCGATCATCCGGCGCGTGAGACGGAGCTGGGTCTCGTCGAGCTTCCTTTCGAGGGCGATGAGTTCGCGCGTTCGCTGGCGTCGCTCGACGACCGCTACGAGCTGTCGGTGCCGGCGCGCCTCGAGTATGGCGGCCGGACGCATGCGATGCATCGCATCGCCTCGCGGTCGCCGGCGGTGGGAGAGGCGCGCCGCACTCTGCTGGTGCTCGGCGGCGTGCACGGCAACGAGCGGGCGGGGATTCTCGCCGTGCCGGAAATTCTCGCGCACTGCGCCGAACCGAGCGTACGGCTGGTCGTCGTGGCGCCGGTGAACCCGGTGGGCGCCGCCGAGCTGTCGCGCTACAACGCTGACGGATTCGACATCAACCGCGACTTCGTGCGCTTCGAGACCGAAGAGGCGCGTCTCGTCCGGCGCGTCGTCGAAGAGGAGAAGCCCGACTTCGTCGTCAGCCTGCACGAGGGACCGCAGGATCGCACGTTCATGTTTCTCAACCGGTACGTCGACGCGGGACTGGCACACCGCCTCGCGGCGGCGCTCGAACGCGGCGGCACCACTCTCGCGGCCGAAGACTATTTCGGGCGCCGGCTCGCGCCGCCCGGTCTGGCGCCGATGAGTCGCTCCATGTGGCTGATCACGGCGCTGTGGGCCGCCACCCTGCGGATGAAGGCGACCGGCATGTGGTGCGACGAGCGCGGCGTGCCGGAGATCACACTCGAGAGCTCGTGGCGGCTCGACGACCGCGAAGCGCGAGTGCGCGCCCACGTCGATCTGGTGACGGCACTCGTCGACGAGTTGGCGCGCTCCTGATAGCTTGCGGCGCATGAGCCGAATCGCGACGCTGTTCGCAGCCTTCCTGGCATTCGCTGCCGCCGCGTACGCCGCACCGCTGAAGCCGGGCGATGCGATGCCGGCCCTCGACCTCGCGGATCAGCACGACAATGCGGGGGGAATCGGCGCCGAAACGCGGCTGGTTCTCTTCTCGCAAGACATGGACGCGTCGGACCATGTCGAGGCGGCGCTCGCCGTAGACGGGGCCGCGAAGCTGGCCGCCGCGCACGCGGTGTTCGTCGCCGACATCTCCGCCATGCCGGCGGTGATCACGCGCATGTTCGCGCTGCCGGCGCTGCGCAAGCGCCCTTACCCCATGCTGCTCGATCGCGACGGCAAGGCGACGGCGGCTCTGCCGTCGGTCGAGAAGCACGTCACGTTGCTGCGCCTCGACAAGGGAATGATCCAGAGTGTCGAGTTCGCGTCTTCCGCCGAGCAGGTCGGAGCGGCGCTGCGCGCCGCGGCGGGGAAGTAAGGGCCGCGATGGCGGAGATGACGTTTCGCGAGATGATGCAGCTCGAGCCGCACGGCCCCGACACCTTCGTCGGCAGCGGGCCGCGCTACCCGTGGGGCGGGTTGTACGGTGGTCAGATCATCGCACAGGCGCTGCGCGCCGCGGCGTTGACGGTGCCCGGGAGCGATCCAGCCGATGGCGCCACCCTGGCCGTGCATTCGCTGCACGGCTACTTCATTCGCCAGGGCGACGCCGCCGAGCCGATCCGCTTCGAGGTCGACCGCATCCGCAACGGCCGCAGCTTCGTCACCCGGCGCGTCGTCGTGCGGCAGGCGGTGGGTGCGATCCTCACCATGGCGGCCTCGTTTCATGTGGCGGAAGAGGGCGTCGAGGTGCAGACCGACGAGTTGCCCGCCGTCGCGCCGCCGGCCGATCTGCGGGAGGATTCGTGGAGCACGCTCTTCGAGCGGCGATCGCTGCGCGAGGACATCGCCGAAGGTCGGGTCGGCGCGTGGCTGCGATTGGGCGAGGATCTCGGCGACGATCCGATCCTCAACGCCTGCGCCCTGGCGTATCTGTCGGACGACCTGCCGACCGAGGCGGTCGTGGCGCGACACCCGCAGCGACCACCGCGCGAATCCGTGAATCGCGCCTTTTGGAACGCGAGCCTCGATCACACCATCTGGTTTCGCGAGCCGCTGCGGGCGAGCGCCTGGCATCTGCACGACTTCACCTGTCGCGGGCTCAAACAGACGCTCGGCACGTCGGTCGGCTCCATCTTCGACCAGGCCGGCCGGCACGTCGCCACCGTTGCACAGGAAGTCCTGATTCGACCCGTGCGGAATTGACGTGGCTCGTGCGGCTGGCAGAGCCGCCAGTCGGCGCGCTATGGCCAGAGAGTGATCGAGTTTCCCGAGTTCCGCCCGCGCCCGCCGTGGCTCGGCGCCGACCTGCAGACGCTGCGCAACCTCTTCCGCGGGCCGGTCACGAAGGGTGTAGCCGGGGAGGGCGAAAGACTGCTGCTGGCGATGCGCGACGGCAGCGGCGATCAGCTCGCGGCGCGGTTGCACAGTGGGGCGAACGGTGCCGATCCGCTGGTCGTGCTGATCCACGGACTGAGCGGCTCCGAGGACAGCGACTACTTGCTCGCTTCGGCGGCGCATTTGAACCGCGCCGGGTATCCGGTTCTGCGCTTGAGCCTGCGCGGTGCCGGCCCGTCGCGGCCGACGTGTCGACTGCAGTACCACGCCGGCCGCACGGCCGATCTGCACGACGTACTCGCAGCGCTGACGCAGGAGCACGGCGTCGCCAGCCTGTTTCTCGTCGGGTACTCGCTGGGCGGCAACATGCTGCTCAAGTTTCTCGCCGAGTACGGCGCCGCCTTCCCGATCGCCGGAGCCGCCAGCGTCTCGGCGCCAATCGAGCTCGAGGCGGCGAGCCGCCGCATCCTGGAGCGCCGCAATCGGCCCTACCACTCCTATCTCCTCGGCCGCATGCGCGCCGAGGCTCTCGGTGAGGGAGCGCGCCTCGATAGCGGCGAGCGACGCGCCATCGAAGCGGCGCGGACGATTCTCGACTTCGACAACGAGTTTGTCGCGCCGCGCAACGGCTACGCGGGAGCGCGCGCCTACTATGAGGAGAACTCGGCGCTCCGCTTCCTCGACCGCATCGCGGTGCCGACGCTCGTCGTTCACGCACTCGACGATCCATGGATTCCGGGCCGCAGCTACGAGTCTTACGATTGGACGGCCAACCCACGTCTGACCCCGCTCCTGCCGCGCGGCGGCGGCCACGTCGGCTTTCACGGCGCGGGAAGCCGGGTGCCGTGGCATGACCGCTGCATTGAGCGATTCCTCGACGCGGTCAGCGGCCGCGGCGCATCGTCCTCCGCCAGCGCGGCGCCGTCTGGCCGATCGCACGAATCCAGATGAAGGAACGCTATACGCACGGCCATTGCGGTGCCGTGGTCGACAGCCATGCACGGCGCACGGCCGCCAACAGTGCGGCCTTCGCGTTGCCGCTGCTGCGCCGCGATCACCTGCTGCTCGATCTCGGCTGCGGGCCGGGTTCGGTCACGATCGATCTCAGCCAGCGTGTCGCGCGGGCGGTCGGCGTCGACGCGTCCCCCGAGGCGGTGCTGCGCGCGCGGCGCGATGCCGCGGCGCGCGGCGCCGGCGCCTGCGAGTTCCTGGTCGCCGACGTCTATCGACTGCCGTTCGCCGACGCGGCCTTCGACGTCGTATTCGCGCACCAGTTGTTGCAACACCTCGCCGATCCGGTGGAGGCACTGCGCGAGTCGGCGCGCGTGCTTCGGCCTGGCGGTATCATCGCGGTGCGCGACTCCGACTACGGAACGATGGTGCACGACCCGCGCGATCCGCTGCTCGACCGCTGGCTCGCCCTGTACTGCGAGCTGGCGCGCCGCAACGGCGGCGAGCCGGACGCCGGCCGCATGCTGGCGCGCTGGGTAGGCGCGGCGGGATTCGTCGACGCCGTCGCGACCAGCAGCAGTTGGACGTATGCCGAGCCGACCGCGGTAACGGACTGGTGCACACTGTGGACCGACCGCCTGCTCACCGCGCGAATGGGCGAGGACGCGATGCGGCTCGGTCTAGCGACGCGCGACGAGTTGGAAGAGTTGGCCGCCGCTTGGCGGCGCTGGGCCGCCGCGCCGCAACCGTACTTCGCCTTCCTGCACGGCGAAGTGGTGGCGCGGAAGCAGTAGTGGGCACGGGCTGCCGAGCCGTGCAGGCGAGGCACAGGCGAGGCGAGGCAAAGGTTGGTGCGCGCTTCGCGCGGTCTATCGAGTCGTCACTGCCCGTGTAGCTACGGTTCACCGTTCACGGTTCACGGATCCTTCGTGTACCACCAGGCCCAGAGGATGAAGAGCGCCTGGAACGGCAGCCGCACCCAGTTCCAGATCCCGAGCCCCTCGGTGGCGCCGCCGACCGGCACGTTGTTGAGAGCGACGTGCAGGTTGGCGGGGAACACCGCGATCAGCAGCGCGATGATTCCCCACGCGGCGGGTACACGCCAGGCGGGAATCAGCACCGCGATACCGAGCACGATCTCGGCGATGCCGGACAGGTAGACCAGCTCGAGGTGCCAGGGCAGATACGGCGGCATGATCTGCACGTAGAAATCGGGTCGCACGAAGTGCATCACGCCAGCGAAGACGTACAGGGCGCCCATCAGGTAGAGCAGTGCCTTTTTGGTTGTGCTCATGGTGTGGTGCCTTAGCGAATCGGCGTTGGCGGCGCCAGTTGCGGAGAGATCCGTGAACCGTGAACGGTGAACCGTGGGTCGTGAAAAGCCCGGAGTGCACGTCCCCGGTTCACTGTTCACGGTTCACGGGCGCCGGCTCTCCGCTGTCGCGCTTCCCTGGAAGGTTGGCCGCGGGGCGGTACACCGCGTCATTCACACCGCCCGCAGCGCCGGCTCCAGCATCACCGCATGCGTGACGCCGACGGTTGCGAAGACGCGGCCATGGTCGTCGAGCGCCGCCAGGAGCCGCGCCAGCATGTGCTCGTCGCGCAGTCGGTTCGAGAACGTTGCGATGCGCTGCGTCGGCAGCTCGGCGCGCGTCGGATCGGTGGCGAGGCCGGTGATGGAAGCGCGTTCCAATGGCCGGCCGAGAAAACGCTGGTGCTCGCGCTCGATCAGCGGCCAGTCGATGGCGGCGTAGCCGAGCGGCGGTGTGATGAGGTCGAAGAAGTCGCGGAAGTAGCCGTCGAAGTCCATGCGCGCCGTCTTGCGGTTGAACGACGCGAGCTGGCGCACGACCAGAAACACCAGCGCGTCGGCGGGCGACAGCTCTTCGCGCAGAATCCGCGCCTCGTCGGGGAGCGAGATGTCCATACTCGCCGTCTCGATTGCGCCGCGCGCCGCGAGGTGGCGCACCAGGCCGGCCTCACCGTGCCGGCGGATGGCGATCTCGCGCTCGGGCTCGACGGCAGGAGGTGTGCCCTCGTGCAGCGCAAAGCGGGGTGCCAATGCAGTGAACGTACGCTCGATTGCGTCGAACATCGGATCGCCCGGATCCGAGCTGTGGCGGACGCCGAACAGCACCAAGCGGCGATCGTCACCGCCAATGTCGACCACGTACGGTACAGCGTGGCGGACCTTCGCGTACTCGGCGAAGGTCAGGATCCGGGCCGCCCGGCTGCTCATTCGGCTGGTTCGGCAGTGGCGCCGCCGCGACGACCGAACAGGGCGTAGCAAGCCAGTGCTACCGCCAACACCAGCACGGCGCGCACATAGGCGCTGGCCGCGAAGCTGGTGCCCAGTGCGAGGCACACCACTACGCCCGCGATCGGGGTCCACGATGGGGCGCGGAAGATTCCCTCGGGTGGCCGCTCCTCGGTGCTGCGAATGCGCAGCAGGGCGACGTGCAGGACCGCGAAGATCGTCAGCAGCAGGAGGCTCGTGGTCTGGGCGAGGCCGGCGGTGTCGCCGCTCGCCATGATCAGCGCCGCCAGCGCGGTGGTGACGACGATCGCGGCCAGCGGCGTGCTGCGCTGCGGGTGGATGTGGCCGAGGAACGCCGGCATCAGATTCTCGCGCGCCATCCCGTACGCCAGGCGCGACGCCATGATCAGGTTGAGCAGGCCGGTGTTGGCGATCGCCATCATTGCGATTACCGAGAAGAAGCCGGCCGGCACTCCCACTCCGGAGCGTTCGACGACGGCGAGCAATGGGGCCTTGTTGCCGCTCAACTCGTCGAGCGGCACCGTGAGGAGGGCGATGACGGCGATGCCGACGTAGAGAACGCAGGTCGTCGCGACCGCGACGAGGATGGCGCGCGGCAGGGCGCGCGCCGGATCGCGCGCTTCTTCCGCCATCATCGCGGTGTCTTCGAAGCCGATGTATGCGAACACCGCGATGCCGGCACCGGCGATCACTCCGGTGAACGAGGCGTCGGCGGTCAATCGGCTGCTCAGCTCCGCCGCCGTCCAGTCGGTGGCCGCGATCGCCAGGCCGCCGCAGGCGGCGACCAGCAGCAGACCGCCGGCTTCGATTGCGGTCAGCAGGATGTTGACGCGCACCGATGCCTCGATGCCGAGAAAGTTGATGACGCCGATCGCGCCGAGTAGCGCGGTGCTCACGACCGCGGGCGGCAGCGCCGAGAACGGCTCGATGTACCCGGCGAACGCACGCGAGATGGTAGCCGCGGAAGTGACGCCGCTCATCAAGGTGACCAGGCCCACCGTGAAGCTGATCGCCGGATGACGGAACGCGTGTTGGCAGTAGGCAGCCGGACCGCCGGCGCGCGGAATGCGCGAGCCGAGCTCGGCGAACGTGAGCCCGCTCAGCAACGCGAGGAGTCCGGCGGCGAGAAAGGACAGCCACGCGCCGCCGGCGGCCGAGGCGACGACGACGCCCACCAGGGCGTAGATGCCGGCGCCGAGAATGTCGCCGATGGCGAAGATGGTCAGCGCCGCGGTGCCGATGGCGCGCTTCAGGTGCGGCGAGTCTTGGCCGTCGCTTGCGCTCACGAGCGAACCTGCCGCGAATCGATCCGATGTGTGAATGGAATTTGCACCGCGTTCACAAGCCGCGCACCAGGGTCAACACGACGGCGACCGTGCCGCTGGCGGTGAGGCCGATGATGAACGCCAGGTACGCCAGACGCAGAGCTCGATACTTCTTGCGGGCGAGGAAGACGCCGAGCGTGTACACCTCCCGCACCTGCAATTGGTAGGTGAGGCTGGGGTCGTTCATCATCTGTTCCATGGCCGCCTCGTACTCGTCGTACGGCAGGTCGTAGAAGTGCCCGAAGAAGAGAAGGTTGAAGCCGGGATCGCCGCGCCGCGGACGCGATCCCGGGCGCGTTCCGGAGTACGACGCCGGCATCGTCGCATAAGCGGAAAGCGCCACCGTCACCAGGCAGAACGGCAGCAGCGTGACGATCGCCCAGCGCACCTCGGGCACCTGGATCCGCGTCGCCGCCAGAGTGAACACCACCGACGCGACGGTGAGCAGCATGTTGGCCTTGAGGTCGGCCATCGAGCTCAGCTCCATGTGATGGCTGCGCGTCTGGCGCATCATGTGGTCGAGATGCGACCCGGGATTTTGAATCTTCATGCGCACTTCGCTCCTGCAGGATTCGGATCAAGACCCGGCGGCGGCATCGCCGGTGCGATCGGCCGGAATCACGAGGAGAGGGCAGGGCGCGCGCCGCAGGACACCCTCGCTGATGCTCCCCACCAGCGCGCGATAGACGGCGCCGTGGCCGTGCGAGCCGATCACGAGGAGATCGGCGCCCTGCTGCTCGGCGCGCTCGACCAGCGTCTCCACCGTCGGCCCCTGGATCAATTGCGCCTCGGCGGCGAGGCCGCGCGCGCGCAAGCGAGTCGCCGCCTCTTGCAGTCCGCGATGCTCATCGCGCAGCTCGTGGGCGCGCAGCTCGCGGACGCTCGGCGGTCCCGCATCGAAGCCGACGAAATCCGGGTCCGGCGCGGCGACGTGCAGCAGCACCAGCTCGGCGCGGAAGGCCGCCGCCATCGCGGCGGCGTGCTCGATCACTGCGTCGGAGATGGACGAGAAATCGACGGCTGCGATGATGCGTTTCATTGGGGCTCCAGAAGGCAGGGAGTTGGTCCCGTTGATTCAGCACGAACGGCGGGCGGGAGGCAACGATATCTCTGGGTTGGAGACTGTCGTAACAGAGCCTGCAAACAGTTCTCCCGCCTGCACCCCACAGCTCCGCTCTCCCTGCGGAGACTGTCGACTTTCTCCCGTACACGTACTCGTACGCGTACCCGTACACGATGAATGCCCGAATTCTGCAAGAAACTCCGTGTACGCGTACGAGTACGAGTACGTGTACGGTCACAAATCTTCAATTTACGAAAGTCTTTGTTGGAGAGGTGATCCGGCACGTCTTTGTCCGCAGCCGTTCCGTGTGGCACAGTGCGCCGCGGAAAATGGGGATAGGGCGTTGATCAAGGACCGCACGGCGATCGTCGGCATCGGCCAGACGACATTCGGCAAGGGCATCGAGGACAGTGAGCTGTCGCTCGCCTGCCAGGCGATCTCGGCGGCACTCGATGATGCCGGAATCGCGCCGAGCGAGGTCGACGGGCTGTGCATGTTCGCCATGGAGGACGGGCGCGAGGTGCAGGTGGCGCGCAATGTCGGCTGCGGCGACGTGACCTTCTTCTCCGAGATCGGTTACGGCGGCGGCGCCGGCTGTGGCGTCGTCGGCCAGGCGGCGATGGCCGTCGCCACCGGTCAGTGCCGCGTCGCGGTCGCCTGGCGGGCGCGCAAGCGCGCTTCGAAGACGAGCCGGCCGTGGGCGCAGACCAAGCCCGTGTTGGGCGGTGACCAACAATGGTCGCGCGCGTTCGGGCTGCTGCGGCCGGTCGACGAAGTGGCACTGCTGGCGCGGCGCTACATGCACGAGTACGGCGCGACGCGCGACCATCTCGCCAATGTGGCGCTGGCGTTTCGCAAACACGCCAACCGCAATCCCAACGCCGTCATGTACGAGAAGCCGCTGACGCGCGAGCAGTACATGAGCGCGCGCTGGATCTCCGAGCCGCTGTGTCTGTTCGACAACTGTTTGGAGACCGACGGCGCGCTGGCGATCGTCGTCGTCTCGGCCGAACGGGCGCGCGACCTGCGGCGCAAGCCGGTGTACGTGCACTCGTTCGGCCAGGGGCTGCCGCCGCAGCACACCGTGATGACCAACTACTACTGCGACGATCCGCTGCGCGGGCCGTCGTGGGCATGTGCGCAACGGCTGTGGGCGAACAGCGACTTTCGCCCCGCCGACGTGTCGTGCGCACAGATCTACGATGCCTTCAGTCCATTGGTGCCGCTGTCCCTCGAGGGCTACGGCTTCTGCGGCCGCGGCGAGGGCGGTGCGTTCACGGACGGTGGTGCGCTCGAATGGCCGGACGGCCGCCTGCCGACCAACACCTCGGGCGGCGGCATGTCGGAAGCGTACGTGCACGGCTTCAATCTGGTTCTAGAAGGAGTGCGCCAGATGCGCGGTGACTCGACCGCGCAGGTGGCGAACGCGACGACCTGCCTGGTGACGAGCGGCGAAGGCGTGCCGACCAGCGCGCTGCTGTTGAGGAATTGAAATGAGCGGTCAGCGATCAGCTATCAGCGATCAGCTGCGGGTCGGCCAATGAGCGCGTTCTGGATCTACGACCTTTCTGAAAGCTGAAAGCTGATCGCTGAAAGCTACACATGCTGATTCCCGACATCGAAGACGAGGACAGTGCGCCGTTCTGGGAAGCGACGGCGCGCGGCGAGCTGCGCGTACAGGCATGCGGCGGGTGCGGCCGCATGCGCCATCCGCCGCGGCCGATGTGTCCGCACTGCCGCTCGCTGGCGACGGAGTGGCGGCGCCTCTCGGGGCGGGCGACGGTGTGGTCGTTCGTCGTCGTTCACCCGCCGGTGTTGCCGGACTTCGCCGAGCTCGCGCCCTATCCGGTGATCGTCGCGGCGCTCGAAGAAGACGCGGAGCTTCGCATGGTCGGCAACGTCGTCAGCGCCGAGGGTGCGCCGATCAACAGCGTCGATCCCGCTACGCTCGCCATCGGCCAGCCTCTGCGGGTCGCGTTCGCCGAGGTGGAGGGAGTCCACATGCCGCGCTGGGTGCGCGACTAGCCGATCCATGAACCGCGCAGGGCTGCTCGACGGCAAGGTCGGGATGGTGACCGGTGCGGCACAGGGATTGGGCGAGGCGATCGCCGATCTGGCGGCGCGCGAGGGCTCACGTGTGGTGATCGCGGACGTGCGCGACGAGCTCGGGGAGGCGGTGGCGAGGCGGATCGGCAGCGAGGCGCTGTATGTGCATTGCGACGTAAGCGACGGCGCGCAGGTGGAAGCGGCCGTGAACGCCGCTGTTCAGCGCTTCGGGCGACTCGACTGGCTGTGCAACAACGCGGTCGGCGGCGCCGGTGGTTTCGCGGCGCTCGTCGACATCGACGAAGCGAGCTGGCAGCGCACGGTCGACGTCTGCATGAAGGGCGTTTTTCTCGGGATGAAGTACGCCATCCCGGCGATGTTGGCCGGTGGCGGTGGCGCGATCGTCAACATCACGACTTCGGGATTGTTCAAGGGCGAGGCGATGCTCGGTGCCTACGTGGCGGCCAAAGGCGGTGTGCACGCGCTGACCATGGCGGCGGCGTCCGAGTACGCGGCGCGCGGTGTGCGGGTCAACTCGGTGGCGCCGGCGGGAATGGAGACGCGCGCCATCCAGCGCTACTTCGAAAAGTTCCCCGAGTTTCGCGACAAGACGATCGCCACGCACGCAATGCGCCGCTTGGGTCGCCCCGAAGAAGTCGCCGAGCCGGTGGTGTGGCTCGCCTCCGACCGCGCCTCGTTCGTCACCGGCGCTTGCCTGGTCTGCGACGGCGGCAATCTCGTCAACTCGCACCTGTTGTGAGGAGCTGACAACGAAGCGCAGGATGCGCTTCGCAGGGGGGCGAGGCTCCGACCGAGCCGCGGTTCCCGCGTGCTTCGCGGCTCGGCGGGAGCCTCGCCCTCCTACATCCCCGCCGGGCGGTCGCCGATGATGCCGTCGGTTTGCAGTGCGGTGAGCTCGTCGTCCGAGAGGCCGAGCCAGCCCTGCAGGATCTCGCGGTTGTGTTGGCCGAGGGTTGGCGCCGGGCTGTGCAGCCAGCGTTCGACGCTGGCGAAGCGGAACGGCACCGTCGGCAGCGCCGGCGCGCCGACGACTGGATGTTGCGGATTCTCGAAGAAGCCGCGTGCCACCATCTGCGGGTGCACGTGGATCGAGCGCGGATCGACGACCGCGCCGGCGGGAACACCGGCGGCGGCGAGCTCCTCGACCAGCGCCGCGCGGTCTCGCGCGCCGCAGTGCGCGCGCAGGGCGGTGTCGATGCGGTCGTGCGCGGCGCGCCGTCCGGCGAGCGACGCGAGCTGGTCATCGGCCGCCCACTCCGGCTCGCCGAGCACACGGCGCAAAGCGCGCCACTGCACATCGGTTTCGACGGCGAGCGCCAGCCAGATCTCCGAGCCCGGCGTGCTGCCGGCGCAGGCGTAGAGGCCCTGCGGCGCTGCGTGTGGCGCGCGGTTGCCGTCGCGCTCCATGCGCCGGCCGTAGGCTGTGAACTCGATGACTTGTTCGGCCGCGGCGTTGAGGGCGCCCTCGACCATCGTGCACTCGACGTGGACGCCGCGCCCGCGCGCGCGACGCTCGGCGAGCGCGACCAGCAGTGCGAACGCGGCGTGCATGCCGGCGAGCGGATCGCACGGGCCGCGCTGAATGCGCGGGTGATCGTCGCGGTGGCCGGTCAGCCACGCCAGGCCCGAGAGCTGCTCCATGGTCTGCGCGAAGCCGGTGTTGTCTCGCCACGGACCGTCGAGGCCGAAGGCCGGCATGCGCACCATGATGCACTGCGGGTTCGCGGCGCGAACCACGTCCCAGGTGAGGCCGAAGCCGTCCAGCACGCGCGGCGTGAAGTTCTCGACGATGGCGTCGGCGCCCGCCAAGAGTCGCTTCATCAGATCGAGGCCGCGCTCGTCGCTCAGGTGCAGCGTGAGGTCGAGCTTGTTGGCGTTGGCGGGCAGGAAGAACTGGCTGCATTCCCACCAGCGCTCGTGCACGCCGGCGAGCATGCCGCCGATCATGCGCATGCCGTCGGGCCGCTGTGTCGACTCGACGTGGATGACCTCGGCGCCGAGGCAGGCCAGCATGTGCGTCGCCGACGGCCCCGCCCACCAGTTGGTGCAATCGAGGATGCGCAGGCCGGCGAGCGGCAGTTGGCGCGGCCCGGACGGCTGCGGCCGTCTCGGCGTTCGGACTTCGACGCGGCCGTCGTGCTCGCCATGCCGCGGGGCCGAACGCGGCGGCGGTAGCTCCTCGCCGTCGATGCGGTAGGGCGGGCGCGGGTACTCGAAGCGGCCGTTCGGCGCGCGGCGGTAGACGCCGCGTGCCGCAAGTTGTTCGTGGCCGCGCACTCGATCGCCGTCGAGCACCGGCGCGACGGGGATGCGAAAGGCGCTGGCGCGCTCGATGATCTCGGCGGTGGTGTAGCGGCGCGTCCAGGCGTGTACGATCCGCTCCCACTCGGCGAGGCGGCCGAAGCGGCCGGCGAATTGCGCCAGGTCCTCGTCGGCCTGCAGATCGGGGCGTTCGATCATCAACAGGAAGTCGGCGAACTGCTGCCGGGTGTTGGTGCAGAAGCCGACGAAGCCGTCGGCGGTCGGCTCGATCGACGGCGTCTCGACGGTCGGCATGATCGGCCCGTGCAGTTCGCCCGGCACGCCGAACAACTGGAACAGCACCGACAGATAGTTGGGGGTGGCGATCGCCAGCGTCTCGAGCAGCGAGAAGTCGATCCAGTCGCCGTGTCCGGTTGCGGCAGCGCGCTGCACCGCCGCGAGCGCCGCCACCGCCGCGAACGTCCCGCCCACCCACTCGGTGATGCGGCCGCCGGCCATGTAGGGCTCGCCGCCGGGCAGACCGCGACAGCCGATCGATCCCGATTCGGCTTGCAGGACCAGATCGCTCGCCGGCCGTCCGTGCCACGGGCCGCTGCGACCCCACGGCGTGATCGACAGGATCACCGCACCGGGATCGCGCGCGGCGGTGGCGCGCGGATCAAAGGCTGGCACCGAGCCACTCTCGACGATTAGATCCGCGCCGGCGATCAACTCCGCTATCGGCGCGCTCGGGATGGCGCCGGTGATGGCGCGCTTTGAGAAGTGGAGGAACTGGAACAGCGCACCGTCGCCGTCGCCGAGATCGGCGCCGGTCGCCGACCAGCGCCGCAGCGGGTCGCCGTCGCCCGACTCGACCTTGATGACGTCGGCGCCGGCGTCGGCCAGCAGCTTGGTGCAATACGCGCCGGCGATGCCCGTCGAGAGATCGACGACGCGCACGTCTTTCAGGCCGTGCATGGTTGCCTACGCAGTGCGGCTTGCCGCCGCTTGCTCGCTGTCGGCGCGCATCAAGTCGGTGAAACGCACATCGGCCAACGGCAGCGCGATCAGGCCTTGAGCGATGAGAGTCAGGAACTGGATGGCGTTCAGCACCAGCCCGTAGGCCAGCGCATCCGCTTGCGCTACGCCGAACATGCCGAGCGCCAGGATGCACGCGTACTGGTAGGGGCCGAACATCCCCGGCACGTTGGGCAGTGCGGTGCCGAAGCCGATGAAGATGAAGACCACCACCGCGGCGCTGAACGGCACGTCGAAGTCGAACGCCTTGATAGTCACCCAGCTCGACAGGATGGGCAGGAACCACAGCGCCAGCGACACGACGAAGACCATCAGCAGCAGGCGAGTATCGGGCAGGATGCTCATGCCGTCGACGATGCTCTTGACGACGCGCTTGACGCCGCCGGCGAAGCGCCCTGGCAGGTTGTGAATGATCCAGCGGTCGAAAAACGCCTCGCCGCGCCAGTACAGGAGCAGCACGAGAGTGACCAGGACGACAGCGAACGTGGCCGGTACCATCGCCCCGGTGCGCACCCAATCGGGCAGGTTCTCGACGGTGGTCAGACCGACCAGGATGTAGAAGAGGATGACCACCGAATCGAGGGTCTTCTCGATCACCAGGTTGCCGACCACGTTGGAGAAGCTGACCGACGATCGCCGCGATAGCAGCCACGGGCGAACGACCTCGCCGAGACGCGCGGGAAACAGATTGATCGCCAGATACGCGACCGCGGTGATCACCCACAGTCGGCCGAACGGCACGTGCTCGAGCGGCCGCAGCTCGAGCTGCCAGCGCCAGGCGCGGAACACCATGATCGCGAAGCTGATCGAGATCGCGACGGCGATCCAGGTCAGGTCGACGCGCGCGAAGGCGGTTGCGAGATCGGCGAACGAAACGTTGCGGAAAGCGAGGTACAGGAAGCCGGCACTGACCAGAAGACTGAGGATGAGATTGATCGCGCGCCGCTGTCCCATGCCGCGCACCATGCCACAGGCGCTGCGCGATGTCAGCGATCAGCGGACCGACATCACTCAGAAGGGCGGGGCTCCCGCCGAGCCGCGTGTCACGAAGGGTGACGAACAGGAGGAGCGGCTTGGCAAGAGCCTCGCGCTCCAGCTGGAGCGGGTAGCGGTGTGGAAGCGATCTGTTCTAACGTCGCGTTGGTATTCCGCGTTTGCGCGGACTGAGAACAGGGGAGTGGATGGGAGCGAAGACGGCAAACCGGCGCAGCATCGCGGAGCGGCGGGACGACGGCGAAGCCAGCCGTCTGGTGGTGGTCAGCAACCGGCTGCCGTTCACGTCGGTGCGGCGCGGCGATCGCTTCCGCTTCAAGCGCTCACCGGGCGGGCTCGTCGCGGCTCTCGACCCGGCTCTGTCGCGTCGCGGTGGCGTCTGGATCGGTTGGCCAGGTGCCGAGATGGACGAAGCAGCGTCGGCTGCCGAGATGGTGCCGCCGCCGCGCCGCTCCGACAAGGTGCGCTATCGCGCCGTGCCGCTGTCGCGGCGCGAGGTGGCCCTCTACTACGAGGCGTTCTCCAATCGGACGCTGTGGCCGCTGTTCCACTACTTCCTGGCGCGCACCGAGATCGACAGTGCGAGCTGGGAGGTCTACGAGCGCGTCAACGAGCGATTCGCCGCCGCGACCGCCGAGGAGAGCACCGACCGCGATCTCGTGTGGGTGCAGGATTACCAGCTCATGCGGCTGCCGCGCTATTTGCGCCGCATGGCGCCGCACCGGCGCGTCGCCTTCTTCCTGCACATTCCGTTTCCCTCGTTCGAGGTGTTGCGCGTTTTGCCGTGGGCGCGGCACTTGATGCGCGGACTGCTCGACTGCGATCTGGTCGGCTGTCAGTCGCAGGAGCACGCCGACCATCTCCTGTCGTGTGCCGAGCAGATGCTGGGCGCGTCGGTGAATCGGAGCGAGGGCGTCGCCTATTTCGAGGGGCGTCCGACGGCCGTGCAGGCGCATCCGATCAGCATCGACTTCGATATGTTCGACCGCGCCGCCGCCAAGGTCGGAGTGCCGCCGGAGGACGACGACCGTCCGATCGAGATTCTGAGCGTCGATCGCCTCGATTACACCAAGGGCATTCCCGAGCGTTTACGCGCCGTCGAAGCCTTCTTCGATCGCTATCCGGAGTACCGCGGGCGGGTGGTATTCGTGCAGCTCTGCGTGCCGTCGCGCACCGCGGTTCCCGAGTACAAGGAGCTCAAGCGCCAGGTCGACGAGGCGGTCGGCAGCATCAACGGTCGCTTCTCGGATCGCGGCTGGGCGCCGATCCGCTACCTGTATCGCTCCTTCAATCAGGACGAGCTCGTGTCGCTGTACCGCAGTGCTCGCGTCGGCCTGATCAATCCCCTGCGCGACGGCATGAACCTGGTCGCGAAGGAATACGTCGCGGCGCAGATCGAGGGCCGCGGTGTCCTCATCCTGTCGGAGATGGCCGGCGCCGCGGAGGAATTGAAGGAGGCCGTGCAGGTCAATCCGTACGACGTCGACCAGGTCGTGTCGGCGATTCACCGGGCCCTGGTGATGCCGGAGGCGGAGCGCCGCTCGCGCATGCTGGCGTTGCGCCATCGCGTCAGCGTCGCCGACGTGCAGAGCTGGGTGGAGCGCTTCGTCAGTTGCGCCGAGGCGGCGGCGGACGCCGGCGGCGCGGCTGCGGCGCGGCGCGCCGCCGGCCCCGTCGACGCGGTGCGACGCCGCCTGCAACCTTGGCTCGCGGCGCGGCCGACGACGGCGCTCTTCTTCGACTACGACGGGACGTTGACGCCGATCGTGTCGCGGCCGGAGAACGCCGTACTGTCGGCGACGGCGCGCCGCCTGTTGCGCCGCGCCCTGCGCACCAGAAATCTCGACATCGTGATCGTCTCCGGCCGGAGCCTCGCCGATGTCCGCAACATGGTTGGCATCCCGGGTCTCACCTACGTTGGCAACCACGGCTTCGAGATCGAGGGTCCGGGCATCGAGTTCCGCCACGAAGCGCTGCGGCAGTACCAGGGGGCTGTCGAGATGGCCGCGGCCGAGCTGGCCACCATCCGCGTCAAGGGCTTGTGGGTCGAGCGCAAAGGCGCGACCGTCGCCGTGCACGTGCGTGAGGTCGAAGACGGGGCGCGTCGTCCCGCCGAGCGCCGCGCTGCGTCGGTGTTGCGCCGCCACAACCTGCGCGTCACCACCGGCAAGGCCGTCGTCGAGGGCCGCCCTCCGATCGATTGGAACAAGGGCTACGCGGTGCTGCACGTCCTGGCGTTGCGCCACGGTGTCGACTGGGTCTCGCGTGTGCGCGCCCTCTACGTCGGCGACGACGTCACCGATGAAGACGCCTTCCGCTCGCTGCGCGGCCTCGGCCGCTCGATCCGCGTCGGCCCCGCCACGCAGACCGAAGCCGACATGGCGCTGCCGAACACCGCCGCCGTGATCGAGCTGCTCGGCTGGCTGGCGAGCGGGGCGTTCGAGGTGGATCGGGTGTGAGGGGTGGGGAATGGAGAGTGGGGAATGGAGAAGCAGTGGTGGATACTCCTGTAACCGGGAACAAGGCATTACGTGAACCGTGAACCGTGAACGGTGAACCGTGGAGTGGAGCTGTGCTGCTGAACCTTGCCTGCGGGCTTCACCCCACGGTTCACAGTTCACGGTTCACGGCTCGCCAGTAGTCAGTCATTCCAATACCCGATACTCTCCCCGCCAATGTCCGACGCCCAGACTGAAACCGAACTCTTCTTCGACAGCGATGGCAGCGGTTGCTTCGGCTGCTCGCGCAGCAACGAGCACGGGTTGCAATTGCGTTTCCATCGGCGCGGCGACGTGGTCCTGAGTCGCTACACGATTCCCGATCGCTTTCACGGCGCGCCGGGCGTGGCGCACGGCGGCATCGTCGCGACGCTGCTCGACGAGGTGAGCTGCGCGGCGGTGCACCACCTGCACGGCACCTGGGTCGTCACCGGCGAGCTGTCGGTGCGCTACGAGAAGCCGTGTCCGGTCGAGGCGCCGCTGGTCGTCGAGGCGAGCATCCGCGAGCGCCGCCCGCGCTACTTCGTCGTCGAGGCGCGCGTCGAGCGCGACGGCGCCCTGCTGGCACGCTCGGAAGGGCGGTTCTTCCCGGTCGAAGGTCCCGCCTCACGGCCGTAGCCGCGACGCGCGCCGCCGCTCAAAGCGCGTAGGTTGCAGGGTCGAGCGCCACCGCCAGGCCTTCCAGTCTTTCGCCGGCGCGGTAGCGGTCGGCGTTTGCCCGTGCCAGACGCGCATAGAGGCGCAGTGCTTCGACGTCGTCCATGTCGGCGGTGTCGGCGCCGAGGTGCTCGCGCAGCAGGTCGACGCGCAGAGTGCGCACGGTCGGGCCGTGCCAGAACGAGGCGTTTAGCTCCGTGTCGCCGTAGAACGAGCGGTTGCCGATGTTGCACGATCCGATCGTCGCCCAGGTGTCGTCGACGAGCGCGATCTTGGCGTGCACATAGATGTGCTGGTAGCCGCCCGCGGGTCGGTTGGCGGCGATGCCGGCGAGGGTGAAGTGCGGCGACTCGCCGAGCGCGGCGAGCGCATCCCAGAAGGCGCGTGCGTTGTCGCGCTTTCTTCCGGCTGCCATCTCTCGGTTGGGGTCGATCGGCACCAGGAACACGACTTCGACGCCGCGTGCCAGCGCACCGAGCAGCCGCTCGACGACTTCCGGCGAGCCGATCGCCTGGTCCTCGATGTAGATGGTTCGGCGCGCCGTTTCGAGGGCGCGCTTGTACTGGTCGGCGACGCTGAACTCGCCGCCGGCGATGTCGAAGTACCTGGCGCCCGGCGCCGGCGTGCCGTCGGCGTAGCGCTCGCGCCGCACGGTGCGCTGGATCTGTACCGGCACGGCGCCGGCGCGCGGTGACGCGATCACGGGGAAGGGCAGGTCGCAGTTGCCCGGCGCCTCCGGCCAACACCCGTCGTCGGCGCCGCGATCGCTCGACTCGTTCCAGCGCTGCACGAAGTTGTGATGCACGTCGCTCGCCGCCGGACCGCGCACTTCGACGTAGACGTCGTGCGTCGAGCCGCCGTCGTCGCGCGCCGGGTGGCCGACCGCGACGACCGAGTCGGTGTCGAGGTTGATGCCGCCGACGAACGCGACCTCGCCGGGCGCGCCGGCGTCGATCAGCCAGCTCTTCTGGTGCTGGCAATAGAATTGGTGCGCCTGATCCCAGCGGGCGAGGAATCGCGAGCCGCGCTCGGCGAGCTGCCGGCGGTGCTCGGCGGTGCCGGAGAAATGCACGCCGGGGCTGATCGCTTCGAGCTGCAGGTGGCGCCAGAAGATGACGCGCACGTCGAGGCCGCGCTCCCGCGCCCGGTCGAGCACGTCGAACAGATCGCCGTGCTCGTCGGGCATGCGAAACTCCGGCGCATGGAACGCGACCGTAACCCAGACGCTGCGCCGCGCCGCGGCCACCGCCTCGCAGATGCGGCGAAACGCGTTCTCGCCATCGATCAGCGGCACCACCGCATTGCCGGCGCGCAGCGGATAAGAGCCGCTGTCGACGAACGGAATGTGGTCGCCGTCGCGCTGCATGGGAGTCGTTTTTAGACCGACAGCGCGGCGCTGCATAGGCGCATGTTGGATGAAGGTGGTCTCGAATATGCAGGCGAGGCGAGGCGAGGCGAGGGGAGGGTGAGAACGACCTCGCCTCGCCTGTGCCTGGCCTCGCCTTCTGCAAAAGCGAATCGCACCCTTCTCGGTGACCGCGGAACGCGCAGCATAGGGCGCAGCGCGCTGCAGCGCTCACTTCTGCAGCGTCGGCTTCTTCGGCAGGTGTCGCAGTCCCATCCAGGCGAGCGCCCCGACGTGCGCGGCGACGACCTCGGCGGGGGGAGGGCGGCGCGTCTCGGTCCACCACTGGCCGACGAACGCAACCATGCCGACCAGCGCGTGAGCGTAGATCGGCGCCGCCTTGGCGTCGTAGCCGGCGTCGCGGAACTGCTGGGTAAAGATGTCGCCGACCTTGTCCGCCAGATCGTACATCAGTGCCGGCATCTCGCCGCGCGGCGCCGCCGACGGCGCGTCGCGCAGCAGGACTGCAAAGCCGTCCGGGCGCTCTTTCACGTAGCTCAGATACGCGATCACGGCGCGCTCGAGGCGTTCGCGCGCCGACCCCGTGGCAACCGCTTCGACGATCCGCCCGACGATGTGCTCCACCTCGCGGTCGACGATCACCGCGTACAGCCCTTCCTTGCCGCCGAAGTGCTCGTAGACGATCGGCTTCGAGATCTTGGCCTGCTCTGCGATCTCCTCGACGGATGTCGCCTCGAAACCCTTCTTGGCGAAGACGGCGCGGCCGACCTCGATCAACTGCGCCCGCCGCGCGGCCGCCGGCAACCGCTCCGATTTCTCTCGCCGTTTCAGCATGGTTGACAGCATTACTACGGTCGCGTAGGTTACGCAACAGTAGCTTACGTCAGCGTAGGTTTGAGGGAGGTCGGAGCGATGCACGAGGCGATATCGGTGGATGCGGGGCGGGATGGTGGCGCGGTGCGGCCGGGAGCGCGCTTGCTCCGGGTGCTCGACGCCTTTGCCTGGCCCCTGCGGACCTCGCACTACCTGGAGTTGGTGAACCCGCTGTGGGCGACCCACTCGCTGCGGGCGCGCGTCGAGGAGGTTCACGACGAGGCGGCCGGCGCCCGCACCCTGCGACTGCGCCCCAGTCCGTCGTGGCGCCAGCACCGCGCCGGGCAGTACGTGCGTGTCGGTGTCCAGATCGACGGCTCGCTGCACAGCCGCGCCTTCTCGATCGCGTCTTCGCCCGACCGCGCCGACGGCTGCATCGAGATCACGGTGAAGGAAGTTGCCGGCGGACGGGTGACGCCGTACCTGGTGCGGCAGATCGAGCCGGGCGACTACCTGATGCTCAGCCCGGCGGCGGGTGAGTTCACCCTCGCGGAAGGTGCGCCGCAGCGCCTCCTGTTCATCACCGCCGGCAGCGGCATCACGCCAGTGATGAGCATGCTGCGCACCCTCGACGATCGCGGCGCGATGCCGGACATCGTCCACCTGCACTACGCGCCGCGGCGTGAAGACGTGATCTTCGGCGACGAGTTGGAGGCGCTGGCGGCGCGCCATCCGCGCTACGCCTTGCGACTGGCCTACACGCGCGAGTGCCCCACCGCGGGCGCGCGCCACTTCGACGGCGCATCCTTGGAGCGACTCTGCCCCGATTGGCGGGCGCGCGTCGCTTATGCGTGTGGGCCTCGGGCGCTCCTGGAGGACGTCGAAGCGCAGTGGCGGCGAGCGGGGTGTGATGGTCGACTTACGATCGAGCGCTTCCACGCAATGCTCGCCACGCCGCCGGCAGATGCGCGCGGCGGTCGAGCGCGCTTCGTCGACAGCGACGTCGAAGTGCGGGCCGACGGTGTCACCAGTCTTCTGCGCGTTGCCGAGGACGCCGGCTTGAATCCGCCCCACGGCTGCCGGATGGGGATCTGCCATTCCTGCACCGCCACGCTGGTGTCCGGTTGCGTGCGCGATCTGCGCACCAACCAGTCGATCAGCGAACCGGGCAGCCGCGTTCAGATCTGCGTCTGCGCCGCCGCCGGCGACGTCGAGCTGGCACTTTGAACGACTTCTCACCGGTGTCGCAAAGGAGCAAACCCATGAACGCAAACCCCATGTCCCAACTCACGGAGGCCGACGTCGAGACCTTCGGCCGCGAGCTCGACGGCATTCGCGAAGAAGTCATGAACAGTCGCGGCGAGAGCGACCGCCGTTACCTCCTGCGTGTCATTCGGCTACAGCGCTGGATGGCGCTGGGGTCGCGGCTGGTGATGTTGGCGGCGGTTGCCTGCCACCCGAGCTGGCAACACGCGATCGCGAGCTGGCCGGTCTTCGGGGCGTTGCTCGGCACGGGCGTGGTGATGCTCGGTCTCGCCAAGATCCTCGAGAACATGGAGATCGGGCACAACGTGCTGCACGCGCAGTGGGACTGGATGAAAGATCCGAACATCAACTCCGCTACCTGGGAGTGGGATCACGCCTGCCCGGCGGACCAGTGGAAGCACTCGCACAACGTGATGCACCACACCTGGACCAACGTCCTCGGCAAGGACCGCGATGTCGGCTACGGGATGCTGCGTGTCACCGAAGCGCAACCCTGGCACCGCTTCTATCTGCTGCAGCCGCTGTCGAGCGCGGTAATGGCGCTGGCGTTCGAGTGGTTCATCGCCATCCATGATCTCGAGATCAACCGGCTGCTCGCCGGCAGGCGGAGCTGGAGCGAGGCGCGCGCGATGTTGGCGCGCGTGCGCTGGAAGGCCTGGCGGCAGATTCTGAAGGACTACGTTCTATGGCCGGCGCTGGCCGGGCCGTTCTTCTTGTGGATTCTCGCGGCCAACGCCTGCGCCAACGTCATCCGCAATCTCTGGACCTTCGTCGTCATCTTCTGCGGGCACTTCCCCGCCGGCGTCCATCACTTCCGCGCGCGCGACGTGGAGAACGAAACCCGCGGCGGCTGGTACGTCCGCCAACTCCTCGGCTCGTGCAACATCGAAGGCGGCGCTGTGTTCCACCTGCTCACCGGCAACCTCAGCCACCAGATCGAGCACCACCTGTTTCCCGACATGCCGAGCAACCGCTACGCCCAGGTCGCACCGCGCGTCCGCGCTCTCGCCGAGCGGTACGGACTGCCGTACAACACGGGCCGCCTCGGCCATCAATTCGCGACGACGGTCGGCAAGCTCGTCCGCTTGTCGCTGCCACCGGCCCGCCCACTGCGCTTCGAGAACGCGCCTTCTTGATGGAATACGGCGCGGCGCGGTTGTCACCGGGGTCGCGAACGACCCCGGTGGTGTTTCAGCAGGTCACAGTCCGTTGTCGAACTGGCAGACGCCCCAGTCGTTACCCGGATCGGTGAAATTCGCCGCTCGGTTGCAGATGACGCGCAGCAGACGGGGCATCTCGTTGGTGAGCAGATCGACCGCCGAGCCGGCGCGAGAGTTGCCGGTGACGGTCGAGTCTTTCAGGCGAACCAACTTGCTGCGGATGCCGACGCCGTCGTTGTCGGTCACCACGACATTCTTGCCGGTGAAGGATCCCGACTCGATGCCCTCGCAGCCGACCGTCTGGCAGGTGGCCGACGTCGCATTGCCCGTAACGGTCAGTCCTGTTGCTCGGACCTTGCCGATCCATGACGCGATCAGTCCACCACCGGAGTTGTCGATCAGCGTCACGTCCTTCGCCGTTACGCGCCCGACTCGGATCGCCGCGTCGCTGCTGCCGGTGACCAAGACGTCTTCGAGCCAGACCTTCGAGCCTTTGCGGCCGTTGTGCCAGTCCTCGGCCAGGATGCCGCTATCACAATCGCGAACAGCTATGTCGCTGATATAGAGCTGAGCGCGATTCTGCAGATAGACCCCCGCATTGGCGTCGCGGATCTCGCCGCCGTTGCCGATCACCGTGCAGCGGCGGCCGGGCTCGCACCAGACGCCCCAGCCGTCGGGCGCGACGATGTCGTAGCCGTTGAGGTCGAGAGTCGAGTTGACGCCGAGTCTAACGGCGGTCTCCCCGGGCGCGCAGACCAGATCGCCCGTCAGCACGCCCACCGAGCGCGCGGGCAGGGTCTGCCCGCAGGTGCTGACATCCAACGCCGCCGCTGGAAGCCCAGAAGCGATGACTGTTGCCGCCAATGCAAAACCGAACCAAGCCTTCATGCTGCCCCCCATAAAGTGTCGGTGTCGCCGAGCTTAATGGCGCGAACGATAGGCGCGGGTTGGTGCCTGTGTCAACGTTTCTCTGCGCGTTGAGCGATCCAAGTGCGCGAACGGCCTCTAACCCGGATTATTCATGAGTTCCCCTGCTGCGAGCGCCGATCGCACGCCATCTCGGGCCGTGCTCGCGTCTCCCTCCTCGACATAGTGTCGACTATGCCTGCGTCGGTCGCCGCTGCGCTTGGCCCGATCTGACATGCGCTCGACGCTCTCGCCACGTGGAACTCATGAATAATCCGGGTTAGGCCGAGCCGCCGGTCAGGGCGTCGACGTTGGCGGCAATGATGGCATCGTCGGGGATCGTCGGGTCGAGCTGGCGGAACTCCGGCGGCACGATGAACTGCAGACCGAGCAGGCGTCGAAAGACGTAGACGCCGTCGGTCGCGGCCTGGACGCTGCCGTTGTCGTCGACGTCTAGACCGCCACCCAGCGCCGCGACGGCGGCGGCGATGGCGCTGTCGGGTGCGATCGAAGGATCCAGAGATCTGAACGTCGCGGGGACGACCGCCTGCAAGCCGAGCAGGGCGCGGAATACGTAGACGCCGTCGGTGGATCCCTCGATGCTCCCGTTGCCGTCGACGTCGAGCGTGCCGCCGCCGAGCACGGTCGGTGTCGCCGATCCTGTCGGGGTGTTGGTCGGCGTCGTCGTGAGAGTGTGCGTCGGTGTCTGGGTCGGAGTACGGGTCGGAGTTTGCGTCGGCGTGCCTGTCGGTGTGCGCGTCGGGGTGTGTGTGCGCGTGTGCGTCGGTGTGCGCGTCGGCGTGCGCGTGCGCGTCGAGGTGCGGGTCGGTGTCGGGGTGCCGGTGGGGATTGTGCCCTCCGGCACCAGTTTGAGGATCTGATTGCCGACGGCGGCGTAGATTTCGCCGTCAATGTCTTCACCGAAGCTGGTCAAACCGAATCCGGTATCGGCGATGATGGGGTCGTCGAGCGTGTCGACATCGAGGGCGATGATGTCGCCCGAACAGTAGTCGGAGAAGACGTAGAGCCCGACCAGATCGGGGATGTCGCTGCCGCGATACACGTGACCGCCGGTGACGGCGCAGCCGCTGGCGTACTGGTAGATCGGAAAGGTGAGGCTGCCGCACGACGGAATCGGGGTCGGGCAGTTGCCGAGAGCGCAGGTGCCGGGGTCGCACTGCGTTCCCTCGGCAATCGGCCAGCCGTAGTTCTGGCCGCCGCCGCTCGCCGCCGCCTGGAAGTTGATCTCCTCGCGGCGCGACGATCCGCTCTGGCCGACGTCGCCGATGTACATGTCGCCGGTCAGGCGATCGAAGGAGAAGCGCCACGGGTTGCGCAGGCCGTTCGACCAGATCTCGTCGGCGACCGCGGCGTCGAATACGAAGGGATTCGATGCCGGGATGGCGTAGTTGCGCGCCGCGTCGGCGGGAAAGTCGTCGCCGTCGACGTCGATGCGCAGCATCGAGCCGAGCAGATCATTCGTCCGCTGCGCGTTGCAGCCGCTGCCGGCGCCGTCGCAACTGCCGCCGCCATCGCCCATGCCGATGTAGAGGTAGCCGTCGGGGCCGAACTGGAGCTGGCCGCCGTTGTGATTGATGGCGGGCTGGTCGATGCCGATGACGTTCGCCCCGCTCGCGGCGTTGGCGATGTTGGGATTGCCCGACACTTGATAGCGCCGCACGGCCGTGTCGCCGCCGTTGTCGACGTAGTTCACGTAGAAGAAGCCGTTCGTGTCGTAGTCGGGGTGGAAGGCCATGCTGAGCAGCCCGCGCTCGTCGTTCGTCGATGGCGGATCGATCACCAGGCCGTCGATGTCGAGGAAGGGCGTGCCGAGGACGGCGTTGCCGTCGTAGATCTCGATGACACCTTCCTTGCGCACCAGGAACAGCCGCTGGTCGCCGGCGACGCCGCTGTTGGCGACGTGAACCACCTGGCTCGACAAGGTCGCGATCAACTGCAGCTCGACGGCCGGCGCCGTCCCGCCGCGACTCGCGTCGGGCATGCCCATCGCGATCAAACAAGCCACCGCCACCCAGAGCGAGCATGCGTGCATGCGCTCTCGCCCGAGAAGCCGAAATCCCCTCTCCCGACGGGGACTGTCGGAAAACAAAGATTCGTGACCGTACTCGTACCCGTACTCGTACACGGAGTTTCCTGCAGAATTCGGGCATTGATCGTGTACGAGTACGTGTACGGGAGAAAATCGACAGTCCCGACGGGAGAGGGTCAGGGT
>CADEER010000050.1:0-26340 GCA_902826395.1 uncultured bacterium
GAGGCGGTTCGCGTCTACGCCACGCTCGGCGAAATCTCCGACGCAATGCGGGAAGTCTTCGGGGAATACCGCCCGTCAGTCACCCTCTGAGGAGATCGGCTACAGGGGCCTGGGGCTCCCAACCGGCAGCCTTCCACAACCGCCTCTGCTCGAACGAGGGCGCACTACACCAACGCCCGCGAGCACTTGACACTTCGGTCGCGGCCGAGTGCCGACCGGCTCAACCTAACCCGGGAACAAACAAAAGGGCCAGCCGTTACCGGCTGGCCCTTTCTCGTACAGATACTCTGCTCGAATCTTACGGCAGCTGCATGATGTCGACGCGGTCGCGCACGCCTCTCTGGTGTACGTTGAACGCGGCGCTGCTGTAGGTAGCAGTGATGTCGTCCTCGTCGTCAGCCAACCGGTGAAACTCTTCAACCACCGCCAAGATGCCGTCCCCACGGTCGTCGTCGCCCGAGTCGACGCCGCGCAGGCGCGTTTGGCCGGTCAGAGTACCGTTAACGAATGCACTGAACACCGAACGGCGGCAGCTCTCGTAGTTCGGGTCATCGAAGCCCGGCGCATCAAATGGACGATCGCGACCGGTACCCAGCGAACACAGCTCGTATTCCTTGAAGCAGGTAAGCGGACGGCTCGACGAGAAGCGCTGCTCGAACTCGTTGTACACCAACATTTGGATGGTCGTGGTTTCCGGAGCCTGCAGCTCGAACTGCTGTGAGCACGGAACCAACGTGATGTGGCTCTTCACGTAGTCACCATTGATCGGCTCAACGGCGTCATCAAAGAAGTGATCCACGATCAACTCAGCAGGGCAGCCGTTGTACTCTTCGCCAATGCGCAGGGTGTTGTCCCCGTCATTGGCACCCTCGATCGCCTGAATGCCGATCGCATTGTATCCACGCGCATCTAGAGTCTGATCACCGTCGGGGCTGACCGTGACAATCGTCGCCTCGCCCTTGATGTCGTTCCGATCAATCGGCTCGTTGTTGGGGCCGACTTGGATGCACTTGAGCTCGCCCATGAACGGATCTTCTGCAGCGGGGGGAATATTGCCGACGTTCTCGTAAGTCGTCCCACTGCCGCCCGGTGAGCAAGGAGCCTGGCTGCAGGGAAGCCGCGGCATACCGTCGCTGAGATTCCAGACCAGAGGCTGAAACGGAGTCAGCGTGATCTCGAAGTCTACCTCCAACCAGCCAGGCTGGCAGAGCCCACCCGAGAAGGTGAGATTACAATCGGCGTGATTTCCGCATACCCGCTCCGGCTCGTTCGAGCAGTGCGAGTTCGCGTTCACATAGAAACAACGCAACCGAACTTCCTCGCTCGAGGTGTTGGTCACCTGAATCGTCGTATCGATCACCTGACCGGCCTCGGAGAGAACAGTATCGTCTGCCGAGCTGAACAACAGTTTCGGCCACACCAGGATGGCGGCAGGCCGATCCGAGGTCACGTCTGCCGACGCGGCCCCGGCGCCCAGGAAGACCCCTCCCAGCATCCCGAGGACGCCGGCGAGAACAGGTTTCCGAATCACCGTACGCATTGCCCTTCTCCTTTCAAACCTTGGGGAGAATCCAGCCACTTCCACTACCATTGTGAGATCCAGATCAACCGATCGAGCCGATCACTGGCCCGAGAGAATGATCCGGTCGACGATCTCGCCGCCCGATGTGCTGAACTTGTCGCCCACCATGTGAACGTTCATCAAGGTGCGCGCCTGGGTTCCCTCGGCGTCCGACCGAACGATTCCCGCAACACCCAACACACCACCTTCGTCCGGATTCGGGCTCAGAATGGTCTGTAGACCCAGCGTCCCCTGCACGGGATACGCAAACTGGCTGTTTTCGGGGTTGAAGGGGGAGTCGAGCTGGAACATGAAGAACTTCTTCCAGCACTCGACAGTGGTGCTGAAGGAGGTGCGCTGCTCAAACTCGTTGTATGTGACCATTTGAACCGTCACTGCGTTCTCTTCGATGCTCGTGAAGGGATCTTCGAAGTTCTGCGAGCACGGAATCAGAGTAAGCTCGGTGAGATTGGCACTGGTCATCGCCAAGACGCTGCCCTCGTTGTCCAACGCGACGGCCGGCGCATTCTCGCAAATCGACTCACACATCGTCTCGCCTGGCTCGCAGCAGTCGGCGTCGCTCTGACACGGAGTGCTCCAGCCACCCACCTGCTGCGTCTGACCCGGCGCGCCATCCGTACAGGTCCCACCTTGGCCAGCACTCAACACGGCAGGATCCGTGGAAAGCTCGGAGAAGTGATTGACGATCAGCTGGTTCGGACACGCATTGTATTGCCCGACTACGTCCTCGCTGTCGGAAGGCTGATTGAGCAGGAGCTCATCACCCGTTTCGCCCGCGATTTCCGTGCCGACGATACCGATCGCGTTGTACTTCGCAGTGTCGTAACCGATGCCGCTCGCCGTCTTGACGGTGGCCTCACCTTTGAGGTGATTGCCGCCCATCGGATTGCCCGAGACGTCGACTTCGACGCACTTGAGCTCACCCGTGAACCCCTCAGGAAGGGGGGGAATCGCTCCGGGATCCAAACCGGCCTGCGCACAATCTTCCGACGGCTCAAACAGACCGACCAGCGGACCGCTCGAGACGGGTTCGCAGTTGTCGGTCAGGTTGATGAAGCGACCCGAGCTCGCCGTCCAGCTAGTGGGCTGCTGCTTGGTGAGCCAGATGTTGAAGTCGGTCACCTGCCACTGCGGCTGCCCGAAACTGTCGGGAGCGGCGTTCACATAGAAGCAGCGCGCGTGCACCATGTTGTTCGACGTATTGGCGATCTGAATGATGGTGTCAGCCGCCTCGGTCGCAAGAACCTTTGGGAAGGCGAGGATAGAAGCTCCCCTCTCCGTGGTGACGATCGCGTGGGCGCTGCTCGTCAGTCCCCCCAGAGCTACTGCAACACCGCAGAAGCCTGAGAGAAGAGCACTCCACTTCACCGTTCGCATTTCCCTCCTCCTTTCCAGTCGGCCGAGACTACACCCATTACGGCCTCACACATGGCCTTCATACGCAGTCTCGCGCCTTCTGGAGCGCGCCTGCAGAAGTGGCGCGTTACATACTCAAAATTGAATCGCATTGTCAACCCGCGAGGCAGCCAAACCCGGCCGCCGCGGGGCATTCCTTTTTGGCTTGATGGTGGCCCCGGCCAGGCTGCCCCACCACTCAGATCGCGCTGTGTCTGCGCGCATTTTCAACCGCCCCAACCCTCTCCTACCTCCACAAGCGCGGCCGTTAGATCACTTTTGAGGAAGGCCGTCAAACAAAAATTGGTCAACCCGAGGTTAGGGAGCCTCAGGCCAGGACGACGTTGTGGCGTGACGCTCTGACAAGGCGGGTGGCATTGCGGCTATCTACCACCAAAGGTGCGTGTCGGACGACGCTTTCGTAGTCGACCTCACTGTGATCGGTCACGATGACGACTGCGTCGACGGCGGCGAGGTTGGCGGGAGTCAGGGGCGTCGATGCCAGTCCGAAGTCGTAACGCCGCGAACGCCGCAACACCGGGACAAAGGGGTCGTGATAGCAGAGCGTTGCCTGTTTGCGCTGCAGGAGCTCCATGACCCGGAATGCTGGGGACTCGCGGTCGTCATCGATGTCGCGCTTGTAGGCAACACCAAGGACCAGTACCCGAGCCCCTTTTAGGCTCTTGCCGCGGTCGTTGAGTGCCTCCGCAACGCGATCGACGACGTAGTCGGGCATGGCGCGGTTGACTTCGCCGGCCAGCTCGATGAACCGCGTCTCCATCTCGTACTGGCGAGCTCGCCAACTGAGGTAGAATGGGTCGATGGGGATGCAGTGACCGCCAAGACCTGGGCCCGGGTAGAACGGCGTGAAGCCGAACGGCTTCGATGAAGCAGCGGCGATCACTTCCCAGATGTCGATACCCATCTTTTGAAAGAGAACCTTCAGCTCGTTGACCAAAGCGATGTTGACGCTGCGATAGATGTTCTCGAGCAGCTTGGCCGCTTCGGCCACCTTCGCATCCGACACCGGGATCACCGTGTCGATGACCGCTGAGTAGAGCGCCGCAGCGACGCGGCCGCAGTCGGGAGTGATCCCCCCGACCAGCTTCGGAATCGTGCGAGTCGTGAAGTCGCGATTGTTCGGATCCTCGCGCTCCGGCGAGAAGGCAAGATGGAAGTCGCGCCCCGCGACAAGGCCGGAACGCTCGAGAATCGGCTTGACTACCTCTTCCGTGGTCCCGGGATAGGTCGTGCTCTCCAGCACAATCACCTGACCGGGCCGGACATGTGCGGCAACGGCCTCGGCGGTGCTGCGCACGTAGGAAAGGTCCGGGTCACGGGATTCCGTGAGCGGCGTCGGCACACAGATGAGGACACCGTCGCAGTTCTCGAGGAGCGCAAAGTCGGCGGTGGGGTGAAACTGACCACCGGCATCGGGCGGACGTGTTCGCACCAACTTGCGCAGCCGCTCTGAATCGACGTGGCGAATGTAGGACCGGCCAGCGAGCAAGGCCTCGATCTTCGCAGCGTCCGTATCGAAGCCAATCGCGGATAGGCCCGCCTCGGCTATGGTGGCGGCGAGAGGCAGGCCGACGTAGCCCAATCCGATCACGCCGACCGTCGCGCGGCGGTGGTCGAATTTGGCGATCAGGTCTTCTGCGTGCGACACCGCGACAAGATAGCTGGGAGATTTCGGTTTCACCACAGACACACGCAACGACGAAACAAAAATCTCGGCGGTCCGAAATGAAACGGGGGACCTCGCTCAGCGAGATCCCCCGTTCGCGGCGCCTCGGCGCCGCCCATTCACTTATTCGTCTACTTGCGGCGACGCCACAGCAGCGCGGCCGGCACCAGTACGAACAGCAGGTTCGCCAGCGGCGATCCTGTTTGTGCAACCGGGCCCACCGCACAGCCGTCGTCGTCGAAGTCGAGTACCGGCGTATTGGTGGGGGTGCTGGTCGGCGGAAGAGCCGTGTTGGTAGGCGTCGCCGTCGGCGGTACGACCGTCGGGGTCGGCGGCGCCGACACCACGATCGTGCCGCCCGTGCAGGCGATCTCCTCGCCATTCACCGTGGCGCCACTGCAATCGACGCCGAGAGATCCGCTCGCACCTTGTGCGATCGAAACCGAGCAGGAGTACACGGTGCCGGAGGGCACACTGCCTTCGCCGTCGCCGAGAGTAGCCGCAGCGGTGCTGCCCGGGACCCCCTCGATGCTGCCGGGAATCTCGGCCGCCACACTGCATGCGGTCAACGCCAAGCCTTCATCCACTGCGAGAGTGTTGGCGACGGAATCCGCAGCCTCACCGCTTGGATCGCTGCTCAGGACCACCTGGATCGCCGCGCTGCCTCCCGGCACGCCGGTTTGCGAAGCGGGCTCGACCCCCAAGGAGAAGGTGGTCTCGCCAGGCGTTCCCTGCGGCGTCGGCGTCGACGTATCAGGCGTCGGCGTAGACGTCGCCACCGGGTCGGTGGGGTCCACGGTCGGCGTATCCACCGGCAGAGTCGGCTCGATGGTCGGCGTGTCTACGGGGACAGTCGGCTCCTCGGTGGGTGTCGTGCCGTTAGTCCCAGTCGGGCTGGGCGTTGGCGTCAGTGCATCGGTAACCGTAATCACGCCATCGTCCGTTTCAGACGGGATCTCGCCACCGAGGGCATCTCCGACGAAGACATTGGTCGCCGCGAGCGGGAACATGTCTCCCACCTGCGCGTCGCCGCGGATGGTGAAATCACAAGTCGCAAGAGCGCCGTTGCCGAGCGGCGGCAACGGATCCGGAGTACCGGCGACCAAGATCTCGATGTTCAGGACTCCCGGTTCGAGGATTCGCCCGGCGATCTGGTGCGTCGACGCGATGCGGGGATCGATCGTGCACCCCGAGCTCACCGGCGGCGTGAAGGTCAGGTCTGTGTCGTTGAACTCGATATCGACGCCGACGCTAACTGCCGCGCCGTCATCGTTGTCGAGCGAAAGCGTCACGCCCGCCTCGCCACCGGCCGGCCCTTCGCCATCGCCGATCGAGAACGTGGGCGTTGCGCCCTCACCACCCAATGCCGGAGACAGCGCAACCGCCACAGCTGCTACCGCCGCTGCACCAAACACCCAATTCCTGTTCAACCTCATGTCAGAACCTCCCTCTCTCCTCGCCTTGCGTTCGTCGCTACCCCACACAACCCTTGCTCAGAGCTGCCCCGGACATCCCTGGTTGATGTTCAGAATTGCAATCGTGATGTCGTTGGCACGAACCCGGCCGTCGCCGTCTTGGTCCGCTGCCAGACACGTCGTCACGTCGGCAACTCCGTTGATGATGTTGATCATGGCCGTTATTTCGTTGCTGCGCACACGTCCATCCAGGTTGCAGTCGCCGACACACTCGCAGCGATTGCTGCCGGACATCTCCGAATCGGGAATGCACGTTTGGCGATCGAGGCACTCCTCCTCGTCTTCGCAGGGCGTATCGGGAACACATGTGTCGTTGCGGCAGATCGTTCCTTCCGGACAGACCTCGGGATTCTCGTCGCAGCCGGTGATCGGATCGCCAACCGTGATCGCCCCATCGGCGACCACCGAGTTGAACGGCTGGGCGTTGAAATCGGCAAGCTCGGTGCGGGTCGGATCGCCCACGAGCGGAATTACCGTGCCCGGCGCGACGCCTGCGCCGACGCGGAAACGGCAGCTCGCGTACTCCCCATCGTCGATGCTGTCGAGCGGATACGGAAGCGTTGTATCAACCGCCGCAACGCGGATACGCCGAATGCCGGCTGGATTCTGCGGCACCTGAGGCAGGCGAATAGCAGAGTCATCGAAAGTTCCGATCAACTCTGGCGACAGCTCGCACTGCGGCAGGATCGCGCCGTCGCCTTCGACGATGACCTCGATCTCCACCTCGGCGGTATCGATCAGGATGTCGGTATGAGCCGAAGAGACCTCACCGCCGCCCTCCAGCGAGAGGGGGATCTCGACGATCTCTCCGGGAATCGCGTTTGTACTGCCGATGCTAATGGTACGCGTTTCGGAAGTGCGCTGCTCACCGAAGACCAGCGGCGTCCCCTCACCCGGGCAACCGAGGCCCAAGTTGAGAACCGCAAGGGTGACGTCGGAACCGGTCACGTCTCCGTCCTCGTCGACGTCAGCCGTCACACAGGATGCGTCCTGGCACGCGCCGCCGAGAATACACATCATCGTGCTGATCTCAGAACCGAACACCAGACCGTTGATGTTGCAGTCACCACCGCACTCGCAGAATCCCTCGACGCAAGTTTCGCGCTCTCCGCGGCAATCGAGGTCGGCGGTCCCGACTTCACAATCGCGCGGAGGCACGCAGACGCCGGCGCGACAGCGATCGCACTCCTCGACCGGCGTTTCGGGATCGCACTCGCAGTCCTCGTCCGTCATACAGGTCGGCAACGGAGTCGGAGTCGGAGTCGGAGTCGACGGATCAACGCAGACGTCATCGATACACACAAGCCCGTCCGGGCAAGGCGGACCGTCTGTACAGTTACCAATCGTGGGAGTGGGGGTCGGAGCGATGACGCAGATTCCATCGTCACCACACACTTGCCCAGGGTCGCAGTCGGTATCCTCGGAACAGGGCACGGGCGAAGTCGGCGTCGGCGGGGGCGGCGTCGGCGTGACCGGCCCACCGATTGGACCGATGAAGATGCTTTGCGCGCCAGCCGCATTACCAGAGCCAAGGTTGGTTGCGGCCGAGGCGAACGTCACGTGGTTGCCGTCCGGGCAGATGCTCGGCGGCAGGTCGGGCGAGCTGCCGTTTTGCGCCTCGCCCCGGCTGTTGACGCTGAACAGAATCGTCTCGCCGGTCTCCAGATCACGCACGTAGATCTGCGACCGGCCGTTGGTTGCAACTGTCGCCAGATTGCTGGCAAACGAGCCGAACGCCACCCGCGTTCCAGCGCGATCGATGCTCGGCGGAATGGCGATGTCGTTGCCTTCCTGGCCATTGTTGGCAATGCTCACACGTTCGGTGGTGCCCGCGACGCAGTCGTGAACGAACACATCGGGGTGGCCGTTGTTATCCCCAGGTACGAGGTTACTCGCTTCGGATTTGAACGCGACGATCGAGCCGTCCTGGTTCAAAGAGGGGTGAAAGCTGATGTCGTTCGCGCCCTGTCCGGTGGAGCTGACACTGGCGCGACACGTGACGACTCCGTCGCATGCCACGTAGATATCGTGAACGCTGTTGGTGTCGCCCGCCCAGAGATTGGTTGCCAGCGACGCAAAAGCCACGCAGCGACCGTCACCGCTGATCGCCGGCGTGGTGCTGCTTCCATCGGACTCGCCGCCGCCTGCCGGAACACTGACCCGGCTCACGGTGCCCGTTGTGCGGTCGTGCACGAAAATATCGGAAACCAGGTTGGTGTCGCCGTCGACGAGATTCGTCGCAGTCGAACGGAACGCGACCTTCGAACAATCGGCGCTGACGCTGGCGCTGGCACTGCTGCCGTTCGCCGAATTGCCGTCCAAACCGACGCTGATCAGCTCGTTGGTTGGCGGCTCGGTCAGGGTGCGCAGCACGACATCGGTGCGGTTGTTGGTGTCATTGGGCACCAGATTGCTCGCATCGGTGCTGAAAGCCACGCAGGTACAGCCGTCATCAATGGACGGGCGGAAGCGCTGCGCCATGCTGGGGCCGTTGGCGCTCTGCCCATCGACCGTTTCGCTGATCCGACGAAGCGTACCGTCGAACAGGTAAACATCGGTGTATCCGTTATTGTCGCCACTCGCCCCCTGCGGAAGCAAGTTGCTGGCGTCCGTGTAGAAGGCAACGCAGGAGCCGCCATTGCTGCATACGGGACCACTGCTGGGAGCATTGGGCTGAAGACCGTCGGGTCGGGTGATTTGCTGCGGCTGCGCAAACACCGGCGCCCCAAAAACCGCGAATATTGCAAGCAATCCGATGCCGCCGCTCACTACGCGCGCCAATGCTGTTGATCGGCCATTCATGCGGTCCCACCTCCCAAGATATCTAGCTCTGGTCATCGTCATCGCCGCGCCGAACGCCCGAACCGCACTCGAAGCTGCGGCACTCGCAACGTCAAGAATCGACCTGAGTCGAGTGCCGTTACGAGCGTCCGCGCTCACCTGCTGGGTACCAGGCTCATTGCTACCCACCAATAGCGCCAAAGAATCGCCCTATTACAAGGGCAAAAAATCGAGACGAACACTACAACGCCCTCGCCCAAAGTCAAGGATTTTTGGGTAGACGCTGAAGGCTGCTCCAACGGCAGCGACCGGCCCGTCGTGATCAATTCAGAACGACGTCTCTCGATCTTTATTCTCGGGGGAGTGGAGCTGATCGGAGTCGAACCGACGACCTCCTGAATGCCATTCAGGCGCTCTCCCAACTGAGCTACAGCCCCTCAATTCAGCAAGAGAGACCCGATAACCGAATGCGCCGCTGGAATCAATTCCCGATCGCGGCTCCGCGCGGATTCTACGACTCGCCTCTGGCCTTGCGCGCCGCGGCAAGCCTTCCTTTGATCTCTGCTTCGGCCCCAGATTCTGTGGGCTTGTAGTAACTCCGGCCTCGCAGTTGGTCAGGCAAGTGCCCGTGTTCGACCCAGCCCTCGGGCTGGTCATGTGCATACTGGTAGCCCCGGCCATAGCCCATCTCCTTCATCAAAGCGGTGGGGGCGTTGCGCAGGTGACGCGGCACCGGCAGCGCGCCATAGGCTCGCACGTCTTCGATGGCTGCGTGCATCGAGATGTAGGAGGCGTTCGACTTGGCCGCGCCTGCGAGGTACGTGGCAGCATGCGCCAGGGGGATGCGCCCTTCCGGCAATCCAACGAAATCGGCGGCATCCCGCGCCGCAACCGCCAGCGGCAGGGCGTGCGGATCGGCGTTGCCAATGTCCTCGGAGGCGAAGATCACCATGCGGCGGGCGATGAAGCGAGGGTCCTCGCCGGCTTCCAGCATCCGCATGAGCCAATAGACAGCTGCGTCGGGATCGCTGCCGCGCATCGATTTGATGAACGCCGACACGACGTTGTAATGCTCTTCCCCATCCTTGTCGTAGGCCAGCATTCGGCGTTGTGCCGCCTCCTCGACAATCGCAACGTTGATTGGCATCGACGCCGTCATGGCGAGGGTGGCCGCTGTTTCCAGAGTGTTGAGCGCACTGCGGGCGTCGCCGCGGGCTTGATCGATCAGGAAGGCGCGCGCGGCCGGCTCCAGGGTCAGGGGGAGCGCACCCATTCCGCGCTCGCGATCAGCGAGGGCGCGATCGACCAGCGCGCCGATATCATCGTCGGATAGCGGCTCCAGAACGGCGACCGAGCATCGCGACAACAGTGGCGCGATCACCTCGAACGAGGGATTCTCAGTCGTCGCACCGATCAGGGTGACCGTGCCCGCTTCGACGTGAGGCAGTAACGCGTCCTGCTGTGACTTGTTGAAGCGATGGATCTCGTCGACGAAAAGGACCGGGCGTACACCTGTTCGGGCGCGAATCGACCGCGCATCGGCGATCGCCTGCCGCAGCTCCTTGACGCCGGACAGTACCGCTGAGAAATGCAAGCACGTTGCACCCGTAGCACCCGCCAGTAGGCGCGCGAGCGTCGTCTTGCCGGTTCCGGGCGGTCCCCAGAGGATCAAGCTCTGGAGGCGGCCGCCCCGGACCATCTCCGCGATCAGGCGCGACGGCGCGATCAGATGCGATTGACCGACGATCTCGTCTAGCGAACGCGGACGCATTCGCTCGGCCAGCGGCGCGTCGCTGGCCGATATCTCGCCGCCATGCGGCGCCTGCGGCTCGTCGTCGAACAGAGTGCCCTGTCCCATCTGAACTGCATACAGCGACGCGCCACCATGAGCGAGAGCCACATCGCTCTCATCTGTCTGCCGATTGTCGCGCTCGTAGCGCGCTTTCGCGCGCGACAGCCAAGCGATATTGTGCCGACCGTGCGCAACGTCGGCCTCGTCATCAAACACAACCAGCCCAAGGCCGTTCAGGTCGGACGCGAGATCGTCGCATGGCTGGCCGAGCGCAAGGTTGGCGCCTTGGCCGATGCCCCTGAAGCAGCGTCGCTTGGCTGCCAAACGGCGACTCCAGCGAGAATCGCCGCCGAAGCAGACTTCGTGGTAGTCCTCGGGGGCGACGGCACTCTACTCAGGGCGGCCCGCCGCATTCACAGCCCGACCCAGGCGCGACCCGTACCGTTACTCGGCGTCAACCTCGGGGCCCTTGGCTTCCTCACGGCCGTCGCGACCGAGGAGGTATTCGCCCTGCTCGCCGACGCTTTGGACGGCCGCGCCGAGATCGAGTCGCGGACTACCCTCGAGGTGAACTTCCCCAGGACGGGAGAAACTCGCAGCGTGCTCAACGACGCAGTGATTTCCAAGGGGGGAGCGCTGGCGCGGATAATAGATCTGGAAACTCGCGTCGACGGTGACCTCGTCTGCACTTACAAAGCGGACGGTTTGATCATCGCCACACCGACCGGTTCGACAGCGTACAACCTCTCTGCCGGCGGACCGATCATCGCTCCATCGCTCGACGTCATTCTGTTGTCGCCCATCTGTCCGCACACGCTGACCAATCGGCCAATCGTTCTCGACGGCTCGGCGGCGATCGAGGTCAGGGTCCAATCTGCCGACGCGGCGGTCGAGGTAACTCTCGATGGGCAGGAAGGGGTCTCGCTACAGAGCGGTGATGCCGTGAGTATTCGCAAGGGCAACCGTACCGTCTCGCTGGTGCGAGTTCGCGGGCGCAGCTACTTCGAGGTACTGCGGGGCAAGCTGCGCTGGGGAGAGCGCTGAACGCAGGCCCCATCGGAAAGCACCTTCACATGCTACGAGAGCTGCGAATCCGGAACTTCGCGATCATCGACGACCTTCGCCTGCATTTCGGCGCTGGCCTCAACGTCATCACTGGGGAAACCGGCGCTGGGAAGAGCATTCTCCTGAGAGCGCTCGGCTTGCTGTGCGGAGATCGCGCCAATACCGATCTGGTACGTGGCGACACAAACGAAGCAATCGTCGAGGGCGTGTTCGACCTGCCGTCCGGACCCGCCGTCATCAATGATCTCGGACTCGACGATGACGACGACGGTCTCATCGTGCGCCGGCACATCGGCGCCAGCGGCAAAGGCAGGGTCTACGTGAACGGCAGCGCCGCGACCGCTTCGATGTTGCGCGACCTCGGAGCACATCTTGTCAACATCTACGGCCAGCATGATCAGGCCCTCCTGCTACGGGCCGGGAACCACCTCGACTACCTGGATGACTACGGCCACCTCGGCGAGCACCGAGAGGCAATGCAACGAGCATTCGTCGACCTGCGCGCCGCTCAGAAGCACCAGTTGGAGCTCGACGAGCGTGCTCGCCACCTGGCCGAGCGGCGCGAGCTCCTCGAGTTTCAGCGAAACGAGTTGAGGAATCTAGCACCGGTGTCTGGCGAAGAATCTCAATTGCGCGCCGAGCGCGAAAGATTGCGCCACGCCGAGCGTATTGCGCGCGTCTGCAATGACGGAGAAACCACGCTGTACGCCGACAACGGCGCCATGGTGACGCGTCTCGCCAAGCTGCGCGACGAAGTCGAAAGCCTCGCTGTCGCCGTACCCGATCTGAAATCGCCGGCGGATCTCATCGAGCAAGGCCGCCTGCACCTAGAGGAGGCAGCTCTCCAGATGCGCGCCATCGCGTCGCACAGCACCGCGGACCCAGAGCGCCTCGAGCAGGTAGAGGAACGCCTCGCGATGCTCGCGCGCTTCGCCAAGAAATTTTCCGTGCCCAGCGACGATCTCGCGGACGTTCTCGCTCGCATAGAGACGGAGCTGTTGGAGGTCGAAGGCCACGACGAGAGCCGGAGTCGCGCCGCGGCTGTGTTGGCCGACTGCCTCGCCATCGCCCAGCGGTGCGCCGACATCTTGAGTACGGAGCGGCGCGCGGCTGCGAAGAGGCTCGGGTCGGCAATGGCCAACGAGCTCGCCGACCTGGGCATGGACGGCGGCGTGTTCGAAGTCGCTCAAGAAACGTCCACGGTGCGCGATGTCGAGGACCTGGGCATGACAGGCGCGGATCGTATCGAGTTTTTCCTGAGCGCCAACCGCGGCGAACCGGCACAACCGCTGGCACGCGTTGCCTCAGGAGGTGAATTGTCGCGAATCTTGCTGGCGCTAAAGGCACTCACAGCAGCGTCCACCGAAACTCCAATCCTGATTTTCGACGAGGTGGACGCCGGGATCGGTGGCACGGTCGCCGAGGCGGTAGCGACGAAATTGCGCACTCTCGCCGACACGCGACAGATCCTTTGCATTACTCATCTCCCGCAGATTGCAGCCGGCGCCGATCAGCACTTCGCCGTCGAGAAGCGCGAGATTGGCGGACGCACCATCAGCGAGACGCGCGCGCTGGCGGAAGAGGACAGGGTCGCCGAGTTGTCGCGCATGCTGGGCGGCTCAGCTTCGACCGAAGCGGCGCGCTATGCACGCGAGCTCATCGCGCAAGGCAAACGGACAGGCCGCAGGGCGCAACAGCGTCCCGGAGCTTGACACCGCCAGAATCGGCGTACTACATCCGCGACCAATTCTATTGGGGGGCACGCCAGGCTCCCGAAGGCCGTTAGGTCGAGATCTTGCGGTCATTCGGAGCGCTGGCAGCCGGTTCGTGGTAATCGTCGACCTTCGGCGTGAATCAAGGAGAGGCGATGCAGGGGTTGACCAGATTGGTTCTCGCGCTCTTTCTGCTGGCGGCGCCGGCACTCGGCCAGGGAGAAGCGGACGTCTCAGCAGACGAAGAAGTTCCCAGCGATCACGTGACCGAGCGCGACCGCCTCTGGTCCAACTATGCGCGCGAGAACGCTATCGTGGGTGACGGTAACCTGCGCCTGGGGCTGCAGGTCTTCTGGATCAACCCCGGCGGCAACGACGACGAGCCCGATCTGACCGGATTCCCGTTCGATGACTTCGAGCAAGCTCTCGAAATTAAATATGGCGTCGAGGACGTCGAAGTGAAGAGCGTCGAGGGAACACGCTTCGATGTAATGGGGTCGTATGGCCTCGGTCCCACCTCCGAACTCGGATTCGACGTGCCCGTGTTCTACCAGTCGATCAAGTTTGAAGGCGATTTTCCGGCGACCATGAACACCGGCGATATGGGCGACATGATCGTCTACGCGAAATGGCGCAAGATGCTGTCGAGCCGTGCCAGCCTCGGCACCGGTCTCGAGATGTCGCTGCCGACCGGATCGGAACGAAAGCGTCTCGGCACGGGCGACTTAGCCTTCAACCCTGTGTTGAACGGCCGCTACGCATGGGACCACGTCGCACTCGGCGGTCACATCGGTTACAACATGTCCGAGGGTTCCACCGAGGACGTCCTGAACTACAGCGTCTCGACGGTGGCGCGCGCCACTGCGATGCTCGCACTCCGGGTCGAGATTACTGGACGATTCTTTCGCGACTTCGGCGAGAACTATCACGATGTGTCCCTCTGGCCGGGCTTGGACGTCAACCTCGGGGAGCACGTCATCATCCGCCCGCAGACGATGGTGCACTTAAACGACGACGCCTGGGAATGGGGCGCTGGCATTGGCCTGTTCGTCGATCTCGGGGTCGGATCAGTTGTCGACTTGATGATGTAGCTGGCGAGCACTGGGCAACCAGTCGCTCTGCCAAGCGGTCACGTACGCCGTTCGAGCCGGTGGCCGTACTCCACACCCGTGAGGCAAAGACCCAAAGCCGGAGCAGTGGCCCCGGCGAGACTACGATTCCGTGCCGCGAGCAGACTCGGGATCGTGCTCGCATCGCGGCGCCCGCGTCCGACTTCGACCAGCGTGCCGACGACGTTGCGCACCATGTGCCGCAAGAACGCGGTGGCGGTAACACGGTAGATGAGCATGCCAGACGGCGAAGCTTCAAAGGCGCTGGCGACCATCCGCCTCACGGGCCCCTCAGCGTCGCAGTTGGCGGCGCGAAACGAAGTGTAGTCGTGCTCGCCGACGAGATGCGCCGCCGCTTCGTTCATCGCATCGAGGGAAAGGGGTTGAACAACGTGCCAGGCGTAACGCCTCCAGAATGGCGACCGCACCCGTTGGTTCCAGATTCGGTACTCGTAGGAGCGACTGCTCGCCGAGCGGCGCGGATCGAAATCTTCGTCGACGAGATCGACCTCCAGAACTGCCATGTCACGACCGAGGAGCGCATTGAGCGCACGACCGACGACCTCGGGCGACAGCTCTCGCGGCGTGCGAAAGCACACCACCTGGCCGCTCGCGTGCACACCGGTATCGGTGCGTCCGGCTGCGCGTGCGCGCACCTCGTGTCCGAGGAGCTCGCGCAATGCAGCCTCCAGCTCCCCCTGCACCGTTCGTTCGTCGGGTTGGATCTGCCAACCAGCGAAGTCGCCGCCATCGTAAGCGACGAGCAGACGGAACTGCATCACAGCACAAGAGCGGCCAGGTCACGGCCGCCGGCGCAGCTCGCGGGCCACACACTCGGCGATCTGGACCGCGTTGACCGTAGTCCCCTTGCGCAAGCCGTCGATTGCCAACCAGAAGCTGAGCCCGCACGGCACGGTTGGGTCTTCACGGACGCGACCTATGTGGGTCGCCTCGGATCCGACCGCTTCGCTCAGGGTCGGATAATTCGCCGCTTCGCGCTCCCCCTCGTGTAGCAACAGGCCCGGCGCACCGCGGAACAACTGGAGCGCGGATTCGGTGTCGACCGGTTCTTCGGTCTCTACATCGACAACGATACCGTGGCCGTAGAAGGTCGGAACGCGGATCGCATGAACGGAAACCGGCAGGTCGGGCAGATCGAGAATGCGGCGCAGCTGCCGCTGCACCTGCCACTCGCAATCGGTAGCACCGGTTCCACCGAACTCGCCCACCTGCGGAATCAAGTTGAACGCAATCCGCGACTGCCATAGCAGGGGCTCCGCCTCCCGTCCGCTCAAGAGATCCGCGGTCTGCCGCGCCAGTTCCCGTACGCCGCCGGCGCTGCTGGATACCGGCTCAAGACACGTCGCGGTCAGCCGCCGCAATCGCAACGACTGCTCGATCGGTGCGAGAGCAACCGCGAGCGCCGTCGCCGCGGGCAGCGGCGTCGCCACGAGTCGCTGATCGTAGACATTCTCCAGAATCTCGGCATTCACCTCCGGCACAACCAGCGCCACGTCGTCGCGCAATGCAAGCGTCTGGCCCAAGTCGATCGCGACCCCTGTCATCTCCGGCATGTCAGAGAAGCGAGTAGTGTGCTCCGCACCGGCGCAGAAGAACACCAAGTCGGCCCCAGCGAGGTTCAGCCGCTCATACGGCAGAATGGCGCGCGCCTGCTCGTCATCGTCCAGAGCGACGATCACCTCGGTATCGTCGTACAGTCGCCATTCCGACACCGGGAAGGTGCGGTCGAGCAGAACCTCACGCAGGTCCCGGCCGAGCTCCGAAGCGGCACCGACGATGGCCACTACAAAGCCGCGCTCACCCATGACTATCCCAATCTCGCGAGCACAGCGTCGCCCATCTCCGCACAACCTACCTGGCGCGTATCGGGCTGGCGCAGGTCGGCAGTGCGCATCCCGTCTTCCAGCACGTTGCTCACTGCTGCTTCAACCGCGGCTGCCGCTTCCTCGTTGCCGAGCGAATGGCGCAGCAACATCGCGGCCGACGAGATCGAGCCAAGCGGGTTGGCGAGGTCGCGTCCCGCGATGTCGGGTGCTGAGCCATGGATCGGTTCGTACAGACCGGCGCGGTGGCCCAGCCTGTTTCTACCAGCGCCCAGCGATGCGGACGGCAGCATGCCTAGCGAACCCGACAGAACCGACGCTTCATCCGTGAGGATATCGCCGAACATGTTCTCGGTTACGACGACGTCGAAATCACGCGGCCGGCGCAGGAGATGCATGGCCATCGCGTCCACGAGGACATCCTCAAGCTCTACATCCGGATAGCCTTTCGCCACCTCGCGCGTCACTTCGCGCCAGAGACGCGAGGTTGCGAGGATGTTCGCCTTGTCGACCTGCGTCACACGTTTGCGACGCTGAGTCGCAATCGAGAAGGCGAGGTCGACGACGCGGAGGATTTCGCTTTCATCGTAGACGACGGTATCGACCGCCTCGCGGCCCGCCTTGCCCTGGCGACGTTCGCTCGGTCGACCAAAGTACACGCCCCCGGTCAGCTCGCGAACGAACAGGATGTCCACACCTTGCAGCAGCTCGGGCCGCAATGGCGCCGCATCGACCACGCTCGGCGACACCTGGATCGGTCGCAAGTTGGCGAACAGCTGCAGCTCGCGACGCAGACCGAGCAACGCCTGCTCGGGCCGTACCTCGCTGCGCGGATCGTCCCACTTGGGCCCGCCGACCGCCCCCAACAGCACCGCGTCAGCATCCCGCGCCAGAGAGAGGCTGTCGGCCGGGAGCGGCGTTCCCGTCGCATCGATCGCAGCACCACCCACCGACGCCTCGATGAAGCGCATGGGTATGGCGAAGCGTTGCGCGCACCGTTCGAGTACTGCGCGGGCCTGGGCGGTCACTTCGGGGCCGATCCCATCGCCGGGGAAAATTGCGATCGTCGCTTCTGGCATAGTTTCCTCTTGCGGTTGCGCAGTCACGGCAGCGGAGGGATCGACCCTCCGCTGCCCACTACCTTCCATCGTTTCTGTGTTCGCGACCCGTCTTCTCGCAGACTAGGGGCCTTCGACACGTACCTGCTTTTGGTGTCGACGCCGGTACTCGAGCTTGTTGAGAGCGTTCACGTATGCAAGCGCACTGGCCATGATGACGTCCGTATGAACGCCCTTGCCGTTTACTCGAATGCCCTCGTCGCTGATTGAGCAAGTCGCTTCACCCTGCGCCTCGGATTCGCCGGTGATAGCCGTTACCTGATAGCGATCGAGCTTCGGTGCCTGCCCGACGATTGCCGAGATCGCCTTGAAGCAGGCATCGACCATTCCATCACCGTTCTCCGACTGCACTTGCTCGCTTCCGTCGATGCGCAACCGCACTGTCGCCTGCGGGACGTGGGTCGCCTGGTGCTGCACGCTGAGGTCGATCAACTCGTAGCGATCGGGTGCGCGGCCGCTCTCTTCCGCCAACAAAGCCAGGATATCCTCGTCGTAAATGTTCTTCTTGCGGTCGGCCAGGGCCTTGAATCGGTCGAAAGCTTTGACGATGTCGACGTCAGCCAGGTCGACACCCAATACTTTCAGCCGCTCGACGAAAGCGTGCCGTCCGGAGTGTTTGCCCAGGACCAATCGGTTGCTTTCGATGCCGACCGACTCGGGACGCATGATCTCATACGTCGACTTATCCTTGAGGACGCCGTCTTGATGGATCCCGGCTTCATGGGCGAATGCATTCGCCCCCACGACGGGCTTGTTGATCGGGATGGCGATTCCCGTGATCTGAGACAGCAGGCGGCTCGACGGATAGATCTGCTCGGTATGGACGCCGACCGTCACGTCCGGGAAGACATCCGCTCGAGTCTTCAGAGCCATGACAACTTCCTCGAGTGACGTATTGCCGGCGCGCTCGCCAATCCCGTTGATCGTGCATTCGACCTGGCGGGCGCCGTTGCGGACGGCTGCCAGCGAATTGGCGACCGCCAGGCCCAAATCGTTGTGGCAGTGGGCACTCCAGGTCACTCCCCGCCCCCCCTCGGTGTTCTCGATGAGATGACGGATCAGCTCGCCGAACTCGGATGGCATCGCATAGCCGGTCGTATCCGGCACGTTCAGCGTCCCGGCTCCGGCCTTGATCACTTCGGCGAAGACGTGCGTGAGATAGTCGCGTTCGCTGCGTGAGGCGTCTTCCGCCGAAAACTCGATGTAGTCGACGTGCCTCTTGGCGAACTCGATGGCCCAGCACGCCGCATCCACCACCTCTTCGCGGCTCATCATCAGTTTGCGCTGAAGATGCAGATCTGAGGTCGCAATGAAGATGTGTACCCCTGGACGGCGGGCCTTTTCGACGGAACGGATCGCCCGCTCGATATCGCTTTCCTTGGTGCGGGATAGGCTTAGAACAACTGGCCCCCTCACCGCCTCGGCGACACGTGCAACCGCGGCAGCGTCGCCGTCGGAAGCCGCCGCGAAGCCGGCTTCAATCACGTCGACCCCGAGCTTCTCGAGTTGGCGCGCAATCACCAACTTTTCGTCGACAGTCATGGTCGCTCCGGGCGATTGCTCGCCGTCGCGCAGGGTCGTGTCGAAGATCTTCACTTGCTCGGTCTTCGTCGTCATTGGTCGATTCCCCTAACTCTCCAAAGCCCACTGCGCGCCTGGGGAAAGGCCGCGGGCATTCGTAATAAAAAAGGCCACGAGCGCTTTGCCCGTGGCCCGATCAGGACCGTCATTTACAAAGCCACGGGCAAATCCCCAGCCCGTGGCACGTGCGAGACGTCAGCTCGACACAGGCACACCGGAGCCGGGGCATCGAAGGAAGAGTCCCAAGCCCAGAAGTCGGTCACTAGTCTGGCAAGCAAACGTCATGATGCGCGGAAGCTAGAGGAGTCGCTCGTACCTGTCAAGCTGCCAGCGCCGTCGTCGCGCCGGCCGCCGCGGCTAGCTCGACCGGCCAACGAACGGATCGGCCCCGATGCCGCATACCCGACCGATCCTACAAAGAGAAAGAACTGCGGTTCGGCGAGAAAGACGATCAGCAGCACGATGACCGCCATCAGCACGGAAAACGGCTGCCGGTGACGCAGCTCGAACTCTTTGAAGCTGAAGTAACGGAAGCCGCTCACCATGAGGATCGCGAGCAGGTAGCAGGTGATGAGCCATCCGGATCGCCGCACCGGATCATCCGCCATCGTTGGCGCGGTCGCGAAGAGATAGAAATAGAGCAGTACGGACGCTGCGATCACCTCGGCGGCAGCAGGGATCGGCAATCCGACGAAGTTCCGCTTCGCGACTTCGTCGCGCTGCACGTTGAAACGCGCCAAGCGCAGCGCGCCGCAGATGACGTAAAGAGCCGCCGCCAACCATCCAAGCGATCCCCAAGGCTCCAGAGCAAAACGATAGAACAGGATGGCTGGCGCCACCCCGAACGCAACGAGGTCGGCCAACGAGTCGTACTGCGACCCGAATTCCGACGTCGTCTTCGTAACCCGGGCAACACGACCGTCCAATACGTCGAATACGTTGGCGGCAATGATCGCCACAGCAGCCGCGACGTAGTCGTCATGCAGGCACCTCACCAGCGAGTACATGCCGGCGAGGAGCCCGCCCGTCGTCAACAGGTTCGGAAGAATATAGAACCCCCGCCGGACCCGCCGCTCATGTATGGAGCGCAATCGTTCGGGCGTGGTCGACACGTCAGTTTTTCGAGCGATCCACCAGACGGCCCGAGCTGAGCCACGGCATCATACCGCGCAGCTTGCTGCCAACCTCTTCGATGGGATGCTTCTCCGCGCTGGTGCGTAGCTCACGAAAATGAGGTGAACCGACACGGTGTTCAGTCATCCATTCCTCGGCGAACTTGCCGCTCTGGATCTCCCCAAGAATCTCTTTCATCGCCTGGCGAGCTTCCTTGCCGATGACACGCTTACCGCGCGTCATGTCGCCGTACTCCGCCGTATTGGATACCGAATAACGCATGTTGGCGATGCCGCCCTCGTAGATGAGGTCGACGATGAGCTTCACCTCGTGCAGGCACTCGAAGTACGCCATCTCGGGACTGTAGCCAGCGTCAACCAACGTTTCGTAGCCCGCACGGATCAATTCGGTGAGACCACCGCAGAGCACGGATTGCTCTCCGAACAGGTCGGTTTCCGTTTCCTCCTTGAACGAGGTTTCGAGAACCGCCGCGCGCGTGCCACCAATTGCTTTGGCGTACGCGAGGCCGATTTCGCGCGTGTTGCCACTCGGATCCTGATGGATGGCTAGCAGGCACGGAACTCCCCGTCCCGCCTGATATTCACTGCGCACGAGATGGCCGGGGCCCTTTGGCGCTACCATGAACACGTTGATTCCAGGGTCCGGCACGATGCCTTTGAAGTGAATATTGAACCCGTGCGCGAAGGCCAGGTACTTCCCATTTTTCATCCCTGGTTCGATCTCGCGACTGTAGATCTCCGCCCCCATCTCATCAGGAACCAACATCATCACGATATCCGCACGCGCCGCGGCTGCGCCTGGCTCGAGCACCTCAAGACCCGCCGCCTCGGCCTTCTTCCAAGAGGTCCCATCTTTGCGAAGGCCGACGACAACATTGATTCCGCTGTCACGCAGATTATTGGCGTGCGCGTGACCTTGGCTGCCGTAGCCAATCACGGCGACCGTCTTGCCGTGCAGTGGGGCCAGATCCGCATCCTGATCATAGTAAATCTTCATGCAACCTTCTCCTTTTCATTCCGGGCGGTCTTCAACAATTGCATTCCTCGGTGCATGGCAACCGTCCCGGTGCGCGCGATCTCCTGGATTCCCAAAGGGACCAGAAGCTCGATTAGCGCGGCGATCTTTTCCTCGTCCCCCGTCACCTCGACCAAGAACGATTCCGGACTGACGTCGATAATGCGACCCCGGAAGATCTCGATGATCTGCGAGACTTCGGTGCGATTCTCCCGATTGGCTCTGACCTTGATCAACGCGAGCTCACGCTTCACGTGGCTGGCATCGATAAAGTCGATTACCTTGATGACGTTGATTAGCTTGTTGAGCTGCTGCGTAACCTGCGCGAGGACCTGATCATCGCCACGCGTGACCAATGTGAGGCGCGATACTTGCGGGTCGAGCGTCTCTGCGACCGTCAGGCTCTCAATGTTGAAGCCGCGCCCGCTAAACAAACCCGCCACTCGGGCAAGAACGCCGAACTGATTCTCGACGAGGACAGATATGGTGTGTCGCATCTACGACCTCGCCCCTCTCGGCGGCCCCGAGCGCACAGATCGATCCCGACGGATCGAATCCGAGACGACCCTCCGCGAAATCAAACGCTCGCGGCGCGGTGACGGGCTAGAATCTCCATGATGCGATCCTTACCTGCCAGCTTGACCTTCTGGATACGCTTCTTCTCGAGATCCTCTTCGGGTGTCAGGACCGCCTTGTGCTGGAGCCCTTCGAGCTGACGCTCGAGATCCAGGTGCTCTTCATAGTACTTCCGGAGCTCCGGATCCCGATCGACCAAACTATGGATGAGCTCTTCGTCTTTTTTCTCCAATTTCCAACACTCCCGATAGGCAATGGCGACGTTTAGCCCAGGCCTCCAGGCCTGTCAATTTTGTGTTTCGCACGTGGGGCAGACACTTCCCCTTTCGCGCCAGATGTCACCGCCTACTCCTGGGGCCGCTCACCCTTCGCAGATAGGCGCTTGCGCTCGGCGTCGGAAGCACGACAGTAAAGCGGTACCAGCGACTCGACGGGATCGGCGCCTCGTTCGATGAAAAGGCGTCGCCCTAGCTGCGCGACGACCATGCCGCTGGGTGGGAAGTCGGAAAAGGGCAAAATCTCTATTTGTCGGGGGGGCGATTGTTCCCACAATCGGCGGTATTGCTCGCCCCCATCGCCGATGATTGCACAAGCCTGACCTAACGCTGCCCTCCCGATTTCCGCAGCGAAGAATTGCGGCTCCACCACCACGTCGGCGGTCAAGCGCTCGATTCGCACCCCGTCGGTGCTGCGAAATAGCGCCCCGTAAACCTCGCCGCGCCTCGCATCGAGCACTGGGCAGATGATACCGCGCCTATCCCCGGACGCGCGCGCAGCGGGCTCACACCCAACCTCACTGCTAGAATCGACGCCCCGATCGAGCGCCGCATTGGCGAGCGCTTCGAGAGTGGGAACTCCAATCACGGGTCGCCCGGTCGACAAAGCCAGGCCCTTGGCGACGCTGATGCCGATCCGGAGACCCGTAAATGAGCCCGGACCAACCGAAACGGCAATCAAATCCAAGGAATCCACCCGGCAGCTTGCGGCAGCCAGCGTCTGCTGCACGAGCGGCAAGATTGTCGCTGCGAGAGTGCGCGCCCCCGGCAGCCGGCGTTCGGCGATCTGTCGATCACCGTTTAGGAGTCCAACACTGGCAGTACGAGTCGCAGTGTCGATGCCGAGTATGACCACCGTTCAGCGGCTCAGCCCCAGCTCCCGAGCAGCCGGCCGATGTCGTTGTAGAAGGCCAACGCCATGAGACCGATCAGAATCACCAAGCCGACCTGCTGGGCCATTTCCCGCTGGCGTAGGTCGAGCGGCCGCCTCATGACTGCCTCGATCAGAAAGAACAGCAGGTGGCCGCCGTCTAGAATCGGAATTGGTAAGAGGTTGAGGATCCCGAGATTGATACTGATGAAGGCGGTGAACCTACCGAGCGCCTCGATCCCCACTTGCGCCTGCGCACCCGCGGTCTGGACAATCAACAATGGCCCACCGATCTCAGACGCGGGGATGTCGTTGCGCACCATCTTGTAGACTCCGGTTATCGTCATTTCGATCAACCAGATTGTCTCCTCGAAGCCATTGATGATCGCTTCGAATGGCCCCACGGAACGACGGTCTGTGGCGTGGCCGATTCCGATCGCGTAGTAGCTGGGTCCCGTCACCTCGCCGAACAGATTCTTCTGCTCCTGTTTCTCCGGAGTGACCGTGAGATTGAGCTTCTGACCCGTCCGCTCGACTTCGACGGAGAGGGGCTTGCCTCCGCTACCGCGAATGGCATCTGACAGCTCGTCCCACGCAGCGATCGGTCGGCCATCGATACCTGTTATGAGATCGCCCTTGGCAAACCCCGCCGCCTCAGCCGGCTTGCCTTCCTGCAGCAACCCGACCTTGGCGCCCTCCTCGGGAATCGGCACACCGTACGCGAAGAAGATCGCTGAGATCGCAACAAAAGCGAAGATCAGGTTGAACACGGGACCCGCCAGCACAATGGCGCAACGCTTCCACAACGGCTGATGGGAGAACGAGATTGCCTCGTCCACCGGTTCGTCGCTTTCGGGATCCTCTCCCACCATCTTGACGAAACCACCGAGAGGAATCGCACTGACCACGTATTCCGTGCCCCCGACGGTACGGCCGAACAGCTTCGGACCGAAGCCGACCGAGAACTTCAGGACGCCGACGCCAGTCTTTTTGGCGACGATGAAGTGCCCAAACTCGTGAACGACGATCAGGATGCCGAGAACGGCGATGGCAGCGAGAATTCCGGCGATACCCATGATGGCTTTGGCGCCGCTGAAGCGGCTAGCTCAGAGCGCGATAGTAATACAGGATGGCCACCGGGAAAAGCAGACTGTCGATTCGATCGAGCACACCACCGTGTCCTGGGAAGATGTTACCACTCTCCTTGGCACCAAATGCCCGTTTGATGAGCGACTCGCATAGGTCACCGACCTGGCCGACGGCAGCGAGCACCACTGCCAGAACGACCATCTCCAGAAAGCGTTCATCTGGGAAGACCAATATCTGTCCGAGTGCCCCGACCGCGGCACCCGCCAGCAGGTTGCCTACAGCCCCCTCGATCGTCTTGTTCGGGCTGACACGCGGCAGCAGCTTGCGTCGGCCGAAGGCGCGCCCCGCGAAGTAGGCTCCGGTGTCGCTCGCCATGCCAATAGCAACTGCGAACGTGACCCAATAAGAACCGTCGGGAAGATGACGCAGCCATGCGAAGTGGGCGAGGATGCCGACATAGGCGATGCCGAGCCAAGTGATGGCGCAGTTGCGCAAGCCCGCCACCATGTCGTTCGGTCGCCATACCGTCGCCATCATCAAGACGACTAGAGCGGCGGAACTCGCCGCATTGGCTGCCAAGCCGGGACCTGGCAAAGACACGAGTCCCGCGAGGAGGGCGACGCCAACCAATCCCCCGAGGGCACGTTCGGCCGCGTGTCCACAAAACGCCATCGTCATGTACTCGGCGACCGCGATCGATCCGAGCACGAAGATGAGGACTGCCACGCCCCAAGGCGGCAGGCCGAAGATGATCGCCAATAGGATCGGGATCGCGACAGCAGCCGTCGCCAAGCGGGCGCCGAGCATGGAGGGAGATCGCGACGAAGTTGCGCGACTCAGGCGCGCCGCGCCGCGCCAAGCTTATCGGAAGGCGATGCTTCGAGAACCCGCCCGAAGCGCCGCTCACGCCTCTGGTAATCTGCAAGTGCCGCTACGTACTCCGTTTCCCGGAACTCGGGCCATAGAGTCTCCGTTACGTAGATCTCCGTGTAGGCCAATTGCCAGAGATAGAAATTGGAAATACGCATCTCACCGCTGGTGCGGATCAAAAGGTCAGGATCTGGGATTCCGGCGGTACCGAGCTCCGCTGAAAAATTGGCTTCATCGATCGCATCGGGCGCCAGCTCACCAGCAGCGACTCGGCGCGCAAGCGCCTGTGCCGCATGAATGATGTCCTCCCTACCACCGAAACTGACACAGAGGCCGACCGTGAGCTTGCCGTTGTCGCGCGTTCGTTCGATGGCAGTTTCAAGCTCAGCACGCACCGACGATGGCAAACGCGCGACATCACCGATCGCCACTACGCGCACCTCGTTGTGCATCATGCGATCGATCTCTGAGCGAAGGTAGCGCCGGAGCAGACTCATCAGCGCATTGACCTCGCGATGCGGCCGGTCCCAGTTCTCGGTCGAAAAGGCGAACAGGCTCAAATAGGGAATACCCAGCTTGCGGGTGGCTTCCACTATCGTTCGCACCGAGTCTTTGCCGCGTTTGTGGCCCTCGATGCGAGACATTCCGCGGCGCTGCGCCCAGCGGCCGTTGCCATCCATGATGACCGCGACATGCGTCGGTAGCCGCGTCAGATCGAGAGACGAGGTATCGAGCTCAATCACTCACACCTCCATGATCTCTGTTTCTTTGTCCTTGAGAACCGCATCCAGCTTGTCGATGAACTCTTTCGTCATCTCTGTGATCTTGTCTTGGGCGCGGCGCTGATCGTCCTCGGTGATGTCCTTGTCCTTCTGCATCACCTTGAGCATCTCGATGGCATCGCGACGGTGATTTCGCATCGAGACTCGAAAGTCTTCAGCAAGTTTTCGGACATGTTTGACCAGGTCGCGGCGACGCTCCTCGGTCAGCTCGGGGATCGGCACACGGATGATCTTGCCGTCATTGGCCGGAACCAAGCCAAGATCCCCCTGAAGAATCGCCTTTTCAATGCTGCTGATGACGCTGCGGTCGAAAGGTTGGATGACCAACAGGCGCGCCTCCGGAACGTTGATGGTCGCCAACTGAATAAGCGGCGTTGTCGCGCCGTAGTAGTCGACGGTAATGCCTTCGAGGAGGGCTGTCGAAGCGCGCCCAGTCCGCGTTCGACCGAGCTCGCGACGCATCGCCGTGACCGTCTGCTCCATCTCCTCGCGAAGGTTCTTGATCACCTCGTCAACCATGCAGCCTTTTTTATCCCTAACAGCCGCCGAGGTCTATGATCGCGAGCTCTCTAGACGCGATGCCCGACG